>JAQUVQ010000013.1 GCA_028693285.1 Smithellaceae bacterium
CTGTGCGGGGCGACAAACCCGTCGAGAAAATCATAGCGGCCCTTGAGCGCCAGGTTGAAGCAGCTTCGGGCAAACGGGCAGGCCATCGGCTCCAGGAGCGCGTCCGCCTCGTCGATGGGCTCGCTTTGCGAGCCCTGAATGCGGTAGGGAATCAGGTCAAAGGCCGTGAGAATTTCATCCGGCACGAAGCAGCAGAAGTAGCCGATGACTTTTTTCCCCGCGTCGCGCAGCGCGCGCGCGCGCGCGCCTCTTTCGTTATACAGCTCCTCGATGGGTTGGGTAACCGTCATGAGCGCCCCCTTTGTTCTTTCTGGATGGGCCGATTATTCAGTGAAACGCGGATAAAAGCAAGTTGCTTTTTGACCTTGCCCGGCGGGCGGAAATCACTCCGTCGCCGATCTTGATTGGGCGCGGCGGTCATGATAAGTCATTACCATGCGGAAAACGATGATTCAGATTTATGAAGTGCAAAAGCCCGCGGAAGCCCTCGCATTGATCGAACTCGGCGTGGACCGGATCGGCAGCGTGCTTCCCGATCCGGCAAAATGGAAAAGCGCGTCCGTCCGCAAAACCGTGCAGGCGGCGAAGGCAGGCGGCGCGGCCAGCGTTCTGATTCCGATCATGAAAGACCCGGCGGCCATCTTCGCGGCGCTGGACTACTATGAGCCGGATTGCGTTCACCTGTGCGATGTCCTTTCGCCCTGGCCCGACGAGAGGCAGGTCGCGGTGCGGGACTTCGACGCGCTTTTGAGCCTGCACATCGACCTTCGGGACCGGTTTCCGCGCCTCGACATCATGCGGTCTCTGTCCGTTCCCCGGCCCGGGTTGCCCAACGCCTCCGCCGTCGAAAAAAATATTCTGGAGATTGCGGAGCGCTTCGCGCCGGTGACGGATTTCTTTCTGATCGACACGCTGCTTTTGAACGCGGACCAGCCGGTGGCGGGCTTTGTCGGCATCACGGGGGAAACCTGTGACTGGTCTATTGCCAAAGCCTTAATCGACCGAAGCCCCATTCCGGTGATTCTGGCCGGAGGACTGGCCGCCGACAATGTTTACGACGCGATGACGGGCCTCCGGCCGGCCGGTGTGGACAGCTGCACGAGGACCAACGCGACCGACCGGAGCGGAAGGCCCGTGCGCTTTAAAAAAGACCTGAAGAAAGTTCGGCGGTTCATCGAAGAAGTTCGCCGCGCCGACCTTCTTCTTGAAGGAGTTCCCCGTGGGGCAAAATCCATCGATCGCGGACGAATATAAAACCATCACGGCGATGATTTCCCTGTTCTGCCGGGAGCGGCATCAGACCGGCGGGAAAGAGTTGTGCCCGTCGTGCGCCGAGCTCCTCGCCTACGCGAAAACGCGCCTGGACAAGTGCCCGTTTGCCGCGGATAAGCCGACCTGCGCGGCCTGCCCGGTGCATTGCTACAGGCCCGGGCGCAGACGGCAGATTCAGGAGGTGATGCGCTGCGCCGGTCCGCGCATGCTGCGCTCCCATCCGATTCTGGCGATTCGCCACCTTCTGAAAAAATTCAAAAAGCCCGGAGCGCTAAAGCCATGAAGATTGCCGTCATCGGCGCCGGACCCGGCGGCCTTTACGCCGCGCTGGCGGCGGCCCGCAAAAACATTACCGTGGACCTGTTTGAGAAGAGGAAGGTCGGGGAAGGCATCGTCTGCGGCGAATGCATCTTCGATTCCCTGGGAATTATGACCCGGCCGGGCCGGGGACTGCTGCATCCCGTAAAAGGGCTTGTTTTGAAAGCCGGCGGCGAGTACCGCTTTCCCCTGGGGAGTCACAAGCCCCTGTGGATGCTCGATCGCCGGATCTGGCAGCAGGATCTTTCCCGTCAGGCCAAGACGCTTGGCGTTCGCCTGCACGAACAGGCGGGCGTGACGGTGTCGGACCTGGTTCGGATGAAGAAATCGTATGACTGGATTCTGGACGCCAGCGGCGCTCCGTCCGTGGCGTCCCGGCTTTGCGGGTTTGCGCGCGAGTATGTCCAGGAGTGCCTCGCGGCGCATCAGGTGAGGCTGGCCGGCGATTTCAGCTCGCTTGTGCCCTGCATTCGGGTCGTCTTTTTCCCGGATCTTCCGGCCGAAAATCAGCCCGGCTACGCCTGGGTTTTTCCCAGGGATGAGAGAAGCGCCAACGTCGGCGTGGTCTGCACGGTGCGCAAAACGCAGGGACCCGGACGGCCGGATATGAAGAAAATGCTGGCCGACTTCTTGCGCCGGGAAGGACTTGCCGGCGCATCCGTTCTGGCAAGAGGCGGCGGCATCGCTCCTGCCCGAATGCTTTCCCGTCTCGTTTACGACAACGTTCTTCTGGTGGGCGACGCGGCGGGGCTTACCTCCGCGCTGCACGGCGGCGGCATCGACATGGCCTGCTTGAGCGGAGTGCTGGCCGTGAAGGCTTTAAGCGGGGGGCAGGCCGGCGCGGCCCGCTATGCGGGATGGCTCGAACGCTACATGCGCGAGAAAAATGCCCTGGAGAAAGTCACCATCGGCAAAATGCGCTCCCTGACCTTCGGCGAGTTCGACCGTCTGCTCTCCGGCGTGACCTCCGCGAGCCTGCGGGTCCGCTTTTGGACCGCTTTGCAAAATCCGCTGATGTTCTGGACGACAATCCGGTGGTTCAAAACGAAGAAGAAAATACCCGACTGGCCGGTTTGAACACCCGTTTTGCCCCGTATGGCTTGCGGAAGCAAAAGCAGCCTGTCCAGGGATCAGGAACGCTTTTCCTGCCGCGGTGTTTTGATTTTCAAAAGTCATGCGGCATTTCAATTGGTCATGCGCAGCATTCGCGCAGGATGCATGGCGAGCAAGATTTTCTTGACAGCCGGGTTCGAAATTCTTATAGGACGCCTATGAAAAAACAATCCCCTGTCAAAAACCACCGCGTATCGTTGACGCTTCCGGCAATCATTTTCGCCATCCTGTTCATCTTTGCCGCCGCTTCCTGCACCCATCTGCCCAGGCCCGTCGAGAACATCGGCCAAAGCAGTGAGTTTCTGGACGGGGGCAAGAACCAGCCCGGCGCAAAGGACAGGGCGCGCCATACCCTGACCGGCAAGCGTCCCTTTGAGTGGTGGTACTTTGACGGGCATTTGGATACCGGTGAAACCTTTGTCGGGGTATTCTTCGACCCGAACTTTACCAACGGAAAACCCGGGGCCACCTTTTCGCTCTACAGCCCGGACTGGAAGAAAATGTCCGTTCTGCAATCCCTGCAGGCGGAAGAGATGAAATCCTCGACGGAGGATGTGCAGATTGCCTGCCCCCTGGGGTTTGTTCGAAGAATGGACGATAAGCAATACCATGTCCGGTGGAACATGGAAGGCGTGACGGCGGATTTCAAGCTGACCATGACGGCGCCGGGATGGATGCTCGACGGTCAGGACGAATCCCGGGACTTTTTCTGGAGCATCCATCAGGCCCGCAACCGCATCGAGGGCGCCATCACGCAAAACGGGCAAACCAGGCAGGTAAAAGGAGAGGGATACGCCGACCACAACTGGGGAAGAAAACCCCTCAACGAGATCACACGGGACTGGGTATGGGGAAGGATCTTCTCGGACGAGTACACCATTGTTTATGCGGACGTTGATTATATCGATCCCGCCATGAACAGGGCAAGG
Organism: Smithellaceae bacterium; assembly: GCA_028693285.1. Taxonomy (GTDB): domain Bacteria; phylum Desulfobacterota; class Syntrophia; order Syntrophales; family Smithellaceae; genus UBA8904. The sequence continues at coordinate 3,633 of JAQUVQ010000013.1, forward strand.
CCGCTGTATATCGCCAGGGGGGACAAGATCATCGTGGGCGCTGCCAGCCCTACGGTCCGGCAGCGGGATTTCGCCACCCACCCCGTTCTGAAGCGCCATTATCCGAAGCAGGTCCTGATCGACTTTGAGGAGGGAGGCGTTGGGGCGCATCTGAATATCCGGTTCAAGGCTCTGGTGGAAGAGGTTGATCTTCTCACCGTTGCGGGATTGAATCCCTTTTCTCAGTGGATCGCCAGAACGTTTATCGCAAGGCCCGTCTATTTTCGGATTATTGCCGATTACCAGGGCGACATCATCGAGCACGGCAAGGCAACCCCCATAGCAGGTGAATGCCTCTATGAGATCATGGGCTTCGAGTAGCGCTCCGCCGCGAACGGGGCTGATCTCTCCGCCGGATTCATCAACGGATCGCAAAAACATTTTGGAAAATGATTTGAGGAGGTCCGATGCAGAACCCTACCGCACATCCTGGAATGAGACGGGGTCATCCGGGGAAGCAATTCTTGAAAATCTGCTGTATTGCCGCCGTCTGTCTTCTCTCTGCAAGCTGCGCCACGCTGATGGACCGGCATTTCAAAGACAAACTGGACGCCACTCAGGGAACGGCGGTCCTGACGGGGCTCAGGGATACCGCAACGGTAAGCCGCGACGCTTACGGCATTCCCTTCGTGAAAGCAAACAACATGGAAGACTTGGCCATGACCGTAGGCTATGTGCATGCCTCGGACCGGCTCGCCCAGATGATCGGCTTGAAACTGATAGCGGAGGGCCGGCTGGCCGAGATGGCCGGACCAGCCTTGCTGAATCTGGATATTTACATGCGCACCATGAATCTCAAAAGAGCGGCGGAGAGTCTTTACGGAAATGTTTCCGCCGAGAACCGCCGCCTTTTGGAGCGATACAGCGACGGCGTAAATGCTTATCTGGATCAGCACAAAGACAAACTGCCGCCGGGTCTTGCGCTGTCAGGGTATAAGCCTGAACCCTGGAAGCCCATGGATTCCATAACGATATGCGTTTTGCTGAGCTTCGGTCTTTCCTTTAATCTTCCGGAGGAAATTGCCGCCTTGAACATCGCTCAAGCCGTGGGCGCCGAGAAAACAGCCTGGCTGCTGCCCATCTATCCCGATGAGCCCATTCCACTCGGGGAGGCCGCCAAGCTCAGGGGCGTTGACTTGAAGAAGGCCGCCGAAAGTGTGGCGGGAATAGATGAACTGCAGCCGTTTTTGAGCTCCCTGGGCTTGAGCGGCGCCGCCGCTTCCAATAATTGGGCCGTCCGCGGGGAAAAAACAAAAAACGGCGCGAGCATTTTCTGCAGCGATATGCATCTTCCTTTAAGCATGCCGTCCATGTGGAACATGATCCATCTCCGGTGCGGCGCCTATGACGTGGCCGGAATGAGTGTTGCGGGCGCCCCGATGATCGTTGCCGGATACAACGGCCATATTGCGTGGGGCGCGACCATGGTTATGGCGGATAACCAGGACTTGTTCCTGGAGCAGCTCAGGAACGTGAACGGGAAACTGCATTTTTTATACAAAGGAGAGTGGCTGCCGGTTGTCGAACATCAGGAAATATTCAACATCAAAGGCAAGCCGCCCGTTGCCCGGACTTTTCGCGAAACCGTGCACGGGCCGCTTTTAAACGAAGCGCTGCAGGCGGAGCCGATTCATGTCATTTTGCCGGCCTCCGTCGATCTGCCTTACGGCGTGGCGTTGAGCCGAACGGTTCCCGCCGCAGATGACAACAGCATGAATGCTTTCTTTCAACTCAGTTTCGCCCACTCGGTGGAGGATGCGATTCCGCTGATAAAACAGATCAGAGCCATACCGCTGAACATGGTATTTGCGGACAAGGATCACATCGCCTGGCAGGTGATCGGCAATTACCCCGTCCGGGCCAAAGGCCGCGGGCTGATGCCTTCGCCGGGCTGGACCGGCGTTTACGACTGGACCGGCTTTTTGGATGCCGACGGATTGCCGAATGCCCAAAACCCTCCGGCCGGATTTATCGGAACCGCCAACCACCGCACGGTGCCGAAGGATTATCCCCATATCCTTTCCTCTTCCTGGTACTGGCCCGAAAGGGCCGAGCGCATCGTCCAGATGGCGTCGGCGACGGATCAGCACACCACCCAAACCAACCGGGAGATGCAGTTGGACACCTACTCCCTGTTTGTGCCGAAGCTCAGGGATGTTCTTCTGAAAGGATCTCTGGCCGGAGAGATTGCAAGGGAAATCAGCCGGTGGAAAGATGAAAAAAAGGCGGCAGGCGCGCGTCTTGCCCTTGCCATGCTGCGGAACTTCAGCGGCGACATGAGGGCGGATTCCAAAGAGGCTGCCCTGGCGGGAGCGTTCCTGCAAAGCGCCACCAGAGACATTTTTCAAGACGAGCTCGGCCCGGATGATTCCAGGGCGTGGAAGTCGTTTCTGATCGCCGATAATGAGAGCTACAACGCCACCTGCGATCATCTCCTGGTCCGGGGCGATGAAAGCCCCTTCTGGGACGATATCCATACGCCAGAAAAAGAGACCAAAGCGCAAATCATCGCCCTTTCGCTCGCGGATGCCGTCGCATTTCTGGAATCAACTTTGGGAGATGACACCGGCCGGTGGACATGGGGGGCGCTGCATACCAGCACCTGGGAAACCGATACTTCTCAAATGGCGCCCCATTTTGGCTTTATTGAACGGACGGCGCTGAGGAGTTTGTGGTCATACTTCAACCGGGGTCCGTATCCCGCCGGGGGAGACATGTTCACGCTGAATGTATCCATGTACATGATGGGCAGAAATTTCAATACCTGGCTGATTCCTTCCATGCGCATGATCGTGGATTTCAGTAAGGAAGAGCCTATGCTGGCGGTGAACAGCTCCGGCCAGTCGGACAATCCTTCCAGCCCTCACTATGATGACGGCATCGGGGCCTGGCGGGATGGAAAGTATATTCCATTCCCCTTCCGGGACGCCGCCGTCAGGGATCAATATCGAGAGGTGATGCAATTCAGGCCATCCGCGATCGTGCGGTAGCTTCCCCTGCAAAACGAAGCGGCAAGACTCAATGCAAAAGGAGGATCCTGTGAGAAAAATACTGACATTCCTGTTGATCGCGATTTTGCTGTCGGGTTGCGCTGCGGGCAAATCAGCCCATATTCCATTGGAGGATGCGGGTCACAAAGACGCGGCTTATGAATGGGCCCCCCATGACGACGGAGGAGAGTGGTGGTATCTCACCGGGTATGCGCCGGATCAGAACAACAAATTGTACTTTTATCAATTTACAATATTCCACGGATATGCGGCACGTCTCCTGGAAGCGTATGCGCTCCATTTGACGTTCACGGATTGCTCAACCGGACAGCATGTTTTTTCAGAATCCATTCAATTCAGCTCTGATGAGGTCTATGCGGATTCACAATGCGTTGTCTTTCAGGACAGCCGGATCTGCCTGGATGACCGGCGGATCAAAATCGTGGGCGCAAGCGAAAATCTCAAAATGGAGATTGAAGGCACGTCCACGAAGAAGGCTGCGTGGCATGGGAAAGACGGCGTCATCGTCATGGGGCATCCCGAAGAACCAAAAGAGAGAAGCTACTACTATTCCTTTACCAATATTGCCACAAGGGGAGTGATCGAATTCAAGGATGAAAAGGGCCGTTGGGTCAAGATCGACGGGAACGGCAAGGCGTGGTTCGATCGGCAGTGGGGGAGGTTCAGCGAGTTGGGCTGGGAATGGTTTTCCTTCCGATTCTTTGATGACGAGGAGATCATGCTCTTTCCTTTTCCCAAAACAGGCGTCAAAGAAGGAACCTACATAGACAAACAAGGAAACGTTGCCGCCTTTGACAATTATGCCTACAGCGTAAAGAAGTTTAAAACGTTCAACGGCAAAAAGATCGGACTGGGATGGAACGTGACCGTTCCCTTTAAGGAAAAGGAATACGAGGTAATTCCCATTGTTGAGGACCAGTATAATCCGTCAAAGCTGCAGGAATACTGGGAAGGGATCTGCAGACTGCAAAACAAAAAAGGCGAGCTTGTCGGGTACACGATTATTGAAACCACCGGGAGCGCCTACTGACGGGCAGGCAGGATCGGTCCGGAAGCATTCCCCGCGCTCAGGAATGGTCCGCCATTTCCGGATACAGTTTTTTCATGCACTCCGGGCAGATTCCGTGGCTGAACTGGACCGATGAACGCTCGGAGATGTAGCGCTCGATTCTTTCCCAGTATCCCTGATCGTTTCGTATTTTTTTGCACGACGCGCAGATCGGAAGCATGCCGGTCAGGGTCTTGACCTCCTGCAGGGCATTTTTAAGATCCTCGATGAGCTTTTCCCGCTCTTCGGCGGCCAGCCGCCGTTCGTATGATTTTCCCAGCAGGTCGGCGATGCCGTCGAGGAACTTGCGATCTTCCTTTGAAAAAGGGCCTTCGTCTTTTTCCGGCCGCGGCTCAAGGTAGCAGACTTCGATCTTTCCAATCGAATTGCCGCGCACACGGATGTCGCTCGTTTGCATCCAGGAGGTCCGGGCGAAGTTTTCCGTCTTGTATTCCCGGTCTTCCCACGGAATCCGGCAGCCGGCGATCTCCGGGCAATCATAGGCCTGCGGGATGAGGGAGACGCAAGCTGAAAGAATGTCTTCCTGCAAGGTTTGTCCTTTTCGAACCATCTCCGACACGGAATAGAGACACTGAAGCTCCTTGTTTTTTTCTCTGAGCTCCTCCGAAAACCGGAGGATGCTGGCCTCCGCTTCCTTGCGCCCGGAAACGTCCCGGGATGCGCCGTACAGGCCGGTCAACGTGCCCTGATCATCACGGATGCCGCTGATGATCGTCTCCAGCCAGCGGGTGGAGCCGTCCCGGTGACAGAATTCCAGCGTCAGGGTTGCTTTTCGTTTGGGATCGCCCGTCTGTTTTTCGAGCACTTTTTCCCGGGCCAGCGTCTCCCGTGCAATCCTGAGAGATTGCGGCGTCAACTGCTGCTGAACGTCCTGACGAAGGCGTTCCTCCTGCGTGAAGCCGAGGACGGCCTCGATAGAGGGAGAAACATAGACGGTTTTGAGATCCAGATCCATCATCCACAGGACGTCGTTCATGTTTTCGGCCAGAAACCGGTACTGGTTTTCGCTTTTTCTGAGGGCCTCCTCCGCCTTCTTGATGGAGGTGACATCGCGCAGGCTGATCAAATGGCCGGCCAGATTCTGTTGCTGGTCGAAGAGGGAAGTTCGGAATGCGTCGAAGACCTGTCCGTCCTGTTCAATCTGCACGTGGGCGTGAGGTTCGTTATGAATCAGCCGGATCAGCGCCGGGTGATTCACAAACGCCTTATTCCCGAATTGACCCATGTGATCCGGTAAAAGGTCCAGCAGGCGCAATGCGGGGGGATTGGCGTCCAGAATTTCGAGCTGCTTGTTCAGGACAATAAATCCATCCGTCATGTTTTCAAAAATCATTCCGTGGGCGAAGGGGCGCAGATCGAAAAGCTTGCGGCCCAGGATGACCCATGCGGCCGTCAGGCTGGAAAAGATATAGGCAAAAGGAAGGATATTCAATCCGCCAAGGGGTTTCACCATGCCGGTGTTATACAGCCAGGCGGCCGCCAGGGGGGCAATGGTTCCCAGCATCAGCGCCGCCGTTTGCCGCCGAAAAAAAGGCGACGTGACCAAATAGTTCGATCCCAGGATGGCCAGCGCCAGCAAAACATAACCAAAGGAGGTGATGAAGTAAAACGCAAACAGGGGCCCGTATGTCTTGGCGATCATGGGGAAGGGGCCGCTTGTATTCAGGCTGATCGAGGCATAGTGCAGATGGTGGAGTGAATTGGTGAAAAGCACGATCAGGGAGAAGACCGGCAGGACAAACAGCAGGGCGACACGGCCGGGAGCAAACCATTTTTTCTTGTTGGTGTACCAAAGCGCGAGCAGCAGGTACATCGGATAGATCAGGGCGGTTCCCGCATAACGGATTCTCACCCAGGCCAGTTTGCCCGAAAGGGTGGCGGAAAGGAGTTCCATCCCGTAGGCAAAGACCGCGATCGTCGTCCCCAGCATTAAAAAAAAGAAAATGCCGGCTCCCGGTTTGCCCCGTCGGCGCCAGGCATAGACCGCGAGGCTGCCGGAGAGGAGGGCGGAAATCAATAAAATCAATGCGATTCCAAAGGGATTCATGAAAATGAATTTCCTTAAGTCATTTCAGGGCGACGGATTTTGCTGCCCGCGCATCGATCAACCCCTGCAACAATTTCAAGTCGTTTGGGCAAATGCAATCATGAGTTGATGGTATCCATTGCATATTTTATCTGTTTTTTCAATTCTTTCGAGCAGAAAATCATTTTTTTAACCATGCCGTCCGGTTCGCGGAAACCAGCCGGCTGCAGGGGAACGGCCTCACCGCCGCCGTTTTGGCCTTCCGAAGGGCTTGCCACTTTGAGCGTGTTTGTGCTATGGGGGCGAATCGAGTCGAAAATGCTTCAAAAAAACCATTCGGGAGGTGTTACGATGATTACCGTTATTGCCAAGCTGCCTGTGAAAGAGGGGAAGATGGATGAAGCCATGGCCGCCTTCCAGGTGCTGATCTCCAAAGTGGCTTCCGAGGAAGAGGGAACGGTTCTTTATTCGCTCAACCGCGACAAAGCCAATCCCGACGTGCTGGTTGTGGTCGAACAGTACAGGGACAAAGCCGCACTGGAGTTTCATTCCTCCACGCCGCACTTCAAGGAATTTTTCGAGGCCAGCACCGCTTTTATCGGCGGCCGCCCGGAAATGTCGGTGATGAAGGAAATCCAGCGGGCGAAGCCGTAGGAAACGGCCGCCATCCGCAGGCAGGCCGCGACCATTTGCCATTGATTGGAAAATAGAATCATAGCGGAGTCAAAGGCGCACCTGAAGGTGCGCCCTGCATTAAAACGTAGGGCGGGTCTTTAGACCCGCCGAAACCGGGATGCAAGTTGTCGAGCCCGCTCTGATTTTCAGACGTTCATGCAATTCGATCGCCGGTGCGGGCCGCGGCCGCGATCCATTCCTCCGCCATTCGGTGGGTGATTGGCTTCATGCTTCCTCCCTGATGCCCCCGCAGGGGCTTATGCCCGCCCGTCCCCGCCTGTTTTTGCTTCTCTGATTTTCCGCTCAAAAAGCGATCGGGCCTGATCGGCGGACGCGCTGATCGAAGCATTTTTCAGTTGATCCGGCGTCAGCGATCCGATCAGCTCCATCGAAACGGTGAATTTTCCCCGTGTGTCAAAGGAGAACGATCCGGGGCGAAACAGCCGCTCGGTGTTGCGGATCAGCACCATTTTTACACCCGTGCTGCAGTACCGGGCAATGCTGAACACGCCCCGGTTGAACGGCGCGATCCTGCCCCGGCGGCCGCGCGTGCCTTCGGGAAAGACGAACAGATTGCCTCCCGCCGCCAATTGGCGTTTGATGTCTTCCAGATGGTTGATCATCGCCGGACCGTACATTTCCGTTGGGGAGGAGGGCACATAACCCGCCTTGCGCAGAAACCAGCCGAAAATGGGGACGCTGAAAAAGGTGTTCTTGACGATGGTGGTCTGCCGGGGGAAAAGGGACACCAGCAGGATGGGATCCAGATAGGAAAGGTGGTTGCAGACGATGATGGAGGAGCGAAGATTCCGGACGTCTTCGGAAACGGCGAATCGGACGCCGGGCGACAGCCGGTTCACCAGGGCGAAAAAAACTTTCAGATGAAGGTGAAACGATTTTTGCAAGACGGCGTCCACGGCCTTCAGCCTGGAATAGCAGGGGATGAACAAAACAAACATCAGCACCAGATAGCCCAGCATGAAATAGACCCAGAGCCCCAACGTGAGACAGAAATTGATGACGCGGCGGAAAAATCGTGTGAGGAACATCGCGGTCAGGTCAACTTTCGAATCATGAGGCAGGTGTTCACGCCGCCAAAGGCAAAATTCTGAATGGCCGCGGTTTTGACGGGGATTTCCTCCAGCTTCTGGACATGCCGGATCATCGCGCAGCGTTCGTCGATTTCTTCCAGGTGCAGCGTCGGGGCGATAAAGCCCTCCTGCATCATATAGATCGTCAAAACCGTTTCGACCGCGCCGCAGGCCGCCATGGTGTGCCCCATGTAGCTCTTGAGGGCCACCACCCGCGGTTGTGTGCCGAAAACCCTGCCCGTGGCCTGCGCCTCTATGATGTCGCCCATCTTGGTGGCCGTGGCGTGGGCGCTGACGAGATCGACGTCGGAGGCGTTGATCTGTGCGTTTTCCAGGCCCAGCCGCAGGGTTTTGGTGATGCCGTCGAGATTGGGCAGAATCAAATCGCCGCCGTTGGAGTTGCAGGCAAAACCGATGACCTCCGCCAGAATCGTCGCGCCGCGTTTCCTGGCGAACTCATATTCCTCCAGCATCACGGCGCCCGCCCCCTCGGCGACCACCAGACCGTCGCGCGCACGGTCAAAGGGACGGGGCGTCTCACCGGGCCGGTCGTTGAAGGCGGTTGAGCAGGCGAGCAGATTGTCGAATACCGCCACCGTGATCGTGTCGTATTCGTCCGCGCCGCCGCAGATCATGGCGTCCTGCAGGCCGTACTTGACCGCTTCGTATCCGAAGCCGATGGACTGGCTTGCCGTGGTGCAGGCCGTCCCGGAGGAAATGATGCGGCCGGTGATGCCGAACATCTTGGAAATATTGACGGCGGTTGTGTGCACCATGGATTTCAGGTAATCAACGGCCCCGATGCCCTGAAACGTCGCCTTGTCCTTCGCCTCAAAGAAAATCCTGTATATGTCCCTTTGCACGGTGGGAGAACCGTGTATCGACCCGAACGCGATGCCCAGCCGGCCGCCCGTGACAAAATCCGGCGGCAGGCCGGCCTGTTCCAGGACTTCCCTGGCAACCTGGCAGGCGTAGTAGGAAACGGGCCCCATGGTCTTGCGGTACTGCCGGCTGAAATCATAGGCGATCGGATAGCCGACGGTCCCGTAAACGCGGGAATGAATAAAACGGCTCATAAGATGGTCTTCGCGCAGTGCCGCAACCCCCGATTTTCCGTTCACGAGGCTTTCGACGATGGGCTTTCGGCCGTGCCCGATGGGGGAGATGGCCGAAGCCGCCGTGATGACCACTCTGCGCTGGGGCATTTATGCTTTCTCCGCTTCGTTCTTCCGGTGATGGGCGAGCATTTCCACGTAGTCGATAATCTGATTCAGCGTCCGAATGTCCATGGCTTTCTTTTTTTCCGCCTGCGTCAGTTCCGTTCCCAGAAATCTTTCGATTTCCAGAAGCAGTTCAATGGCGTCGATGCTGTCAAACCCGTAGGCTTCCCGCAGGTTCACGTCCGGTTCGGGGTTTTCCACCTCGAATTCTCTAAGCAGGACGGCGCGGATTTCCTTTTCAATTTCCTGGCGTGTCATAGATCTCCTTTAGCGGCAAAAGTGCCCGGAAAGCTAGCATAAATCGGCGAGGTCGTCCAGCATTAGAGTAACCGTTCGAGTTCCTTGCCGAAACGCTCATTCCCCGCCATTTTCCGCGCCACGCCGAGAGACCCCAGAATGCACCCCATCACCCCGGGAGCCATGGCGTTTTGTCCGGCGAGGTAGAGCCCGCCTATGGGAAGGTTGCCGAGCGAGGCGATTTTCAGCAGGTGCCGCGAGGAGCGCAGAACACCGTAGCAGGACCCTTCCGGACAGCTCACATGGTCGCGCAGCGAGAGAGGCGTGAAGACGTCCAGCAGTTGAAGGTTTTTCAGGGGGCCGAAGACGGCGGACGATTCGGCAACGAGCGCTTCGGCCAGCGCCTGTTTTTTCTGTTCGTAGGCCTCGCCGCGCCGTCTCGTCAGGGTGTCTTCCCACGGAAGCCAGTCCCGGTAATGCGAGCCCGTGATGATGGACAGCAGGTTCGTATTCCGTCCGTCGCCTTTGAGCACCTGGCAAAAAAAGCCGTTTTCGATTTCTCCGCTGCCGCCGGCCCGAAGCCGGTACAGGTTGTAATCGACGGCGGGATGGGCCTCGGCATCCACGCCCGCCTGAACGGCAAGGACGCCGCCGGTTTCCTCGAGGCCCGCGATTCTCTCCCGCTGGGACTCTCTGAGCGCCTCCGGATCCAGCAGTCCGATGAGAACCTTGGGATGAACGGCCGCCACCACCGAGTCCGCGGGCAGTGAATCCCCCTCTTCAAGATCAACTCCGGCCACGCGTCCCTGTTTGGTGCGGATATGCCGGACGGCCGAGGAGAGCCTGAGCCTTCCGCCCAGTTGTGAAAACCGCGCCGCGAAGGCGTCCGCCAGATCCCGCCCGCTTTTCGGACGCCACGATGAAAACAGGTATCCGGCCAGAACCATTTGATGAATGATGACCGGGCAATCTTTGAGTTCGACGCCGACGAGCTGGCAGGGGGCCGCCAGAACGGCCCGCAGTTTCGAAGACGCACCCAGTTCGCAAAGAAGCTCTCCCATCGGACGGAAGGAATCCATGTTGGCAAAGGGACTGCCGCCTTCAAAGAAGAAGGGCGATGCCGCCATGACGCCGGCCGTCCCGCGCAGACCTTTCATCAGCGCGTCCAGGGCTGCGCCGTCGGCCCGACAGGCTTCCCGAAGATTTTTTTCGTAGGCGTCCAGACCCTCGGGCAGGTCGAAAACGAAATCATCGAAAAGATAGCGGTCGATGACGGCCCTGTTTTTCATGCGGGAAAACAGGCTGTCCGGATCGATGCCCAGCACGCGAAACATTTTGCCCAGCGGTTCGGAAGGCCCCAGCGCGCCGACGTAGTGCACGCCCACGGGGCAGTCGATGCCCCGGCGGGAATACGAGCGCATCAGGCCGCCCGGCTCGGCGTTTTTCTCCACGACCGTCACGCGAAAGCCCAGAAGCGAAAGCAGAATGCCCGCGGAAAGGCCGCCGACGCCCGAGCCGATGATCACCGTATTTTTTCCCTCTGCCGGTTTTCGCATGCCGTCCTTTCCTGAAAATTATTTCCCCGAAAGCGCTTCGTCCAAAACGGCTTCCGGTTCGACCAGCGTCATCGACAGAGAGTAGCCGATCCATTCCGACGCCTGAAGCTCAATGGCGGCGTAAGGATTGGCGCCTGCCGCCAGCGCCACGCTGCGCCTGAGCGTGCCGCCTTTTGAGTAGCGACGGATTTGAACGCGCCCGTCGCCGTCTTTTCCGACATCCAGCCACCCGCCGCCCTGCAGGCGGCGCCGGCACACAAACCGGCCCGTGTCCGAAAAACCCGCCCGGTCGACCGGCTCCGGCGGCTCGAAAAAAATCAGTTCAATATCGTCGAGCAGGCCGCGGGCGAATTCTTCCTCGTCAAAGGGCGGCAGCGCCCGGCTGATTTGGGTGCCGGAGGGGTTTCGCGAGGCTTCAAAGAGGACCATGCCCTCCGGGCTCATCAGGGCGCAGGAAAGAGTCCTCGATGCCGGGTCCGCCACCGTCACGCCGATCATCACGGCCCTGGTTTCGCCGGCCGCGGCCGCTTCAACCGCATGGATGAAGAGGGTTTTCCGGGCGACGAACGGCGAAGGGCAGGCGATCACCTTCCCCGCAACAACGGCGGACGGCCGGATTTCCGGCAGGGACGAACAGGACGCCAGCAGCAGGGGAAGGATCAGAAGAAGACGGAGGTTCATGGAATGTCCTGAAAGGTGCCGGGGGGCAGGGTCTGGTTCACGACCGTGTGGAGAAAGTCAATCCTTGTTTCGGCCGCGGCGCCCTCCACAATCCTCACGGTTTTCACCACGGCGTCTTTCCGGGAAACGGTGATTTCGATTTTTTCAATCAGGCCGGCCGTGTTTTTCCCCGTCGGCGTCAGAACAATCTGCGTTTCCGGCCCTTCCTGAACACGGGCGGCAAAGGACGGATTGGCGGTGAATTTCCCCTTCATCCAGCCCGCCACTTCGTCGAGCACGATTTTCATCGCCAGGGCGCCGCCCGTTTTGTCCTCGATCATTTTGCCGCCGGAGGCGATGTAGCGCTTCGTGTTCCCTTGATTCGAGATCACGATGCTCCGGATCGGCTTTACATATTCCCAGCGGATGGAATCCGGGGCCGCATAATAGAATTTCCCCTTCGAGACCAGGGGCGCGGACAGGATCTTCATGGATTTCTTCTGAACAAAGTCTGCGGAAAGAGACGAGATGCCGGACGCGTCCCTGCGCAGCCGGTCAAAGTCATCCGCCCCGGCGGCGTCGGGAAACGCCGTCAGCAACAAAAACAGCAAAATCAAGAGCCGTCTGCCAGCCTGCCCGCGCATCAAAACATTCCTCCGTTGACGGAAATGACCTGCCCGGTGATGTAGGAGGCGTCCTCGGAGCACAGAAAGCGGATCACGCGCGCGACTTCTTCGGGTTTGCCAACCCTTGCCATCGGAATGACGCTTTTAATGATGCTTTCGTCCATCGGCATGCTCTTCAGCATATCGGTGGCGATGGGGCCCGGCGCGACCGCGTTTACGCGGATGCCGAAGCGGGCGACTTCCTTGGCCAGCGAGCTGGTGGCGGCGTTGATGCCGGCCTTGGCCGCCGCGTAGTTGGCCTGCCCGCGGTTGGGGACCATGGAGGAAATGGAAGAAACGGACACGATGGAGCCGCGTTTTTTCCGGACCATCTCGCGCAGGACGGGTTTCGTGACGTGAAAAAACCCGTTGAGCGTTGTCTGGATTACGCGATGCCACTCCTCTTCTCCCATCATCATGAAAAGGCCGTCCGCCGTGACGCCGGCGTTGTTGACCAGCACGTCAATCCGTTTGTGCTCCTGCAGAATCGCGGCCATGGCTTCCTTCACCGCCGCCGGGTCGGACACGTCGAATTTTCTCATTTCGCCGGACCCGCCGGCCGCCTGCACCTGCGCGAGGGTTTCAGCCGCCGCGGCTTCGCTGGCGTTGTAGTTGATGATCACGTGACAGCCGGTCCGGGCCAGTTCCACGGCCGTGGCCCGTCCGATGCCCCGGCTGGCGCCCGTCACCAGCGCGATTTTTCTTTCTTCCATGATGTTTTTTTCTCCTTTGGTGAATTTTACCCGTCAATCCTGGTTGAGACGAACGACCTGGAGAACAGCCGTAAGCAATGTTTCATTTTCCGCCGTGACGATGCCGTTGATGACGGCATAATCGTCAAAGGAATACAGGCTTTTGATCGAAACCGTGATCCGGGTTTGCAGGGCGAGAAGCTCCCGGTGAAATTCCGCGGACTTGATGCCCACCAGCCAGCCTTTGATGCTGTCCTGTCCCCGTTTCTTCCGTTTGTAGCCTTCCACCAGCGCGGCGGTCTGGGCGACGGCTTCGACCAGGACGAGAGAGTGAACGGTTCTTCCGTCGAAAAGGGGCCAGCGCTCATTGACCACGGCGGCCGCGGTGCCGGCATCATCCTGCAGCTCTATGGCTTCCGTGATGATTTTGATCGGTTCACGATGCGGAATCACGGATTCGATGTCGATCATCGGCGGCCCCCTTTTCCTGCTTTAAATTAAAGAGAAAATCCATCGAAAGTCAATCAAAAACATTGCGCGCCGCCCGCCGTATTTCGTGTAAAACGTTCATTGCTTTTCGGCTTTGTTTCTTATAGAACATCCTAAAATGGTTTCGCGCAGGTACCCATGTCCGCAGAGCTGAAAGACCCTTTTATGACCGCCTACCGGAAGCTCCTGTCTGTGCCGAAGGCGCTGTGCCGGAAGGAATTCACCTGTTCGGGAGACACCTACGGAGAAGTTTTTTCCCTGGCGGCCGGTCTGAAGAAAACGCTTTCCGGACGCGGCGCGGAAAAATCAGTCTGCCTGTGCACGGAAAACAAGGCCGTGTTCGCCGCCTCGCTTCTGGCCGCGCTGGCGGGCGGCTGCAATCTGATCCTGCCCTATTCGTTTTCGACCCACGCGCTCCTGGAGATGTACGAGGCGACGGGCTTTGACGCCGCCATTGCCGATCGCCCGGAAGAAATGCCGGGCGTGGAAATGATCACGCCGACGGCGGGGGACCCAGCGGATCTGAATCCCGGGGGCCTGATCGATCCCGACCGGTCTTTCCTGAAGCTTTTTACGGGCGGATCCACCGGCCAACCAAGGGTATGGTCCAAAACCCCGCGCAATCTGTTCGCCGAAGCTTTTTATCTGCGCGATCATTTTGGCCTGACCGGCGACGACGTGTTTCTGGCCACTGTTCCCCCTTACCACATTTACGGTCTTCTGTTTTCCATCCTGCTGCCGCTGGTTGCGCGCGCCCGCGTGCTCCCGGAAATCTACACCTTCCCGCAGGAAATCCTCTCGACCGTCAACCGCCACAGGGCCACCGTTCTGGTCAGTGTCCCGATTTCCTACCGGTCGTTGCGGGTGGACAACCTGTCGGTCCCCTCGCTGAGGCTCGCGTTTTCGTCCTCCGGCCCGCTGGATCGGTCCGACGCGCGGTATTTTTTGAAAAAAACGGGCCTGGGGATCCACGAGATCTACGGTTCCACCGAGACGGGCGGCGTCGCGTCGCGCAGCGTGAGCGAAAACACGGAAAGCTGGCAGCCCGCCGGCCCCGTTTCCTGGCGGATGTTCGGGCGGCGGCTGGCGGTGCGCTCTGATTTCGTGTCGAGCGAGATGGAAAGGGACGCCGAAGGCTTCTGCGTGACGGGCGATGAAGTCCAGCCGGACCGGGACGGCCGGTTTCTTCTCCTGGGGAGAGCCGACGGGATTGTCAAGGTCGCCGGAAAGCGCGTGGACCTGCAGGAAGTCCAGAACAAAATCCAGTCCCTGCCGACCGTGCGGGACGCGGTGGTCATTGCGCTTCCGGCCGAAAAGGGCCGAGAAAGCGAAATTGCAGCGCTGGTCGCCTGCGACCTGACGGAAATCCAGATCAAAAAAATGATTCTGGAAAAGCTGGAACCGTACGCCATGCCAAGGCGCTTTCACATCGTTTCTTCCATCCGGCGGACCGCCACCGGCAAGATCGATTATCGCCGCGTCGAACAGATCTTTCTTCGGGAAAAAGGAAAAAGCCAATAGCGGAAATGGTGAATAGTGAATGGTGTCCCTCCCTTCGGCAGGCTCAGGACAGGCTAGGCTCGGGATGACATCCTTCTTTGTCATGGTGAGCCTGTCGAACCATGACACTTTCCACTTTCCACTCGTTGCTCGTCACTTTTCACTGTCCTCTCTGCGCGGAAAAACCTTGACTTCACCGGCGAACGTTCATTATACTTCCGGCCGATTCAGGATTCATGCATTCGCAGCGGCGGCCCGTCATCACTTCAACCACACGAACAACTTTTGTCTTTTCTGATCATGGGGAAAGGGAGGAAAAAATGGCGCGTTTTCGTGAGTATGAAAACTACGATGGTCTTGGGCTGGCCGAGCTGGTCAGAAAAAAGGAAGTGACCCCGCCGGAGCTGTGCGAAGAAGCCGTTTTACGCATCGACCAACTCAATCCGAAGCTCAACGCGGTCATTTACCGGATGGATGACGCTGCGCGCGCCGCGGCCGCGGGCCCGATTCCGGAAGGCCCTTTTTCCGGCGTGCCGTTTTTGTGCAAGGATCTGGTTTCCGCCATCGCGGGCGTGCCCATGACCAAAGGCAGCAAATCCTGCCGCAATTACGTGCCTTCGTACGACAGTGAAATGGCCAGGCGCTTCCGGGCGGCGGGGCTGATCGTTCTGGGAAAAACCAACACGCCGGAATTCGGCCTGATGGGCATCACGGAACCGGAGCTGCACGGCCCGACGCGCAATCCCTGGAACCCGGATCACACACCCGGCGGTTCCAGCGGCGGTTCGGGCGCATCGGTGGCCGCCGGCTTTACGCCGCTGGCTTCGGGCGGCGACGGGGGAGGATCGATCCGCATTCCCTCTTCGTGCTGCGGCCTCTTCGGCCTCAAGCCCACCCGCGGCCGCAATCCGCTGGGGCCCGAATCGGGCGAAGTCTGGCAGGGTGCGGAGGTGGAGGGCGCGCTGACCCGCTCCGTGCGCGATGCGGCCGCGATGCTGGACGCCACAAACGGCGCAGATTCCGGCGCTCCCTATATTTTGCCCCGGCCGGCAAGGCCGTATCTGGAAGAGACGCGCCAGGATCCTTCGCGGCTGAAAATCGGATTCACGGTGGAATCGCCGCTGAAAAACGCCGTTCATCCCGAATGTGTCGAGGCCGTGAAAAATGCGGCCAAGCTTCTGGAGCGCCTCGGGCACAAGGTGGAAGAAGCCAGGCCGGATATTGACGGCGAGGCGCTGGGCAGAAGCTACATGATGCTGTATTTCGGCGAGGTTGCGGCGGACATTCGGGAGCTCGCAAGCGTCGTGGGCCGGCCGCTCACCCATTCCGACACGGAGGAAGCCACCTGGGCCCTGAATCTGCTGGGGAAGACTTTTTCCGCGGGCGACTTCGTTCTGGCCAAACGGCAGTGGAATACTTTTGCCCGGCAAATGGCCAAATTTCACGAAACCTACGATCTGTATCTGACGCCGACGATTGCTTCGCTGCCCCCGCGCATCGGCGAAATGCAGCAAAAGCCGGCCGAACTGGCTTTCCTGAAAATCATCAACGGCCTGAACCTGGGGGGACTGCTCAAAGCGACGGGCATCGCCGATATGCTGGCGACCAAGGGCCTGTCCAAAATGCCTTTCACGCAACTGGCCAACCTCACCGGCCAGCCGGCCATGTCGGTGCCTCTCCACTGGAGCAGGGAAGGACTGCCCTGCGGCGTCCAGTTTGTCGGCCGCTTCGGCGAGGAGTCGCTTTTGTTTCAACTGGCCGGCCAGCTCGAGCGGGCGCAGCCCTGGTTTGACCGCAGACCGGCCCTGACGAAAAGCTGACGGGGAAGTTCAAACACCCTTCTTCTCAAAAGCGGAAAAGCAACGCCGCAGACGGGCAGGCGCTCCTGCATGAACGGAATTTTCGCCTGCCCGGCCACGAAAAGCCGGTAACTCAGTATTATTCCATATTTGTCTGGTCCGGACCGTCAAGATTCTCAGCCAAAAAAGAATTTCGCCAATTTTCAATGATTTTATTGACATTTTCTATAAATCACGTATAGTCGGCCCAGTTTACGTTAAGTGATCCGACGAAGGATATTCGCGCGACATTGGCGCTAAGCCGGAGCCGGGCGTGGTTCCGCGTGACGCTGAAAAATATTACAGGTGAGGTGGGTTATGTCAGGTTTTGTGAACAAAACGATGGGAGACGTGATTGAGGAAACGGCCGGCCGTTTTCCCGATCATCCGGCACTGATTGCTCCGCAGTTTCAGGTCCGGCTCAATTACCGCGAACTTTATGAACAATGCCGCAAAACCGCCCGGGGGCTGATGGCGATGGGCGTCCGTCGCGGGGACCATGTTTCCGTCTGGACGACCAACGTGCCGGAATGGGTGTATCTGCAATTCGCGCTGGGCATGGTGGGCGGCATTCTGGTGACGATCAATACCAATTACCAGTCTCACGAGCTGGAATACATTCTCAGGCAGTCCGATTCCACCACCCTGTTCCTGATCGACCAGTACCGGGACACCAGCTTTTACGAAACAGTCCGAAAGGTCGTTCCGGAGCTGGGTTCCTGCGAGCCCGGAAAGACGGCGTCCGCCAAGCTCCCGGTGTTGAAAAACGTCGTGTATATCGGGAACCGGGAAAGCGCGCCGGGCATGTTCAAGTTTTCCGATCTGATCGCCATGGGGGAGAGCGTTTCGGAGCAGGAGCTGGGCGAGCGGATGAGTTCGCTCACCGACGACGATGTCATCAACATGCAGTACACGTCGGGAACGACGGGGTTCCCCAAAGGCGTGATGCTGACCCACCACAATGTCATCAACAACGCCCGCATGGTCGGCGACGTCATGGGGCTGACGGACAAGGACACGCTGCTCATTCAGGTGCCCGTCTTTCATTGCTTCGGGTGCGTCATGAGCACGCTCAACAGCGTTTACCATGCGACCGCCATGGTGCTGCTGGAGTATTTTGAACCGAAGCTGTCCCTGGAGTCGATTCACAAGGAAAAATGCACGGCGATCAACGGCGTGCCGACCATGTTCATCGCCATGCTCCATCATCCCGATTTTGAACGCTATGACATGACGTCCCTGCGGACCGGCATTATGGCCGGCGCGCCCTGCCCGGTCGAGGCCATGAATCAGGTGCGCACGAAAATGCACTGCCCCGAAGTCGTCATCGCGTTCGGCCAGACGGAATCTTCGCCGGTCATGACCATGACCCGCCGCGACGATCCGGTGGAAATGCGCGTGGCCACGGTCGGCCGTCTGCTGCCGGACATCGAAGGAAAAATCGTCGATCCCGAAACCGGCGAGGATTTGCCTCCGAACACCCAGGGTGAAATCGTCACGCGCAGCGCCTGCATCATGAAGGGCTACTACAAGATGCCGGAAGCCACGACCGCCGCCATCGACGCCGACGGGTGGCTGCACACGGGGGACCTCGGCGAGATCGACCCGAACGGCTATTTTAAAGTCACCGGACGGATCAAGGACATGATCATTCGGGGCGGCGAAAATATTTATCCGCGGGAGCTGGAAGAATTCATCTTCACGCATCCCAAGGTGCAAAATGTCCAGGTTGTCGGGATTCCGGATTCCAAATACGGCGAGCAGGTTCTCGCGGCCATCCATCTGAAGAACGGCAACCGGGCGACGGCGGAGGAATTCATCGAATTCTGCAAGGGAAAAATCGCGCGCCACAAGATCCCCAAATACTGGGAGTTCGTGGATGAATACCCGATGACGGCCAGCGGCAAGATTCAGAAGTTCAAGATTCGTGAGATATTTGAAAAGAAGTATAAAGCAGACTGAAGAAGCTGTGGTGGATAGTGGATGGTGGATGGAAAAAAAACAGGCAAGAGGCGATAGGCTATGGGCTATAGGATAAAGCAGGAGAACAAAAGCGAAAGGATTTCAAGATGAGCAATATTTGTTATCGTGACACGATCGGCGATATGGCCCGCAGGGCGGCCACCAAATACGGCGACAAGATCGCCATCATTTTCCGCGACGAGAAGATTTCTTTTTATGAACTCGAGCGGCAGGCGCGGCGCTTTGCCAATCTCATGACCAGCTACGGCGTCAAAAAGGGCGACCGGGTGGCGATCTACGCCTACAATTCGCACTACTATCCCATCAGCATGATGGGCCTGGCCAAGATCGGCGCCATTCAAGTTCCCATCAACTACATGCTGAATGCCGAAGAAATTGCTTACGTCGTCAATCATTCCGGCTCCAGAATCTTTATCGTGGAAGACATCCTGTATCCGATCATCGCCAAGGACCAGGCGAAATTCACGACGGTCGAAAAGTGGGGCTTCCTTCCGCTGGGGGATTCGCTGGTTCCTGACGGTTTCTTCAACATGATCACGGAAATGGAGGCCATGACCTACGACGAGCCTCAGGTAGAGGTCAGCGCCGAAGACATTGTGCAGATCCCCTACACCAGCGGCACGGAATCCAAGCCCAAGGGGGCGATGCTCTCGCACAGGGCGCTGATGTCCCAGTACCACAGCTGCATCTTCGACGGCCAGTATGAAACCGACGACGTGAGCCTGCACGCGCTGCCCCTGTTTCACTGCGCGCAGCTTCACTGTTTTCTCATGCCGTATCTGTATGTCGGCGCCACCAACGTAATCATGCACAAGGCCGACCCCCTGGAGATGATCAGGCTCATTGAAAAATACCAGATCACGCACATGTTCGCTCCGCCCACGGTGTGGATCGGAATCCTCAACCACCCGGAGTTCAAAAACTACTACCACAGCAGCCTGAAAAAGGCGGCCTACGGCGCCAGCATCATGCCGGTGGAAATCATCAAGCAGCTCGCGGTGACCTTCCGCGGCCTCAAACTGTGGAACTACTACGGCCAGACGGAGATGGGGCCGGTGGCCACGATCCTGAAGCCGGAAGACCAGCTTCTGAAGCCGGGTTCGGCGGGCAAGCCGGTTCTGAACGTGGAAACGCGGCTGATGGACGACGACGGAAAATTTGTTCCTCTGGGAGAAGTGGGGGAAATCGTTCACCGCTCCGGCCACGTCATGACGGGCTACCTCAACGATTCGGAAAAAACATCCGAAGCCTTTGAGTTCGGCTGGTTCCACTCAGGCGATCTGGGCCGTTTTGACGCCGACGGCTATCTCTACGTGGTGGACCGCAAGAAGGACATGATCAAAACCGGCGGCGAGAACGTGGCTTCCCGCGAGGTCGAGGAAGTGCTCTATCAGTATCCGGGCATCGAAGAAGCGGCCGTCATCGGTCTTTCCGATCCCAAGTGGATCGAAATCGTGGCGGCGGTGGTCGTGCCGAAAAAAGGCGCTTCGTTAATCGACAAGGACATCATTGCCCACTGCAGGGAAAGGCTGGCCGCCTTCAAATGCCCCAAAAAGGTGATTCTGCTTTCCAGACTGCCCAAGAATCCTTCGGGGAAAATTCTAAAGCGCGAACTCAAGGAAAAGTTTGCCGCGTCGTAAATCCGGCCGCGGGCGGACGCCGCCCGTGACTTTGAAAAGCAAAGGGAGCCGATCATGAGCGAAGGCTTTTTGTCCATCGGGGAGCTCTCCAGAAAGCTGGAGATGAGTCAGCGGACCATCCGCTATTACGAAGAGATCGGTCTGCTCAATTCCATCAAGCGCGTGGAAGGCGGACGCCGGATCTACACCGAAAAGGACCTTCGTCGCCTGAAACTGATCAAAAGGCTGAAGATCATGGGCATGACGCTTTCCGAAATGCAGGAACTCGAATCCATGTGGAGCTACGAAAAATCCAACGAGAAACTGCTGAGGCGTCTTCTGGAACTGCTGAATAATCACTTAAAGAGACTCGACGACCGGATCGCCGACCTGGACATCCTGCGCCATGAAATCCTGGAGTATCAGGAGCGGATCAGCGCGAAGATCAACAAGTGACGGCCTCGTAAAAAGCCCGGATGCTGCGTTGCGCTGCATCCTTCGTCATCGCGGCGTACGCTGAAGTACGCCTCATTCCTCATGATTTGCGCGCCTTGCCTGCGGAGCTTTTTACGAAGCCGCCTGAATTTGCCATTATTTAGACTTTTTACGAGTTCATCAGCAAGTCACCCTGAAACGGTTCTAGGCATCCGTCTCTGTTTTTAAATGGCGGACGTCATTGATGGCTTCGATGCGCGCTGCTCCTTCCTCAATGCGGATGTGCGTTCGGGAGGCGTTGTCCACGCAGGTGCTGCGGAATTCGGAAAGCCGAATGTTTCTCAAACGGCACAAAATCGTCGCGATCGTGAAGTTGTGCGAAACGATCAGGGCGTTCCGGCCTTCGGCCATGAGCTTTTCAACGGGCGGCCAGGCGCGGCTCTGCAGTTCGGCCAGCGATTCTCCCCCCGGCATTCTCACCGATTCCGGATCGGCAATCCAACTGCGGATAAAATCTTGCTCGCGGGCCAGCAGCTCCTGAAACGTCAGACCTTCAAAGTCCCCCTGGTCCATTTCCATCAGGCCGGGTTCGACGTTGATGGCTTTCCGGTGATACCGGTTGATGAGTTCGGCCGTCTGAAAGGCCCTCTTGAGCGGGCTGGAGTAGATGACGTCGATCGGGAAGTCTCTGAGCGACAACGCGAGCCTTCGGGCCTGGTCGATGCCGGTTTCGCTCAGTTCGACATCGGTGAGACCCTGCACGCGCTTCTCCCGGTTCCAGACGGTTTCGCCGTGGCGGATCAGTGTCAGTTGCATAAGCTTTTGAAGTCTTTGTTCTTTCTATGTTCTGCGGCCGCGGGCCGGTTGATTCTCTCTTTATGTCCGGCAACTGTTTAATCTCGCCTGCGCCTCTTCGGCCTCGCGGATGATCCGGTCGATCAGCTCCTTCGTGGTCGGGTTGTCGGTGATGCCGCCGCAGCATTGCCCGGCAAACAAAATGCCGCCTTCCACGTCCCCGTCGTTCAGGGCTTTGAGATGCTTCATGTTGCCCACCGCCTGGCGCGCCAGAACCATCAGGGGGTGGCCTTCCTCGGCGCGCAGCATTTCAAGGCTCAAGCCCAGGAATTTGGCAAACGACAGATTCATCAGCCGTTTGACCAGCAGGGCGCCTTTAAAGGCTTCAACAATCGGGAAGCCTCTCTTCATCATCGCCAGGGCTTCCTTCGTCTTCAGCACGCGGCCGTCCATGCCGTCAAAAACATTATCGTAGAGCGTATCCTGTTCGGTCGCCTCCATGCACAGGCGCTTGAAGTTTTCGTGCACCATGCTTTCCTTGACCACCATGAAGCGGCTGCCCATGGAAATGCCGTCCGCGCCCAGCGCGAGCGCAGCCGCAAGTCCCCGGCCGTCGTAAAATCCGCCCGCGGCGATGAGCGGCACCTTTACCATGGATGCAACAATCGGAATCAAAACCATGGAGGTTGCCGCCGCGCCGTGCGCCGCCGCTTCATGGCCGGTGATGACCAGCGCGTCGCAGCCGAGCTGCACGGCCTTGGCCGCATGCCGGGCAATGGCGATCGTCCCCACGACTTTCCCGCCGTAGGCGTGCACGTCGTTGACAAACCAGGGTTTCCCCAGCGAATAGTTTATGATCGGCACTTTTTCTTCGATGGCGACGGCGATGTTTTCCTTTGCGCCCGGTCCCACGAGAATCTGATTGACGCCGAACGGCTTATCCGTAAGATCTTGTATTTGCTTGATATTTTCCCGTGTTTCTTTGGGGTTGCAGCGCGCGATGGCCAGAATGCCCAGCCCGCCCGCGTTGCAGACGGCCGAAACCAGTTTGGGCTCCGTGATCCAGTTCATCCCGGCGAGCATAATCGGATGCCGGATGCCGAACATCTCGGTCATTCGCGTCTTGAACATTGCATTCTCCTTCAGCGTCGGATTTTAAATTTTTTGCGCGGGGAATCATAGGAGATGCAGGGGTTGATGTCAAAACAAATTTTTCAAGCCGTGCGCGGCGCCGGAATATGCATTTGACTTTTGAGACTGTTCCATTTAAAGCTCGAAAAGGCCAAGCATGCCCTTGCCGAAAGCGGGAACAAGGAGATTCATGGATAGTGAAAAAACGTATTGTCATTACAGGCATGGGAACAAAAAACGCCATTGGCGGAAACGTTTCCGAGTTTGCCCGGTCGCTTCGGGAAGGCGTCTGCGGCATCTCTCAGATCGATCTTTTCGACACCACGGATTTCCGCACGCATAAGGGGGGGCAGGTCAAAGACTTTGATCCCCGCCGGTCGATTCCGGAAGAGTTTTCTCTCAAAAGAATATCCCGCGCCGATGCTCTGTCCATGGCGGCGGCCCTCGAGGCTCTGACTGATGCAGGCCTTTACCCCTTACAGGAAAACATTAAAGAAAACATGGGAATAGCCATTGGGGGCGGCGCGGGGGGGCTTCTGGAAGCGGAAAGCTTCTACGCGGATTTGCTTCGAAAAGGGAAGGAGCGTTCGAAGTATTCTCAACTGTCTTCTTTGTTTTGCGCCTCGTCCGCGGACCGCATCGCCTCCAGCCTGGAGTTTTCGGGCCCCAGGGCCACCTTTATGACGGCCTGTTCGGCGGGCGCCACTGCGCTGGGCTATGCCAGGGACCTGATATTGAACGGCCACGCCGGCATCATGCTGGCGGGCGGCGTGGAGCCGATGTGCCGGCTTACTTACGCCGCCTTCAACGCCCTCAAATCCGTGGACGAGGACGTCTGCCGGCCTTTTGACAGGAACCGGTCGGGGCTTTCCCTGGGCGAGGCATCGGCCGTTCTGGTTCTGGAGCCTCTGGAGACGGCGCAGAATCGGGGCGCGAAAATTTACGGGGAGCTGATGGGCTACGGCGTCACCTGCGATTCCTTTCACATGACGTCGCCCGATGAAAAGGCGTCCGGCGCCGCGCGCTCCATGCGGGCCGCTCTGGCGGACGGCGGCCTCACGGTGGAGGATATCGATTACATCAACGCCCACGGCACGGCCACGCCGGTCAATGATTTAACGGAAACCAAAGCCATCAAAGAGGTGTTCGGTTCCCGCGCCTATCAAATCCCGGTGAGTTCGACCAAATCCATGCATGCCCATACCCTCGGCGCGTCAGGCGCCCTGGAAGGGATCGTCAGCCTGCTGGCTCTGTCCAAAAGATTTGTTCCGCCGACGATCCACTGGCGCGAACGCGACCCGGAATGCGACCTGGATTATGTAACCCAGGGAGCGCGCCGGGCCGAGCTGCGCGCCGTTCTATCCAATTCCTTTGCTTTCGGCGGAAACAACACGACGGTCATTTTCGGCCGGTATGAAGGGCAGGGCGCAATCCATGAGTGAGCATCGCGATTTTCCGGACAACCGGCGGGTGGTGATCACCGGCCTGGGGATGGCAACGCCGCTCGGCACGGGCCGGGAGGAATTTTCCCGCAGGCTTTTTCAGGGCGAGAGCGCCGTCGATGCCGTGCAGGCCTTTGACACCGGTGCGGCGGCGTCGCATCTTGGCGCGGAAGTGCGCGATTTCCAGCCGCGTGATTTTATCTCTATAAAGAATCTGCGGCGGATGGACCGGCTGTCGATGCTTGCGACCGCATCGGCGCGCCTGGCGCTTTCCGACGCGGGCATTGCCGTCACGGCCGAAAACCGCGACCGCGTGGGCATTCTCTTCGGGACCGCCTTTGGCGCGACCGACGTCACCGTGCAGTTTGAAGACGCGCTCCTGGCGCAGGGGCCGGGGGCGGCCAATCCGATCCTGGTGCCCAACACCGTCATGAACGCGCCCGCCGGGTACGCCTCCATAGAGCTGGGGTTTCGCGGCGTCAATGTCACGGTCACGCATTTCGCGGTGTCGGCGGAGACGGCCGTGGCGTATGCCGCCTCAGAAATCCGGCGCGGGACGGCGGATGTGATGCTGGCCGGCGGTGCGGATATTCTGTCGAAATTTTACTATGAAGCCCTGTCGAAATTCCGCGGGCTTTCGCCGGATGACGGGGGGCCGGAAGGCGCCCATCCCTTTGACGAGCGGCGAAACGGGTATGTGGCGGGAGAAGGGTGCGGCCTCCTCTGTCTGGAGTCCCTGGCTTGCGCCCGTGAGCGCGGAGCAAAAATATGCTGCGAAATCACCGGCGCCGGCCTGGGGTCCTCGCCCGCGCCGCCCACGGCCTGGCCGCGGGATCCGGAAGGGTTTTGCCGGGCGTTTCTGCGGGCGCTCAAGCAGGCGCGGATTGACGTTGCGGACGTGTCGGCCGTGATGGCGGCGGCCAACGGAAGCAGGGTTCTGGATGCCGTGGAGGCGGCCGCTTACGAAGGATTATTTGCATCCCGCGCCGTCCGTCCCTGGGTGACCTCCATCAAGGGCGCTCTGGGAGAGAGTTTTTCCGGAGGCGGAATTCGGGCTTGCGCTCTGGCGTTATCTGTGGAAAGAGGATGCCTGCCTTTGACGGTCGGCCTGGAACGGCCGGCCGCACC
This sequence comes from Smithellaceae bacterium, assembly GCA_028693285.1. GTDB lineage: Bacteria > Desulfobacterota > Syntrophia > Syntrophales > Smithellaceae > UBA8904. Next base: position 28,934 of record JAQUVQ010000013.1, read on the forward strand.
GTTGAATTTTGTCGCGGGCAAAAAAGTGAAAACCCACCTGAAGCACACGGTTTTATCCGGCATATCCTTTGGCGGCGCCTGTGCCTGCCTGGTTTTCAGCCGATGTGAATGATAAAGGGGAATGCATGAAATTTTTGCTGATCTATCCGAAATGGGAAAAGCTGGACCGCCAGACGCGGTTCATTCTTCCGCCGCACGGGCCGGTGGTGATGGCAGCCGCTTTGCCTTCCGACGCGGAGGTGGCGTTTGTCGATGAAAATGTCGAGCCGGTGGACCTCGGCGCGGATGCCGATTTTGTCGGCGTCTCGATGATGCTGACCGCGCAGGTGAAGCGCGGCTGGGAAATCGCGGATGCGTTTCGCGCCCGGGGGATTCCCGTCATCTGCGGGGGCATCGCCGTCATGCTGCACGCTGAGGAATGCGCCAAGCACGCCGACGCGGTGTTTTTGGGCGAAGCCGAAGGCCGCATGGAGCAGGTCTTTGCCGATTTCCAGGCGGGCAAGCTGCAAAAAGTTTACAACTACATGCAGAACTTCCCGCCGATTGAAAACGTGGGAACGGCACGGCGCGGCATCCTCAAACGAGAGATGTACAACTACCGCGGCGTCCAGATGGTCGATCTGGTTCACGCCTCCCGCGGCTGCCGCTTCAACTGCTATCCCTGCGCGGTGCGCTTTCTGGGCGGCCGAAGCTTCCGCCCCCGCCCCTACGACCGGGTCATGGAGGAAATGGCCTCCATCGACAACAACCGCCTGTTCATTGTGGACAACTCGCTGGCGCAGGACCGCGACTGGGAAATCGGTCTCTTCAAGGAAATGATTCCGCTCAAAAAGAAGTGGTGCTGCCATCCGATCGAAGACGACGACGAGGTTCTGGATCTGGCGGCGCAGGCGGGCGCGTGGTTTGTCTATCAGACCATTTTCGACTCCTCCGACTACATCCGCGACCGGATCAAGCGCTACCACGATCACGGCATCGCCGTGGAAGGGAGCATTCTGCTGGGCCTGGACTACCACACGGAAGATTACATTAAGCGCTGGATGGACTTTCTGCTGGAAATCGAGCTGGACATGGCGGAGTTCACGATTCTCACGCCTTTTGTCCACACGCGCACGTTTGACGATCTGCACGGCGAGGGTCGAATCCTCTCCTGTGACTGGAACGACTACACCTGCGGCAAGGTGGTTTTTCAGCCCAAAATGATGACGCCCGAAAAGCTGCAGGAAATGTACTACTATTGCTGGGACCGGTTTTACGAGGAAGAGCCGGCCAATTACAAGATGTTCAAGATGCTCAAGCAAGTCATGGAAAAGGAGAAAGCGGACGGCACCTACAAGCCGCGGGTAAGGGCTTGAAGAGCAGGGTTTGTGAAGGAGACCAAACGATCATGAAGAAAATCGGCGCAAAGGCCGCCCTTGTCATCGACGGCGGCCCGGTCCGTTTTGAGGAAATCATTGCCGTCGCCATAGACGGCCTGCCCGTCAGGATCAGCCGTTCGCGCGCGTTTCTGAAGCGGATGTCGGCGACCGAGAAGGCGCTGATGACGTCTCTGGAGAACGGCGTCGCGGTTTACGGCGTGAACACGGGGTATGGAAAATCCTGCGGAAACCGGATCAGTCTTGCGGCGGCCATGAAAAACGGCCCCAATATTCTGAAATTTCACGGGTGCGGCACCGGCGAGCCCATCGGCATCGAGGAAACGCGAGCCGCGATGCTTGCGCGCATTCTCTGCCTGGCGCGAGGCTACTCCGGCGCATCGGTCGGCCTGCTGGAGCAGATGGCCGCCTTTTTGAACAAAGGCATCACGCCTGTCGTGCCGTGCGAGGGATCGGTCGGCGCTTCCGGCGATCTGACGCCGATGTCCTATATCGGAGCGGCGCTGGCCGGCCGGCGCGACGTGTTTTACGAAGGCGACGTGATGCCGGCCGCAAAGGCGATCAAAAAAGCCGGATTGAAGCCCTATGTCTATCGGCCCAAGGAACCCCTTTCGATGGTGAACGGCACGACGACCATGACGGGCATCGCCGCGGTCTGCATCGAGCGGTCCCGGCGGATTCTGGATGCCGTGGTTTACGCCACCGCGCTTTCGGTGCATGCCATGAAAGGCAACGCCCATCATTACCATCCGGTGATCTCAGAGGCCAAGCCTTTTCCCGGCCAGGCAGCCGTCGCCCGGGAAATCGCCCGCCTGCTCACTTCGAAAGTGTCCGCGCGCCGGCTCGAGGACGACGCGCTGGAAACCCTGCAGGATCCCTACTCGCTGCGCTGCGCCCCGCAGGCGCTGGGCGTGCTTGCCGACGCCCTTTCCTGGATCATTCCGTGGGTGGAAATCGAGGCCAATTCGTCCAACGACAATCCCATCTTTGATCCCGCCACGGGGCAGGTGCTGATGGGCGGCAATTTCTACGGCGGGCACATCGCCTTTGCCATGGACGGCCTCAAGGCGGCGCTCGCGTCCGCCGCCGATATGTGCGACCGCCAGATCATGCTGCTCGTCAATCCGAACGTCAACCGCGGCTTGCCCGGCGACCTGGTGCGGAAAAACGGCGCTTCTCAAGGTCTGCATCACGGCTTCAAGGCCATGTCGATCGCGTCGTCGGCGCTGGCCGCCGAGGCGCTCAAAGCCACGATGCCCGCCGCTTCTTTTTCGCGGTCGACGGAATCGCACAACCAGGACAAGGTCAGCATGGGCACCATCGCGGCCCGGGACGCGGAGCGCGTCTGCACGCTTGCCGAACGGGTGGCGGCCATACATCTGCTGGCGGCGGCGCAGGCCTGCGATATCCGCGCCCACGTCAAAGTCCGGCCGCTGCTGGACAAAGCCGTGCGCAACATCCGGCAGGTCAGCGATCCGGTGATCGAGGACCGGCCGCTGGACGGGGACATTGAGCGGATGTGCGCGGCCATCCGCTATACGGATTTCTTTCTGGGGGAAACATGAGCACAGGCAGGAACAGCTTCGAGGCTGAAATTTGCGTGCCGTTTTTCGATCTGGATCCCATGCAGATCGTGTGGCACGGCAATTACCTCAACTACTTCGAGATTGCCCGCGCGGGTCTCTTTGAACATTACGGCGTCGATCTCTATGCGTATTATGAGCGGGAAAAAATTATTTTTCCCATCATCCGGACGGCGACAAAGCACATTTTTCCTCTGAGACACCGGGACGAAATCATCGTCAAGGCGACGCTCGCGGACGCCAACATCAAGCTGGTGGTGGATTTCGAAATCCGCATGGCCACGGACGGCAGCGTCTGCGCGCGCGGGCGCACGGAGCAGGTGGCGGTGAAAGTGCCGGAGATGGAAACGCTCTTCAGCATTCCGCGGGATATTCGGAATTTATTGGGATTTTAAATGGAGAATCTGTTCAAGCAATCCTTTGTGGCGGGCGTGGAGCGGGTGGCGGCCTGGGCGGAACTGCTCGATGCGATCAATGTGTATCCGGTGGCGGACGGGGATACGGGGCGGAATCTTTCCATCAGCCTTTCCCCTCTTCGCCGGGCCGACGGCGAAAAAGATAAAATCGTCCGGCGGCTGCTGCTGGCGGCGCGCGGCAATTCCGGCAATATCGCTTCGCAGTTCTTTTCGGTGTTTTATGCCGCCGATTTTTCGGGAAGCCTTAAGGAAACGGTTCGGCAGGCGAACGAAAAAGCCTGGAAGGCGGTCAGCGACCCGCGGCCGGGAACCATGCTGTCCGTCTTTGACGCGCTGGAAGAGGCTCTTGGCGGCGAGGAGGGTGTTCCCGGCAAAGAAGGCGTGGATCGGATCATGTCGCGCCTGGAAAAAGCCGTTCGCGAGACGAGGGAAACCCTGCCCAAATTGAGAAAGGCCGGCGTAGTGGACGCGGGCGCCCTGGGCATGTATATTTTTTTTGAAGGCTTTTTCCGGACACTGGCCGGACAGGATCACGCCTATCGTCCGGTGACGGAAATCTTTCCGGGCTTTCTTGCCATTTCGCCCTCGTTTCACGAAAACCTCGAAGCGGGGTATTGCATCGACTTTGTGGTGAAGGCCGATGCGCCTTCGGAAGACCTGGCGAAAATTGCCGCCGGACAGGAAAGCGCCGTCATTTTGCGCGACGGCGATTTGTATAAAATTCATCTGCACACGGACGACCGGGAAAAGATCCGCTCGCGGATGGGCGCGCTGGGTTCGGTGATGGCCTGGGAGGACGACAACCTCGCGCTGCAGATCCGCGATTTCATGAACACTCCGGCGGATGCCGCCCTGCACATCATGACGGACGCGGCGGGGTCGCTCACCCGCGACGACGCCAGGAAGCACGGTTTTACCCTTTTGAACAGCTATCTCAACGTGGGCGATCAATCGATGCCCGAGACGTATTTTCACCCCGACGAACTCTACAGGGCTATGAGCGCGGGCGTGAAGGTGTCCACGTCACAGGCCTCCGTGTTTGAAAGACACGAGTGTTACGCGAGCGTGCTTGCCCGGTTTGAAAAAGTTCTCTACCTGTGCGTCGGCTCTGTTTTTACCGGCAATTACAGCGTGGCGATGGAGTGGAAAAAGGAGAATGATCCGGAAAATCGACTGACGGTGATCGACACGGGCGCCGCCTCCGGCCGGCTGGGCGTAATGGTGCTCGCGGCGCAGAGGCGCCTGCTGCGGACGAAAGACATGGGCCGGACGTTCGCTTTTGCCCGGGATGCGGTTGCGCGCTGCGAAGAGTATGTGTTCCTCGAGAAACTGCAGTACCTCGCCGCGGGCGGCCGGCTTTCCAAAACCGGCGCTTTTTTCGGCGACATGCTGAAAATGAAGCCGGTGATTTCCCCGCAGCCGGAAGGCGCAAAAAAAATGGGTGTCGTCCGCAACCGCGCCGATCAGATCAAAATGGCGCTCGACAAAATGGCCGCGGTCCTTTCTCCGGACTCTTTGGCGCTCATCATGCTGGAGTATTCGGACAATATCGAACAGGTTTCCGAATTCCGAAAGCAGGTGCAGAAGCTGTATCCGCGTGCGGAGATTATCCTTCAGCCCCTGTCGCTCACGTCCGGCGCGCACATGGGCCCCGGAACGTGGGGCATCGCGTTCTTGAAGATGGAAGAGTGAAAAGTGACGAGTGGAAAGTGATGAGTCATAAAAAACGGACGGCGAACGAACAGAAGGATGCGAAAAACAGGCGGAGGGCGGCAAGAAATCTCGGCCGGTTCGCTTTCATCATTCCCGCCTACAATCATGGCGCGACGGTGGCCCAGGTGGCCGGAAGCGCCCGGGACATGGGATTCCCCGTTTTTGTCGTGGATGACGGATCAACCGATGATACGGCCATGCGGCTGGCGGAAGTTCAGGGCATAGAAGTGCTTCGCCATGAAAAAAACGAAGGAAAGGGCGCGGCCATCCTGACCGGTTTCATGGCCGCCTCGCACAAAGCCGATTACGCGATTACGATCGACGCGGACGGTCAGCACGATCCCGAAGACGCAATCCATCTGATCGATGCCATTCCTCTCAAAAAAAGACCCATTGTGGTGGGAGCGCGCGAAGGGATGGATGCGGTGCAGGGGGCCCACATTCCCTGGACCAGCCGCTTCGGCCGGAAATTCTCCAATTTCTGGGTTCGAATGTCCGGCGGGCCTAAAATTTCGGATACCCAGAGCGGCATGCGCATCTATCCGCTTCCGGAATCCCTGAGCCTTCCCGTCCGGGCGAGGCGGTTCCAGTTTGAAGTGGAAATTCTGGTGCAGGCCAGAAGAATCGGCATTCCGATCATCGAAGCGCCGATTCGGGTCCTTTACCTGCCGGATGGGGCGCGAATCTCTCATTTTCGTCCATTCGTCGATTTCCTTCGCAATGCCAAAACCTTTACCCGCCTGATGTTTACCCGTGTTTTCGGCCGTCATTGACCGCACAGGCCAATCCCTGATTCCATGCCCGGTTTTTTCTTGCCAGCCTTTGGGAAATGTGGTTTAAAAACAGCAAAGAAAGCAGGAAAATAATCCCGACAATCTGAAGGTCTTCATGCCGCCTCGCCGATATCCCATAAGATGGTCGATGGTTCTGGTCACCGCTCTGATCGTGGGGATTCTGTTCTGCTGGGAAACCAGCCGTTTAAAAATTGAAACCGACATTCTCGAATCCATGCCGCACCATGACCCGGTGCTGGCCTCCGCCCGGCGGGTCATCACTCATCTGCCCGTTTCCGACCGGCTTTTCATCGATCTTGAACAGACCTCCTCCGACCGCGACCAACTGGTCGAGGCGGCAAGGCTCGTTGAAGACCGGTTAAGCAAAAGCGGCTTGTTTGAACGAGTCGGGATCGCCGATGAGGCGGGTGCGTTTCCGGAGCTGATGGCGCATGTCCGGGAGCATCTGCCGTCGCTGTTCGGCACGGAGGATCTCGAGCGGAAAATCGCGCCGCTTCTCGCGCCGGAAAAAATCCGTGAGACGATGGCGGAAAACCGGATCAGCCTCGGTGAGCTTCAGGGCATCGGCCGTGCGGAAATGATCTCCCGGGATCCGCTGGGATTTTCCCCGGTGATTCTGGAGCGAATGTCCTCGCTCTCGCCGGCCGGTTCCGCCCAGTTTTATTCCGGCCGGCTTCTGTCTTCCGACGGCCGCCACGCGCTCATCATCGCGCGGCTGGCCGGCTCCGGAACGGATACAACCCGGGCGGCGCAAATCTCCGGGCTGATGGACGATTGCGCGAGGATGCTGGAGGCGCGCCGGGATTCGAACGGCCGATTCACGCTGACGCCGGTGGGCGCTTACCGCGCGGCGCTGGACAACGAAACCGTCGCCAGGCGCGACACGCGGCTGGCGGTTTTGCTCACTACGCTGGGCATTGCGCTTCTGCTGATTTTGTCTTTTCCCCGCCCGCTCATCGGCCTCCTGGCGCTGCTTCCTTCAGCCGTCGGGGCCATTGCCGCCCTGTTTGCCTGCTCTTTTTTATTCAAGTCGATGTCGATGCTGGCGGTGGGCTTCGGCGGCGCGATCATGGCTTTTACCGTCGATCTGGGCCTCACCTATCTGTTGTTTCTGGATCAGCCGCGTGCCACGTTCGGGCGCGAGGCGGCGCGGGAAGTCTGGTCGGCCGAATTCACGGCCGCCCTGACCACGATCTGCGCCTTTTTGCTGCTGCTGATCAGCGATTTTGACATTCTGGCCCAAATCGGCGTTTTTGCCGCGCTGGGCATCACCTTTGCTTTTCTGTTTGTTCACTTCGTTTTTCCCATTATCTTTCCGGAGATGCCGCCCGCCCGTCGCGCATCCAACCGCCTGCTGACGGGCGCCGTCCAAAAAATAGCCGCGCCGGCTTCATGGAAACTGATCGCCGCGCTGGTCTTCGGACTGACGATGCTGCTTTTCGCCAAACCCGTCTTCAACGTGGATCTGCAGGCCATGAATTCCGTCAGCTCCGCAACGCTTGCCGCCGAAAAGAAATTGCAGGACACCTGGGGAAATCTCAGCGGCCGCCTGTATGTCCTTCTGGAGGCGCCGGACCTGGAGCGGCTGCGGAAGAAAAACGATCAGCTCGAAGCGCTGATGGCCAGGGAAGTGAAAGGCGGCAGACTGGCCCCGGCGTTTCTGCCGACCGTTCTGTTTCCCACGCCGGAGTCGGCCGCCCGTCATTTTGCCGCCTGGCGCTCCTTCTGGACGCCGGAGCGCGTCGGGGCGCTCAGGACAAATCTGGAAAAGGCGGCCGCGGAAAACGGCTTTGCGCCGGACGCGTTCGATCCCTTCTGGACAGTCTTTCAGGCACAGCGGCCCGGCGTCTTTACGATTCCACCGAAACATCTGGAAATGCTGGGCATTGCCCGGACGTCCGAAGGCTTCGCGCAGCTCACGCCGATGGCTGCCGGGAAGCATTACAACGCTTCGGAATTTTTTGACCGTCTGGCCGCAGCCGGCGAGATCGATCTGTTCGACGCGGATTTCTTCAATCGCCGCATGGGGGAATTTCTCAAGAGCATTTTTATCGAAATTGCCCTGATCGTCAGCCTCGGCCTGATCGCGGTGGTATTTTTGTTTTTTCTGGACTGGCGCCTGTCGCTGGCCGTTCTGGCCCCCGTGGCTTTTGCGCTCATCTCCACGCTGGGAACGCTCAAGCTCATCGGCCGTCCGCTGGACATTCCCGGCATCATGCTGTGGGTCGTCATTCTGGGCATGGGCGTGGATTACGCCATATACTACACCTGCACCTATCAGCGTCATCCGGAGGAGGCCTCTCCCGCGATGAACACCGTCAAGCTCTCCATCTTTCTTTCCGCCGCTACGACGTTTATCGGTTTCGGCGTTCTGACGCTGGCGAATCACTCCCTCCTGCGCAGCATCGGCCTGGTTTCGCTTCTGGGCATCGGGTATTCCCTGCTGGGCGCGTATTTCATTTTGCCGACCCTGATGCGGAAAATCTTTGCGCCATTTGAGTTTCCATCGGGAGCCGTCGATGCAGGTTCGCCTGAGCACTTCCGCAGGACGATCCTGCGCTACCGTCATCTGCCGGGGTATCCGAGGGTTTTTGCCCGGTTCAAGATGAAGCTGGATCCGATGTTTTCCGAACTGGATCGATATGTGCAAAACCCCCGCCGGATCATGGATATCGGTTGCGGCTTCGGCGTGCCGGCCGCCTGGCTTCTGGAAATATTCCCGCAGGCAGAAGTGTTTGGCCTGGAGCCGGACGAGGAAAGAGTGCTGATTGCCAACCGCGCAATCGGCGCGCGGGGCCGGGTGCAGGTTGGGCGGGCGCCGGATCTGCCGGACGCGGAAGACCCCGTCGATTATGTTCTGATGCTGGACATGCTGCACCTGATCGATGATCATGAATTGCAGCTTGTTTTTCGGCGCATTTGCGGTAAGCTCGGGCCGGACGGGACGCTGGTGATTCGGGCGACGGTTCCCTCGGCCGGAAAAGTCCCGTGGAAAAGATGGATCGAAACGGCCCGTTTGCAGTGGACGGGAATGCCGAAGCGCTTCCGCGTGGAAAGAGGAATCACGGGCTTCATGGAGGCGGCGGGCTTTGACGTTGCGGTGCACGCCTCGCCGGTTCCCGGCGTGGAAGAAAAGTGGTTCATCGGGAAAAAGCGGGAAGAAGTTTCCAGTCCTTCTTGGCGAATCCCGGAAAAGAAATAACGGACAAGGATACTGGATGAGCGGCGGCCTTGCCGCGGCAGGGCCGCCGACGAAGCAGCAGTCCATAAAATTCTAAGGAGGTTCGACCATGTACGAGCAGAAACCCTGGCTGAAGTATTACGGGAACGTTCCGCATTCCATCGATTATCCGCGGGTCACCATGTATGAGGCGCTTTTGCAGACGGCGCGTGAAAAAGCCGACGCCCTCGCCTACGATTTCATGGGATATACATCCACCTACAACAGGTTCGTTTCCGAAATCGACCGGTGCGCCGACGCCCTGGCCGCGCTGGGTCTGAAGCAGGGCGACCGCATCACCATTTCCATGCCCACCTCCCCGCAGGGCATCATCGCTTTTTACGCCGCCAACAAACTGGGCGCGGTGGCCAGCATGATCCATCCTCTTTCCACGGCCAAGGAAATTGAATTTTATCTCAACGTCGCCAAAAGCCGCTTCGCGCTCACGCTGGACGCCTTTTACGCCAAGTTCAAGGAGGTGCAGGCCACGACGCCGCTGCAGACGCTGATTCTGGCGCGCATTCCGGATTATCTGAGCATTTTCAAACGGGTCGGCTTCAATCTGACCAAAGGCCGGCAGATTCCGAAAGTCCCCGCGGATCCCATGGTGAAGTGGTGGGCGGATCTCATGAAAGGCAGCTACCCCAGCGCCCCGCAGGCCAAAATGGACACGGACGACATGGCCGTGATTCTTTACAGCGGCGGAACCACCGGCGTGCCCAAGGGCATCATGCTGTCCAATATGAACTTCATCAGCGAAGGAAAAATGGTGTCGGAATGGGGAAAGCTCGACGACGCCACCTCCGTGCTGGCCATTTTGCCGATCTTTCACGGCTTCGGCCTCGGGGTCTGCATCAACGCCTGCTTCATGGGCGGCGGCAAAAGCATTCTGGTGCCGATCTTTACGCCGGAGACGGTGGCGGACCTGATCCGCTCGCGCAAGCCGTCGTTTGTCATCGGCGTGCCGACGCTCTTTGACGCGCTTTCGCGCAATCCCAAGATGCATAAGGCGGACCTGAGCTGTCTTCGGGCGACGTTTTCCGGCGCGGACATGCTGCCCCGGCCCGTCAAGGAGCGCTTTGAAGAAATGGTCAAGAAGCAGGGCGGCAACGTTCAGCTTCTGGAAGGCTACGGACTTACCGAGGCCGTCACCGCCATCATGGCCACGCCCATCGGCAACTACCGCGAAGGCAGCATCGGCGTGCCTTTTCCGGACATGCTGGCCAAGATCGTAAAGCTCGAAACAATCGAGGAGGCGCCGCTGGGCGAAGAAGGCGAGATCTGCGTGGCCGGCCCCGCCGTGATGATGGGCTACCTCGATCAGCCCGAAGAAACCGCCGCCACGCTTCGAAAGCACGCGGACGGCCGCATCTGGCTGCACACCGGCGACATCGGCACGATGGACGCCGACGGATTCTTCTATTTCAAGCTCCGTCAGAAGCGGATGATCAAGTCCTCCGGAATGAACGTCTATCCCGCGCAGGTGGAAGAGCTGCTCTACAAGCATGACAAGGTGCGCGACGCCTGCGTCATCGGCGTGCCCGACGAAGCCCAGGTGCAGGCGGTGAAGGCGTTCGTCGTATTGAAAAACCCCGCCGACGCGGGTCCGGTAGCGGAAAAGGAACTCATCCACTATTGCCGCGAGAATCTGATCAAGTGGAGCTGTCCGCGTTCCATCGAATTCCGCACTGATCTGCCCAAAACCCTGGTCGGCAAAATCGCCTTCAACACGCTGGAGAAGGAGGAAGTCGAAAAGCTGAAAAAGGAAGGCAAATTTGCCGGATGAATGGAGGGCAAATTTTCATTCTTTCCCTTTCCAACGGAACAATCCTTCAACCCCGGGAAGGCAAGGGAATGGTTCCATTTGTTTTGTGCCGCTCCATCAAGATGGAACTTTCCCTTGATTTTCCGCCGGCGGATAAGATCCGTCTTCAAGATGCACTTCCGCGCCGGTGACGGGCGGGTTGAAAACGCACAGCAGACGCATGTCTTTGGACGCCCGCAAAAGATGCTCGTCGTGGTTGTTCAGCGCGTATATTGTTCCCGGCACGATGTGGTGAATTTTTCCGTCGGCCGGCGTTTCCACCTCGCCTTCGCCTTCAACGCAGAAAACGGCTTCCAGATGATTCTTGTACCAGATGTGCGTTTGTGTTCCCGCGAAGATGATGGTTTCATGAAACGAAAAACCCATTCCGTCTTTTTTCAACAGAAGCCGGCGGCTGACCCAGTTTTTATTTTCAGCCCAGACCTCGCGATCTGTTCCCGTGATATCATTGATCGTTCGAACCAGCATGCCTTGTCCTTTCCTTTAACGGTTTTTCAACACGCTGCCGATGGACGCATCCAGAATATCCAGGCCCTCCATGAGCACCTCATCGGGAATAATCAGCGGGGCAAGGAATTTGATGACATTGTTTCTGGCGCCGGCCAATTCCATGATCAGTTTGTTCTTGAAGCATTCCATGGAAATTTCTCTGGCGATTTCGGGCGGGTCGACGGCCATCCCGTAAATGAATCCTCGCCCCCGTACTTCCGCGTTCAACTGAGGATATCTGGCGCAGATGGCATGGAGGCGGTCGGAAAGGATTGTCCCCTTGCGGAAAATATCTTTGGAGAAACGGTCGTCCTTCCAGTAGTCCAGCGCCACGGAAGCGGAAACAAAGGCGAGATTGTTTCCGCGGAAGGTTCCGGTATGCTGACCGGCTTTCCAGATGTCAAGTTCCCGGCGGAACAAAACCAGCGACATCGGCAGGCCGTAGCCGGAAAAGGATTTGGAAACCGTGACGATATCCGGTTTGATGCCGGAGCGTTCAAAACTGAAAAAATGTCCGGTGCGGCCGTTGCCGACCTGAATGTCATCAACCATGAGCAGGATGTCGAACTCGCGGCAGATGGATTCAACTTCGCGCAGCCATTCGTCGGATGCCACGCGGATTCCGCCCTCGCCCTGAACGGTTTCAAGAATGACGGCCGACGGAATATCGACGCCGCTGCTGTTATCTTCAAGAAAGCGTCGCATATACTGGGCCGTATTGACGTCTTTTCCCAGATAGCCGTCGTAGGGCAGAAAGGAAACGTCCGAACGGTTGATGAAGGCCTCGTCGCGGTAGTAGGCATTGGCCGTGACCGACATCGATCCCATCGTGAGACCGTGATAGCCGTTGGTAAATGAAATCACGTTTGACCGTTTTTTCACCATCCGCGCGAGTTTAAGCCCCGCTTCCACGGCGTTGGTGCCGGTGGGACCGGTGAATTGGATTTTGTAATCGAGGTTGCGCGGTTTGAACACAATGCTCTCCATTTTAAGAAGCAGCTCTTCCTTGGCAACGGTGGCCATGTCCAGACCATGAACGATCCCGTCCGTTTCCAAATACTCGATGAGCTTCTTTTTCATGTGGTCATTGTTGTGCCCGTAATTGAGCGTGCCCGCTCCCGCAAAAAAGTCAATGTAGCGGTTGCCGTCCGCGTCGAATAAAAAAGCGTCTTTTGCCTTTTCAAACAAGACGGGGAACGACCGGGAATAGCTGCGGACTTCAGACTCCAAACGTCTAATGGTTTTCATCAGATTTCCTCCTTTGATCACAGGTCAAACGGCCCGATTCGGAACAAGACTTCCTCTTCATGACGCTGATCTCCGAAATCATCGGCGGAAAACAGAACGCTTTGCACCAGCGGGACGCCAAGCGAAGCGGCCAGTGAAGAAAAAAGGGCCTTTGACGGAATATTGGACGGACTGACCGTCGTTTCCAGGTAACGCGGGGGACAGGGGGTGGGCCGGTTCAAAATGGAAGACAGCATGGAGCGGGCGACGCCTTTCCCCCGATACTTTTTATCCACCGCGACCTGCCAGACAAACAAAGTGTCCTCCTCATCGGGACGGAGGTAGGCGGAAATAAAGCCGCAAACGGCGTCTGCATCGCAGGCGACGACGGAAGTCCGGGAAAAATGCGCGCACAGGATAAGATAACAATAAAGCGAATTGAGATCCAGCGGCGGAGAATCTTTAACAAGCTTTTCAATGAACGGCGCATCAGCAACTTCCGGCCGGCGAAAATACATATCCGTTGGATCTTTTTTCAAGTCCATCTCCTGAACATTGATTGTTTATGTTGTGCCGTTATGAGAACGACGGGAGCCTCTGGGTGATCAAAAAATGACAAGTGTCTTTTTTGAATGATTCTTTGGTAGCACAAAACCAATGAAAATGCAACCTGGTGGGACAACCGTTCCATTCGGCTATATTGCGGTTCCATTGAAATATGGCCGAAAATGCTTTGTTCCGTGGAATGTTTTATAGGTTGCTAAATCAGGGAAATTGCATGTAAAGGAAGATTGCGGCAAAGAGAATTACATTTGGTCTGCGATTCGGGAATTCGATGAAGAAATTATTTTATAAAATTTCGATCTATCTGTCCCGCCGTCTGGGGCTGTGGTTTTTCCGTGTGTTTTCCTGGTTTATCGCGACGGGGTACTTTTTCTTGTTTCTGGCCCGCGTCCGGGACAGCCTTCAGTTTTACCGGGCGCTTTTCCCGGGACGAAGCTTTGGATATCACCTCTACTGCGTCTGGAAGCAGTTCCACAATTTCACGGGCGTCTATGTTCACCGCTTCATTCCCTGGGCGGCCGAGGAGGCGAAGTTCACCCGCGAAGGCTGGGAGCATCTGGATGAGGCCGTGGCCAAAAAAACCGGCGCGATCGTGGTGATGTCGCACATCGGAAACTGGTAGATGCTATTGTAGCCGATAAATCCACGCTCGCACCGTTGAATGTCTGGCGAGCCTATGAACTTATTGGATGCTTCGACAAGCTCAGGATCCGAATCGTTGACTGAGCAAAATGCGCAACCGCAGCCCCTGAAAACCATTGCCGATCCGGCCTGCGGGACCGGCGGCTTTTTTCTGGCGGTTTATGATTGCATTTCCGATCCGCAAAGCTTTATCCTGAACAAAGAACAAAAATTATTCTTAAAGAATTCAACGTATTACGGCAACGAGATCGTCGCGGCAGCGCGCCGGCTGGCGCTCATGAACATGTTTCTGCACAATATCGGCGATATTGATGCCGAGACGTTCATCCTGCCTACTGATTCACTGGTTGCCGATACGGGTTTGCGTGTGGATTATGTGCTGACCAATCCGCCCTTCGGGAAGAAAAGTTCCATGACCTTCACCAATGAAGAAGGCGAACAGGAGAAAGACGATCTTACTTACAACCGGCAGGATTTCTGGGCGACAACCAGCAACAAGCAACTCAATTTTGTCCAGCACATTCGCACAATGCTGAAAACCACAGGCAAAGCTTCGGTTGTTGTGCCGGATAATGTTTTGTTCGAGGGCGGCGCGGGTGAAATCGTTCGCAAAAAATTGCTGGAAACAACCGATCTGCATACAATCCTGTGAAGTATGATGACCTTCAGGATTTTATTGAATGCTACAAGCCGTCCAACCGCCATAAACGCAAGGAAACGTGGCATCCGGAAAAAACCCAGAAGGCCGCCGGCGCAAATTTACCTATGATGAAATTGTCGCCCGCGATAAAACCAGCCTGGACATTGCCTGGCTAAAAGACAAAAGCCTTGCCGATCTCAACAATCTGCCCCACCCGGATGCGCTGGCCAACGATATCATAGAGAACCTTGAGTCGGCAGTTGCAAGTTTTAAAGAAATCATGGAAACGATTAACGGTAAATAGTTCAACCGGTCGAAAAAACAGATTTGCAGCCCGTGAAGGCTATTGCCTCGAAGGCGAAGGATAGCCCGTAATATCTTGAATTTTTTCCATGAGCGGCCTTAAGCGGCCGTACATGGCGAGATACACCTCCCGGTAAAGACGGTCGTAGATCCGGTGATTTTCGGCAACGGGCTCAAATACTTCCTTTACCCGCGTCATGGCCTTGACCGCCGACGGGAAATCCGGATAAAGCCCAAGTCCCACAGCCGCGTCAATGGCGGCGCCCAGGGCCGAAGTTTCATAGGTATGAGGGCGCTCCGCGGGCAGGCCGAAGATATCCGCCGCAATGCGCATGGCCATATCGCTTTGCGATCCTCCGCCGGAAACCCGAAGGCGGGAAACGGCCGTTCCCGTTCGCTTTTGAGTGAGTTCCGCGCCTTCTCTCAGTCCGTACACCAGCCCCTCGAGAATGGCCCGGTACAGATAAGCCCGGTTGTGCACATCCCCGAAACCGATAATCGATCCTTTGGCATAGGGATCCGTATTGGTTCCCGGCGACCAGTAGGGCTGAAGAATCAGGCCCATCGAACCGGGCGGAACTTTTTCAATCAACTGATCAAAAAGCTTTTCCGGAGCGATATTGTTTTTTTCGGCTATCTTCCGCTCCAGCATTCCGAATTCATCGCGAAACCAGCTCACCATCCAGAAACCGCGATAGATCATCACTTCCGTGTAATAGGTATCCGGCACGGAGGCGGGGTAGGGCGGAATCATGGACAGCAGTTCGATGTATTTCGTCGTCGTCGTATTGAAAGTGGCGGTCGTTCCAAAACTCAAACAGCCGGTGTCCGGCGTCAGACAGCCCGCGCCCAGCATCTCGCATCCCTTGTCCGTTCCTGCGGCAATGACGGGCAGCCCCGCGGGAATTCCGGTTTCCTCTCCGGCCCGGGCGGTGATTCGCCCCAGAACCTCGCAGGGTTTGACCAGGCGGGGCAGCTTCTCCTTTTCGATGGGAAAAAGCCGCCATTTCAAATCGAATCTGCCCGCCCATTGATACGTTTTGTTGTCGAAGGGAAGATAGCCGACATTGCAGGCCGCCGAATCCGCATATTCCCCCGTCAGCATAAAGGTGAAAAATCCGGACAGAAGAAGGTATTTATGGGTTTGCCGCCAGATTTCCGGCTGATGCTGCTGTATCCAGTTTGACGGACAGCTCTGGACCGCATTATTGAGACGGTCCCATAAGCCTATCGATTTCAGAAGCGGTTTGGCAAAGGAGGGAACGATCTCTTCGGCGTTTGCTTTTCTCTGGTCAAGCCACAGACAGGCGGGCCGCAGAGGCCGTCCGTCTTCTCCCAGATTGATCATGGTGGCGCGCTGCGTGGTCAGGGTCACGGCGACAATCGCCTCTCTGGATGATTTGTCCGACTTGTCCAGCAGCTCCCGGCAGGCCTCGCAAAACATTTTCCAGTAATAATCCGCATGCTGCTCCGCCCAGCCCGGCTCAGGCGAAAAATACGGTTCAATCCGGCGTTTGACGATCTGCGCGATATTTCCGGAAGCGTCAATCAGGGCCGCCCGAATGGACTGGGTTCCCGCGTCAAACGACAAAATCATTTCTCCGCTTGGTTTCTTCACGTTTTCCATCGTTTTTCCCCTGATGATTTCAATTCCAAAAGTCCGCCCGGATTCATAATGCCGCGCGGGTCAAAATGATTCTTCAGCGCCCGCAGAACCGCCATCTGCTCTTTTCCCAGATGCGTTTCCATCCAGGGAGCCATCATGCGCCCGATGCCGTGATGATGGCTCAAGGATCCTCCGTATTTCTGAATGCTGTCGATAATGCCCCGCTGGAATTTCCGGAATTCCCCGGGATCGTTCATCCGGATGATGAAGATGAAATAAAGATTGGTTCCCTGAGGGTAAAAGTGCGAGGCGTGCGTCATGCACATGGTGTCCGGCCGGCTCTTGATATAGGCGCGCACTCCCTGATGCAGGCGGTGAAGATTGTCCCAGGTTACCGCCGCCTCCAGCGTGTCGATCAGAATGCCGTAATCGCCCAGATCTTCGCGCATGTAAGGTTCGGTGTAGCGGCTCTGCTCCCATTTGCGCGCGGCGTAGCCGCTAAGCGATACGGCGCCGTGGCGCCTGGCTGTCGACTTGATCTTTTTTGCCACCAGGCGCGAATAATCTTTGTCTCCTTCGCAGTTGCCCAGGCAAAGGCAGCGGCAAAGCGGCTTAAAACCCCGGAGGGTCAGAAACCGATCCGCCAGATCCGGAATGCCGTAGAGCTTCAATCCCCGGTCGGTTTCTTCGGGATCGGAAATGCGATAGACGGCCGGACGGCCGAATTCCGACTGCATGATTTCGCGGCTGGCTTCGACGGCTTTTTCCCATGAAGGGTACATAAAACTGAAGTACGTTCTGTTTTCCGGCAGGTAACGGAAAATTTTCATGGTCACTTCCACCAGAATGCCGAAAGCGCCCTCGGAACCCTTCATAATGTCGTTTACCTTGGGGCCGGTGGCCGTTGCCGGATAATCCAGCGTTTTGAATGTGCCGGCCGGAGTGACGTATTCCTGGCTGAACACAATGTCGCAGGCGTCGCCGTAGTAAGTGGAAGCCTGTCCGGAGCCCAGTGTCGCCACCCAGCCGCCCACTGTCGAATATTCAAAGGATTGCGGAAAATGGCCGCAGGTGTAGCGATGCTTCGTCTGCCAGAGTTGAGGCGCGCGGTTAAGGGCGTCCTCGCAGGCCGGTCCGAACATGCCCGGCTGCATACGCGCTGTCTGGTTTATTTCGTTGATTTCAAGTAGTTTGTTCATGTGCGTGCTCATCGCCAGCGACACGCCGCCCCGGGACGGGCGGCAGCCGAAATTGACGGAGGAGCCGCCGCTGAAAACCGTCACCGGAATCAGCTCCCGATCGCAGTATTCGACAATTTTGCGCACATCGTGCTTGTCGCGCGGATGCACCACCACATCCGCCACCTCCCGGACAATGCCTTCCCGAAGCTCCAGCATCTCTTCCGTGGTTTTTCCCGAGGAATATTTTAAGCGGCTGTAATCGTCGCAGGCGACGTTTTCCACGCCCGCGATGGCGCGCAATGCTTCGATTTGGCCCGGCTTCAGCGCGGACGGCCGGTTGAGTGAAACCAGATTGAGGCCTTCGCCGGATTTGGCGGAAAAATCCTCGTCGGTGAGATGAAAATCCTGCTTGAGCATTGCATACCAGGCATCGCTGGGGTGCTTGAAGTGGTTTGGATTTCCATATTTAAAGATCGATCGGTAGGTTCCCGCGGGCGGTGCTTTTTCCGTCCAGTCCGGTCGGAAATTCGTGGCTGTCATCCGGCTGTCCTCCCTGTAATCCGGTCTTGTTATTGCGGCAGCCGGAGCGTGTTGATGGTCCCGGCAATTTCCCGTTCCATTCTTTCCGGCGTCCATTGCAGTTCTTTGGCCGCCACCACCGCCACCTTGCGCAAAATCTTCTCGCCGGGATTGCCCAGCGTGGCGATTCCCGTGCGCCTGAGCACTATATCGGAAAGAGTGCGCGCCATTTCCTCGCGCACGGCATAAACCACCTCGGCAAAAATCTCGCCGTCTTCGTTGATTTGTTCAGCCAGCTCCTTGTTTTCATGGGCTAGTTTGGTAATTGCCCGGTAGTCCGTGCCGTAGCAGCGCCCCAGGTAATCCAGTGTGTTTCGGCAAAAGCCGTTTGTGTTGTGCTGGTGAATTTCTTCCATGAAGAAATTCAAATTTTTGATCCGGCAGCCCGCAAGATGATGCCGGGCTGTCTTGCTTTTCGCCCTGGGCCTGCCCAGTTTGGCCTCGACAAGATCCACGCATTTTTCGGCCAGGTTGCGGCTGGTGGTGAATTTTCCGCCCTCAGCGGTAATCAGTCCGTTGAGTCCGTTTTCCTTATTGTCCAATATCTCATAACGCCTTGAACTGGTATAGGTTTCTTCGGTTTGTCCTTCCACCAGCGGGCGCAGACCGCCATAGGTGTGCACAACATCCGCGTAAGAAAGCGTTCCGTCGCCGAATGACCCGTTGACTTCGTCAATCAATTCCAGAATGCCGGCCTTGGTGACATGGTAGGCGTCCGGATTGCCGACAAACGGCTTATCCGTTGTGCCGATGATCGTATGGCCGCGCCAGGGAATGAGGAAAAAATGGCGGCCTTTGGGCGTCATGCAGGCCACCACGTATTTGCCGGAAACCAGCTTCTTTTTCGTGATGATGTGAATTCCCTCGGAACGCCGCAGCGCCGCGCCGCCGGCCGAATTCGATTCGGCCAGACCCAGCAGAAGATCAGCCCAGGGACCGGCGCAGTTGATCGTTACGGATGAGGAAATGGCCATGGTTTTGCCGGTTAAAAGGTCTTTCACCCGCACGCCGGCGACGTTTTTTTGCGCATCGGTTAAAAAGCTTTCCACCTTTGCATAATTGGCCACCTTGGCCCCGCAGGCCGCCGCCGACTTGATAAAGGCCAGGGTCAGCCGCTCCGGAAAAATGCTCATGCAGTCATAAAACAGCGATGCCCCCGTCAAACCGGCGGGGCGCACGTTTTTTTCACTTTCCAGAACCGTCCGTCTGGAAATCGTCTTGTGCCGCGGGATTTTTTTGCTGGCATCCCAGGTATATTTTTTGTCGTAGGAAAGCGCGTCATACATCAGCATGCCGGCTTTTACCACCCATTTGCTGTTTTTGAGGGGCTTTTTATAATGCGTCATCAGGATGGGGATCGGATAGACAAAATTGGGGGCGATGTTTTCCAGCACGCGGCGTTCGCGCAAGGATTCGCGCACCAGACCGATTTCGCCGTTGGCCAGATACCGCAAACCGCCATGGATCAATTTGGAGGTGACCGATGACGTGGCCCAGGAAAAATCTTTCTTTTCCAAAAGCGCCACTTTCAATCCGCGCGCGGCGGCTTCATAAGCAACCGATGCGCCGGTAATTCCTCCGCCCACGACCAGCACGTCAAATTTTTCGTTTGTGTAATTCTCTATAAATCTTAACATTTTCAGGATTCCTTCTGCTTTTTGTTTCCGGACAAGCCCGCTTTGACGACCTCTTCGGCGTAAATCATTATTTCTCTCATGATTTTGCGCGCTTCTATCGGCTTTTGGCTTTTGATGGCTTCATAAATATCCCGGTGAAACTTCCGGGAACGCTGTGCGTTTTTTTCATCGTTAAAATAGAGAGGTCCGTAATCGCGAAAGATCTGGTTGAAGAAATTCAGCCCGATGGTGCAAAGCAGATTATGCGTGCTGCGGGCGATGATCTGGTGCACTTTGATATCCCGTTCGAGCATGGTCAGCTCCTCGCTCCCGGTCACCCGCTCCAGTTCAAGAAGATCCTCATTCGAACGCCTTGCGGCGGCGAGCCAGGCTATCTGCGGCATCAGGTAACGCCGCGCTTCGAGAATATCCAGCACCACTTCTTCGCGCCCGTCCAGATTGGCGGCGGCTCTGATCAGATCCAGATTGCCGCTGTCCAGATAATTTTTGACATACAGGCCGTTGCCGTGCCGGATTTCCACAAGTTCCAGAATCTCCAGCTTCCGCAGGGCCTCGCGCAGCGTGGCGCGGTTCACCTGAAAGGTTTCCGCCAGCTCCCGCTCCGGCGGTATTTTGTCTCCCGGAGCAAGCTTGCCCGACAAAATCTGATTTTGTAAAACGGTGACAATCTCTTCATTCAGGCGCGCACGGGAAACCGGCTGCGCCAAAACCTTTTTTGCCGTCATTAACTTTTTCCTTTCCTGCACCAGCCCGTATAATTGGTCTGATGGTTGAACCAATATACCAATTGCAAAGGATAGTCAACAGGTGTTTTTGTTATTGAAATATATTCAATAATTTGAAATATTTACAACGCATTCGCAAACCCAGCCAAAACGACGGGTTGCATTTAAAGGGCGCCTGTGGCAAAACAATGACGTTGCTTTACGATTTGGAAATCCGATGAAGAAATTATTTTATAAAATTTCGATTTATCTGTCCCGCCGTCTGGGGCTGTGGTTTTTCCGTGTGTTTTCCTGGTTTATCGCAACGGGGTACTTTTTCTTGTTTCCGCCCCGCGTCCGGGACAGCCTTCAGTTTTACCGGGCGCTTTTCCCGGGACGAAGCTTTGGATATCACCTCTACTGCGTCTGGAAGCAGTTCCACAACTTTACGGGCGTCTATGTCCACCGCTTCATTCCCTGGGCGGCCGAGGAGGCGAAGTTCACCCGAGAAGGCTGGGAGCATCTGGATGAGGCCGTAGCCAAAAAAACCGGTGCGATCGTGGTGATGTCGCATATCGGAAACTGGGAGCTTGCCGCTCAGAGGTTGCAGGAAAAGGGCCTGCCGGTCATGCTTTACCTTGGGGCCAAGCACAAGGAGCAGATCGAAAAGATGCAAAAGGAAAAACTCGCCCAAACCGGAATTCGCATCGTCACCACGGACGAAAAGGAAAAGTCGCCTTTTGCGCTTCTGGAGGGTGTCGGCTTCCTTCGTGAAGGCGGCATCGTCTCGATGGCGGGCGACAGGCTCTGGGGCGACCAGACCTCGGTGGAAGTTGATTTTCTGGAGCACAAAGTCCGTCTGCCGGATACGCCGCATCTTTTTGCGCTGATGAGCGGTGCGCCGCTGATGACGTTCTTTGTCCATGAAAAAGCGCCGGGCCACTACCACGTGCAGGTTTCAAAAGGCCGGAAGGTGGCGGCGGCCGCCCGCGCCGAAAGAAAAAAAGCGGTGCAGGAATCCGTGCAGGCCTATGCGGATGATCTGGCGCGCTTCGCCGCCGCTCATCCTTTTGAATGGCATCATTTCGAGCCGTTTCTCGGTGAAAAGATCATCCCGTAGAGGAGCGCCGCCGGGCAGAATTTGCTTTGCCCACGCGGCAAATTAGTATAGAAAGGCATTGAAATCTTTAAAAGAGGACGTGAAATGAACGTTCGGGAAGTGCCGCAGGACATCACTTATTACGAGGGAAAAAAGCGAGCCTGCTGGGCGCTCAATGACGAGGGGAAATATGTCATTGTGCCCAGCTCCGGCTGGGAGGTGGAAGCGGTGGTCAACGGCCTGGCCGTTGAAGAAATGGCGGCAAGTCTGGAGGCGACGAGGCAGGCGGTGCTGGCGGGCGTCAAAAGTCCGCTTTGCTATTACATGGAGCTTCGCCAGATGACGCCGGAGATTCTGGGAAAAACGGCGCGCGTCGCGGCTTTTCGGGTCAGACGGCATTTCCGTCCCGACGTGTTTTCCAAACTGGGTCCGTCGGTTCTGGACCGATACGCCAGGGCGCTGGCCGTTACCCTAGATGAGCTCAAAACCGTTCCGCAAACCTGATTCTGGAGAGGCAGCCTGCATGACCACGGAAGTCACCGCAGCCGGGAAACCCTTTATCCACGTTCATTCCGCGCACTGTGAAAGCGGCGTCACCGCCGCGCTGTTTCGGGACAAAGGCGTGGAAATCTCCGAGCCGATGATTTTCGGCATCGGGAGCGGCATCTTTTTCGGCCATCTGCCGTTTGTGAAAATGGGCGGCGTGACGATCAGCACGTTTCGCTCCCAGCCGGGGGCCGTTTTCCGTAAATCCGCCAAGCGCCTCGGCGGCAAATTCAAAACCGCGCGGTTTCGCAACCCGAAGAAGGGAATGGACGAACTGAGGCGCGTCCTCGGCACCGGCCAGATCGTCGGGCTGACCACCAATATCTACTGGCTTTCCTATTTTCCCAACCGTTTCCGCTTTCAGTTCAACGGGCATAATATCGTCGTTCTGCATGAGATCGAGAACGGTTTTCGCGTGAGCGACCCGATGCTGGAGGAGCCGGTGGATTGTCCGGCGGAAGACCTGGAAAGGGCGAGGTTTGCGCGTGGTCCGCTCGAATCGAGAGGGTTCATGTACTATCCACAATCCGTCAACCCCAACCCCGACCTGCGCGCGGCCGGCCTTCAGGGCATGAAAGACACCTGCAAAATGATGCTGAAAATCCCCCTGCCCATTTTCGGCATTCGGGGAATGCGCTATCTGGCTAAAAAAATCATTCGCAGCCCCGAGAAGCTGGGCTTCATGGGGGCCTGCCGCGAGTTGTCCAGCGTGGTCCGAATGCAGGAGGAAGTGGGCACGGGCGGCGCAGGGTTCCGCTACATGTACGCGGCGTTTCTTCAGGAAGCCGCCGAGCTTTTCGCATCGAAGGAGCTTGCCCGTTTATCCGGCGAAATGACGGCCATCGGCGACATCTGGAGGGAATTTGCCGTCGTCTCCGCGCGCATCATTAAAAAGCGCGGACAGACGGAAGAGACGTTTGAAAAAGCGGGGGGCCTGATGCTGATCTGCGCCGGGCGCGAAGAACAGCTCTTCAAGGATCTGGCTAAGGCGGCAGGGAAGCTCAAGGCATGAACGCGCTCGACATTTCTTCTGTGACCTTTTGCTATGACGGATCGCCCGCTCCGGCGCTTCGGGATTTTTCCATGGCCGTCGCGGACGGGCGGACGCACGCGCTTCTGGGGCCAAACGGCGCCGGGAAGTCCACGCTGATGCGGATCATCACCGGCCAGTTACAGGGCCAAACCGGCGGCGTGTCCGTGTACGGCCTTCGCATGCCCGACTCAAAAGCGCTTTCGTTCATCGGGTGCGCGCCGCAGCCGATATCTCTTTACCCGTCTTTGACCGCGCGGGAGAATCTGCGCTTTTTCGGCGCGATGGCGGGAATGTCAAAGGATCAGATCGCTTCGCGCTCGGATTGGGCGCTCGAAAAAACGGGCCTCGCGGAGTCTTCCGAAGCGGCCGTGGCGTCTTTTTCCGGCGGCATGCAAAGGCGACTCAACCTGGCGGCCGCGCTTCTTCATTCCCCGAAGCTTCTGCTGTTGGATGAACCATCGGCGGGCGTCGATCCGCAAAGCCGAAACCATATGTACGACCTGCTCATGGAGCTAAACGCGGGTGGCGTCACGATTCTGCTTTGCACGCACATGATGGAAGAGGCCCAGCGCCTGTGCTCCGGCCTGACGCTTCTGGACCGGGGCGAACGGATTTATGACGGCCGAATGTCCGATATCGGCAACCTGGAAGAATTTTTTCTGAAGAAGACGGGCAGGGGGCTTCGTGATCTTTAAACAACTAATAGAACTGGTCCGCAAGGAAATGCTGGTCCTCGTTCGCGACCGGCAGACCATCCTGCTTCTTTTCCTGATGCCGGTGGCTCTGATTTTCTTCATGTCGCTGGCCCTGGAAGGCGTCTGGGCGGACAAACTGGTCGGGCGAAAGATTTCGATGGTGGTGGACAACCAGAGCCGGTCTTACCAGGCCAACCTTCTTGCGGGAAAAATCAAGGCGCATGCGCTGATCGTGCCGGTGGAAAGGCCGGCGGGAGCGGATGTTGATCGAATTTTTGCCGAAGGCACAGCGCAGGCCGTCGTGACGATTCCCCCCGGTTTCGAAGAAGGAGACCGGCCGGTGGAAATTCGCTTCGACCCCGTAATGGATGCGAGCTACCGGATTGCCGCCCGCTCGCTCATCACGTCGCTTGCCGTGGAAGTGGTCATGGGCGTCGACAATCTGGAAGCGGTTGTGTCCGGTCTGGTCGTCGAGCGAAGCGGCCCCAACCGGGAGCTGCCCACGCCTCTGCAGCAGACGGTTCCGGCCTACGCCATTTTCGCGATGTTTTTTATCGCCATTCCCATGTCCGTCGGTTTCCTGAGGGAAAAGAAAGACGGGACGCTCCAGCGCCTTTTCACGTATCCCGTGTCCGCGAATCTGGTGACGCTGGGCAAAATCACACCCTACTTTCTCATCAACGTGGTTCAGTTTGTTTTGATGATGCTGGTGGGGATTTTTGTCATGTCGCGCTTCATTGCTCCGGCGTTTCACGCGGGAGCGCATCCCTGGCATATGCTGCCGGTGACGCTGGCGGTTGCGGCCGCCACGACGGGGTTCGGCGTGCTGGTGGCGGCGACGGCCAAAACGCCCGAGCAGTCTTCAACGCTGGCGGCGACGGGGGCGATTTTGATGGGCGTCTTCGGCGGCATCATGGTGCCGCACGCGGTGATGCCGCCGGTGATGAAAAAACTGGCCATGATTTCGCCGATGTTCTGGGCGCATCAGGCCTATCTGGATATTTTTCTGCGGGATGCCGCGTTTGGGATCATCCTGCCCAGGTTAATCATCTTGACACTGTTTGCGATAATCTGCTTTTATGTCGCGGGGAGGAAGGTTCGATGGATTTAGAACAGGCATACAGGGATCTCAATGTTTCGTCGCGGGAGGATCTCCTTTTCAAACTCAAGGAACTGGTCATTCGGGCCTGCGAAATCCGGGATGTGCGGCCCGAGGATGTGCCCACCGACGTGCCGTTTATCGGCGGACCCGGGCCGCTCAAGCTCGACTCGCTCGACGCGATGGAAATCGCGATGGAACTGCGCTACACGTTCGGCGTGGAGCTGAAAAACGCGTCCACGGCCGCGAAGGCGATGCAGAACTTCGATACGCTGGCTGATTTTGTGATCGCCGCGCCGAAGGTGAAAAAGTGAGAAACGGCAATATCCATATTCGCGGATGGGGCGCCGTCACGGCGCTGGGCTGGGGCGCGGACCAGGGCGCCCGCCGCCTGATCGCGGGCGATGTCCATCCCGCGGGCGTCTGCGGGTCTGCCCACCTGGTCAACCGGGAGTTCAAGGGATTTGAAGTCGCCTGTGACGGCAATCCCCTGGAAAAGGCGATGAAAATGCTGGATGCGTCGATAGCCGAGGCCTTTGAGCGAGGAGGCCTTTCCGCGCCCGAAATTGCCGAGTCCGCTCTGCTCGTGGGCACCACCGGCGGTATCTTCATTCGCAACGAGCATGAGTTTACCGAATCCGTGCGCCGGAATCCCGGCAAGGAATCGCCGCCGATTGTCTGCCGCAACCGGGGGCCGGGCGAAGTGGCCGACGTGATCGCCCGAAGATACGGCATTCGCGGCCTGCCCATGACCTTCAGCATGGCCTGCGTTTCGAGTTCGCACGCGCTTGTCGTGGCGGCGGATCTGATCGCGCAGAAAAGAATCAGACGCGCCGTCGTGGTAGGTTTTGAACCGCTTTTGAATCTGACCCTGCAGGGTTTTGCAAGCCTGCTCCTGTATGATCCGGACGAGTGCCGCCCCTTCTGCAACCGTCGCATGGGCATGCAGATCGGCGAGGCGGCCTCCTGCGTGATCCTGGAAGAAAGCGATAGCGCCGCCGCGGGCAAAAGCGGCTTTGCATTTGCCGGCGGCCATCTGTATAACGACAACAAAAGCCTGACCTCCGCCGGCACGGACGGCGAAATGGTGAGGGGCGTCGTTTCCCGGGCGCTTTTGAAAGCCGGAACGGAGCC
>JAQUVQ010000094.1 GCA_028693285.1 Smithellaceae bacterium
CACGCCTATCTTTTTGCCGGGCCCCGCGGCGTCGGCAAAACCTCCGTGGCCCGCATTCTGGCCAAGTCGCTCAACTGCGAACACGGGCCGACGGCCGTTCCCTGCGGCAAGTGTCCGAACTGCACGGACATTACCGGCGGCACCTCCATGGACGTGCGGGAAATCGACGGCGCCTCCAACCGCGGCATCGACGAGATTCGCGAGCTTCGTGAAAACGTCAAATTCGCGCCCGCCGCGTCCAGGTACAAAATCTACATCATCGATGAAGTCCACATGCTGACGCGCGAAGCCTTCAACGCGCTTCTGAAAACGCTGGAGGAACCGCCGGGGCACGTCGCTTTTGTTTTTGCGACAACGGAAAACCACAAGGTGCCGGCCACCATCCTGTCGCGCTGCCAGTGCTATGAATTCCGGCGCATCTCGCTTTCGCAGATCGCGGCCAATCTGGGCAAGGTTGCCGCGAAGGAAAACATCGTCATCAGCCCGGCGGCTCTTTCCTGGATCGCAGAGGCGGGCGACGGCTCCATGCGCGACGCCCAGAGTATTTTTGATCAGATCATTTCCTACGCAGGCCAGACGATTTCGGACGAGGATGTGGAAGACCTTCTGGGACTTTCCGACCGCCGCTATCTGCACCGGTTGACTGAGGCCGTATTGGCGCGCAACGCTTCGGAATGCTTGATTATTCTGGAAGAAGCCTACCTGGCCGGCGTGGATATGAAGCACTTTTATACGATGCTTTTGAAGCATTTCCGGAATTTGCTTCTGATCAAAATCGCCGGGGACGGAAGTTCCTCTTTTGACATTGCGCCGGAGCAGGTGGAAAAGCTGAAAACCCAGACGTCAAAGGTGTCCCGTGAAACGCTGCAGCGTTATCTGGACATTCTGCTGGACGAGGCCGATTCATTGCGCCGCAGCCAGGAGGCGAGAATGAAAATCGAGGCCGTTCTCGTCCGGCTGGCCTATCTGGAACCGGTTTTGCCCGTCGGAGAAATTCTGGCGACGCTGGAAGCGCTGGAAGAGCGGATGACGGCCGGTTCACCGGCCGCGCGGGGCGGAGCGGATGCCGGACCTGCCGCGGCGAAACAGCCTTCTGAAATCCGGCAGGCGGTCATCGCCGAAGGCGAGCCAGTGATTCCTTCGCGGCAGGCCACGGCGCCGGCGGAGCCTCGAAGCGTCGAGAAACCGGGTCCGAACGATGATCTGAAGCAGTTTATCAACAAAGAGAATTCACTGCTGGGGGCAAAAATCGCCAAGGCTGAAGTTCTGGGATTGGAAAACGGCTGCCTGACGCTGGGCTTTCCCCAAGGCTATGTTTTTCTCGATAATCTTTTGGAAAAACAGCAGAAAGAAGAGCTGGAACGAATCGCGGGCGCTTATTATTCACGGAAAGTATCCTTGAAGATTATCACCATCGAAGCGCCAAAGGCCAACGGCAACGGCGGCGGACGAGGCGCCAGGCCGAACAACCTCGGCGACCTCAAGCGCGAAGCCGTGAACTCGCCGCTTTTCCGGAAGGTGCTCGCCGAATTTGACGGCGCGGAACTGGTCGAAATCAAACCGATTACGGACAAAAACCACAGGGGGTAGCGAAGTGCACAATATCGGCAATATCGTCAAACAGGCAAAAAAAATGCAGGAAAAGATGGGCCGGCTTCAGCAGGAGCTTGAAACGAGAACCGTGGAGGCGCAGTCGGGCGGAGGCATGGTGCGCGTTTGGGTCAACGGAAAATTTGAAATCGTGTCGCTCACGATCGAAAAAGACGTGGTCAATCCCGAAGACGTGGAAATGCTGCAGGATTTGATTGCGGCGGCCGTGAATGAAGGCATCCGCAAGTCGCAGGAAATGGCCTCGCAGGAAATGGCCAAGATCACGGGCGGCCTGGCGATCCCGGGCCTGGGCGGCATGTAAGGCGTCCCATGAAATCCTACGCGCAACCCATTAAACGCCTGATTGCGGAACTGGCCAAACTTCCCGGCATCGGGGAAAAAACGGCGGCGCGCCTGGCGAATTATATATTGCGGGCCACCCCCGAGGATGTGGAAAAACTGGCGGAAAGCCTGGTTGAAGTCAAACGCAAAATCCGTCTTTGCCGGATATGCCTAAATCCGACCGAAGAGGAGGTCTGTCACATCTGCGGCAATCCGGCGCGCGATCAGCACGTCATTTGCGTTGTCGAGGAACCGGATGCCCTGGCCGCCATTGAAGAAAGCGGCGTTTTTCACGGCCTGTATCACGTTTTGCACGGGGCGCTGGCGCCGCTGGACGGCATCGGGCCGGAAAATCTTCGCCTGGGCGAGCTTTCCAGGCGCATCAGCGAAGGCCGCATTCAGGAATTGATTCTGGCCACCAATCCCAATGTGCACGGCGAAGCCACGGCGCTGCTGATTACGCGAATGTTCAAAGATGCGGATATCCGGATCACGCGCATCGCCATGGGCGTTCCCATGGGCGGCGATCTGAAATACGTCGATAAGATGACCATCTCCAAATCCATGGAATTTCGGAGAGGCATGTAGCATGACGCTTTAAAACAGCCATATGCTGCGTTGCGCTTCATCTTTCGTCACTGCGGCCTACGCAAAAGTAGGCCTCATTCCTCAATATTCGCGCGCCTTGCCTCTGACTGTTTTAAAGCGT
>JAQUVQ010000014.1 GCA_028693285.1 Smithellaceae bacterium
GGCACAACAAACCGCCTCTGATCGGCTGCATTTCTCTGGACATCACAGGGCAGAAACAAGCAGAGGAGAACCTTCGCGAAAGCGAAAAACGGTATCGAGAATTGTATGATTTTCTGCCGATTCCGGTCTATGAAATGGATTTTCAATCCACGATCACATCTGTCAACCACGCGATTTATGAAACTTTCGGGGGCACAGAGGAGGATTTCAAAAGAGGCTTTAAGGCCTGGCAGCTCTTGACGCCGGAAGCCGTTGAGCAATCGGTGGAAAACATTCAGCGGCTGCTGAATGGGGAACCGTTAGGCGGCACGGAATACCGGTTAAAGCGGCTCGACGGGACCGAATTTCCCGCCATTGTCTTTTCCCGTTTGATTTTCGAGCAGGGAAAGCCCGTGGGCCTTCGGGGGGCCGTCGTCAACATCACCGACCGCAAAAGGACGGAGGAGGTCATCCGGGAGAGCGAAGCGAATTTTCGCCGTTCCATGGACGATTCCCCGCTGGGCATCCGGGTTGTTACCGCGGACGGTGAAACCCTTTACGCCAACCGGGCGATTCTGGACATGTACGGCTACGCCAGCATCGAAGAGTTTCAAGGCGTTCCGTTGAAACAGCGCTATACACCGGAAAGCTATGCCGCGTATCTGGCCAGAAGGGCAAAAAGAGACCGGGGCGAAAGGGACCAGACCGAATATACGATCGATATTGTCACCCAGAACGGCGACATTCGAAATGTCCGGGCTTTCCGCAAACAGATTGTCTGGAACGGGCAACCCCATGATCAGATTATCTATCAGGACATTACCCGTCAAATCCAGGCCGAAGAAGCGCTGCGGGAAAGTGTCGGAAATCTGAGGAAAGCCCTGGGCGGGACCATTCGGGCCATTGCCTCCGTCGTGGAAACCAAAGATCCCTATACGGCGGGCCATCAGCGCCGGGTTGCCGATATCGCACGGGCCATCGCCCAGGAGATGAAGCTGCCGCGGGAGCGGATCGACGGCCTGCGGATGGCCGGCATCATTCACGACATCGGGAAAGTCTCCGTGCCTTCCGAGATCCTCAGTTCGCCGAGGAAACTGTCGTCTTTGGAATTCAGCCTGATCAAGACGCACGCGCAATCCGGCCATGACATCGTCCGGGAGATTGAATTTCCCTGGCCCATCGCGCGGATAATCATCGAGCATCATGAACGGATGGACGGCTCCGGGTATCCCAACGCCCTGACCGGGGATCAAATTCTACCGGAGTCGAGAATCCTGGCCGTGGCCGACGTTGTGGAAGCGATGGCGACGCATCGTCCCTACCGCCCGTCCCTGGGGCTTGAGGCCGCCCTGGACGAGATAACCCAAAACCGGGGCCGGCTTTACGATCCGGAGGTTGTGGATGCCTGCCTGCGCCTTTTCCGGGAAAAGGACTACACCATCCGGGATTGACGCTATCGTTTCAGGCGCTGCCCAAAAAATCAAAGGAGATATTTTTCACATGCGTCTTTTCCCGAAAGAAGAAAGTTTTTTTGAGCTCTTTGAAACGCTGGCCGAAAAGATTGAAGAGGGCGGATCTTTTTTCCTGGAGATGACCCGCGGGCGGAATTACACCGCGGCCCGGGTTTCCCGGCTGAAGGAAATCGAGCACGAAGCGGACGTCATCGCCCATAGAACCTACGAACGGATGCACAAAACCTTTCTGACGCCCATCGATCGCGAAGATATTTACGCGCTGGTCAATAAAATGGACGAAATTCTGGATCACATCGAAGGCACCGCCGTCCGCGTGTATATGTACAAGGTGAAAAAGCCGAACGACGACATCGTGAAACAGGCGGAAATCCTTTTTTCGGCGATTCGGATCATCAAGAAGATTGTTCACGGGCTGCGCGACATGAAGAACAGCCGGATGATTCTCGACGGCTGCGTCGAAATCAACACCCTGGAAAATGCCGGCGATGTTGCGATGCGGTCCATCATCACCAACCTCTTCAACACCGAGACGGACGCCATTGAACTCTTGAAATGGAAAGAAATCTTTGAACGAATCGAAGAGGCGATCGACGTCTGCGAAGACGTTTCCAACATTCTGGAAGGCATTGTCCTGAAGCATGCCTGATCGGCGGAGCCCTTCACCGTTTTTCAGAGCTCTCGGGGCGAAAGGAGCGCGAAAATGAAGTCGGAGCATCACGGCGTATTGTATGAATTCATTTTGTTCGGGTTTTTTCTGGCTTCCAAAATCATGCGCCACAAGGCCCATCTGATGGGGAAAGAGAATCTTTCCCGAATGCCCACTCCGGTCATGTTTGCCGTGACCCACGACAGCTATTTCGAAGTTCCGTCCCTGTCGCGCATTTACTATGCACTGAAACCCCGGCCGGATTTCATGGTCATGGCCAAAAACGACTTTTTGAGCGGCCGGTATCTTTCCACAAACTACGCGAAAAAAAGCAAGTTTCTGAAAAGCATTCTGCTCATGATCGACCGACTGGGCCTTCCTCTGGCGATTTTCCGCAAGCTGAAAGTGGCGGCCATCGACCGTCCGTTCGTGGAGTCTTTCAACCGGAAGAAAGAGGACCTGCGGAGGGAAATCTCCGGCCAGTTGAATCAATTCAAGGAAAGCAGCGCGCGGGGGATATCGACGCTGATTTTTCCCGAGGGAACGACCTGGGGATACGGCGGCCTGAAAAAAATTCGCAGCTCCGTGTATCACGTCCTGGAAAATACTTTCCAGGGCACCGGGCGGAAAGTGTTTATTCTGCCCATCAACATCAAGGTGGACCGTCTCGTGAAGGGGGCGAAAGACGTTTTCATCCGCATCGGTCAACCGGTGTTTTTTCGCAAGCCCAAGGATGAATTCAATCAGGCGCTCTTTGAGATCCTCCAGCAGCTTCACACCATCACCTTCAGTCAGGTCGCCGCCTACTACCTCAAGCGCCTCGCGGAGATGAAGCGGGACGCCGGCCGGACGGTCGTTTTTCGCAAAGAACTCTTTATGCGGAATCTGGAAGGGATTCTCCTGGAGATGAGCCGGCTGGTCCGCGAACGGGCGCTGCCCGGTTTTGACCCCGGCCTCACCAATCGGCGGTATCTTGCCGACAAGGTCGAACATTTTACAA
The DNA here is from genome assembly GCA_028693285.1 of Smithellaceae bacterium. GTDB lineage: Bacteria > Desulfobacterota > Syntrophia > Syntrophales > Smithellaceae > UBA8904. The sequence continues at coordinate 3,101 of JAQUVQ010000014.1, forward strand.
AATACTGCCTGAAGATGCAGTATTTGCAGAAAAAGCGTTTGAGCGACCGGAAAGAGGCGCTGCTTCTCAACGTTGAAAAAATTCTGGCGAACTATTCCGCCCGGGAATTTCGTAAAGCCAATCCTCTGGGATTCTGCGCCAATGAACTGGCGTCACTGGGCGAACAAATCGTCCGCCCCATCTTTGACGCCCGCCTCCGTTTTCGTTAGCGGCGGTTTTTTGCTTCTTTCACGTCTTCGTCTGCTCCCGGACAGCGGGCGTCTCTCTTCTCCCGTCGCCCATCTTTTCCATCAGGTGTGATGCGCCCAGGTGCACAGTGTGCTTGCCGAATTTCTCCGCCAGTCCGTCGGCCGCGGCGTAAACGTCGCGGATTTTTCCCGCCTGCACCGGATCGTCGAAGAGCGAATACTGAATGCATTCATCGGCAATGAGGTCCGCAAGAATCACGCCCGTCGCCCGGTACAGTTCGTGCGGCCGCCGGCAGGCGTTAAAAAGTTTCCGGATGACGCCGGAAACCTCCAACGGGCAGGCGCAGGGGCGCGACAGAGCCGCTTCGCTCCCGGCCGTTTCGAAACGCCGGCTTTTCAGAAACACCACAATTTTCCTCGGCGCGAGACCGTAGTGCCGGGCCTTGAGGCACGCCGACTCCAGATTGCGCGCAAGCTGCGCGAAAAGATAGTCGGCGTCGGAGGTCGGAGGAGAAAAGGTTTTGGTTTTGCTGATGGAGGCATAGGCGCTTTTTTCTTCGGACGTCACCGGATACACCGACTTGCCGCGCAGTTCCTGCCAGATTTCCACACCCGGTTTGGTGAGCTTCTCCCGTACCGTTGTTTCCGGCATTTGCGCGAAGGCCAGCGCCGTGCGGATGCCGAGCTTGGCCAGATAGCTCGTCGTGGCCGGGCCGATTCCCCAGATGCTTCCCACCGGCAGGTCTTGCAGATAGCGGGCGATGTCCCGGCCGGCAATCACGGTTATGCCGGCGGGCTTCTGATGTTTGGAAGCCGTTTTGGCCAGAACCTTGGTGATGCTCAGCCCGGCCGACACGGTGATGCCCAGGTCCCGTTCGATTTCCGTTTTCATCCGCAGGGCGATGTCTTCGTAGGAAGCCTTCAGCGCCCGGCGCATGCCGGTGATGTCGGAAAACGCCTCGTCGATGGAATATTCCTCCACGTCGGGCGTGAAGCGGCGCATGACCGCAAACATCCGCCGGGAAAAGAGGCTGTAGGTTTCGTAATCCGACGGCAGAATGATCAAGTCCGGACACATTTTGCGCGCATCGGAAAGCGGCACGCCGCGTTTGACCCCCAGCCGCTTGGCCGCGTAGCTGGCGCAGGCGACGATTCCGCGCTCGCCGCCGGTAATGAGCGGCTTGCCCCGAAGCTCCGGGTGCACCGCCTCTTCACAGGACGTAAAAAAGGCGTCGCCGTCAATGTGGACAATGGCGCGCGGCCAGGAAACAAGAGAAAAAATTAAATCGGACATAAAAAATCAGACCATAGGTTAGGGGTCAGGGGTCAGGGACCATAGGTCATAGGTAATGGGTAATTGGGTAGTGGGTAAAAAGAGTGTCATGGTGAGCCAGTCGAACCATGACGGGGCATCCACCATCCACCATTCACCATCCACCATCGCTTCTTGCCTTATCGATGATACTTCCTCACCAGCGCCGTTACCACTCCCGCGATGCGCAGCTCCTCACGCGGGACCATCGGAGGATCTCCGGCGCCGGCCGTTTCCAGTGTGATGCGGGTTCCCTTTTTGCGGTAGTATTTTATCGTCCAGGCGCCGTCCACTTCCGCCAGAATGATATCCCCGTTTTTCGGCCGCCGGTTTTTTTCAATGATGACCCAGTCCTTGTCCATGATCCCGGCACCGGCCATGGAATCGCCCGTGACGGAGAGCAGAAACGAGGATTCCGGATGCGCCACCAGATACTCGTCAAAAGAAATATGACCGCGCAGCTCCTCTTCCGCGGGAGAAGGGAAGCCGGCGCAAACTTCCCCGCTGACCGGCAACCCCGCGATTTTGAAAAAAAGAGTCTGGCGGAAAGCGGCAGCATGCCTGCTCCGGTGTGATTTTAAGGTGATCCGTATGGGCGCGGCCTGAAGCCGGCCGCTGGACCGGTTGATAAAAATCTCAATCATCTTCAATGCTTTCCTGTTTTTTTCTTCCCGGGGTGTAAGAGGGTGAAGCCGCTTCCACGGCCGGGATTTCTTCGGATTTCTCCGGAAACTCTCTATATAGAACGTACGTTCTATTGTCAAGGCAAATCCACCCGCCGGTGCCGGGTGCGACCCTGTCCTCAAAGCGATGAAAATGCCTGAAAACCGCTTCGGTTTGTGGTAGATGCATCAGGTAAGGCGTCCTTCCCCGCTGCCGGCAAGTTGACGCCGGGCGTGCGGGTGGTTCCGGCGGACGTGATGCGTCGGGGAGAGGCCGGGGCGTCACGATTCGGGCTGTAGTTGTAGACGGACGTCCGCAACGCAAACGATTTTCGGCCGAAGGAGGAAGGGATGAAGCAATGGACGACAAAAGGCGGGCAGGTTGTCCGCAGGCTTTCCCACGGCATGTACAACTGCTTTCTCGTTTCCTTGAACGGCCGGCATCTGCTGGTGGATGCCTGCAGAAAGGGAAGCTGGAAAAAGCTCTCCCGGGAATTGGATGAACTGGGCGTAAACGGCGGCTCGCTGGCCGGCCTGGTTCTGACGCACACCCATTATGACCACGCGGAGAACGCGGCGGCGATCAAAGATCGCTACAACCCAAAAATCATTGTCCACAAGAAAGAAGCGGACTACGTGCGCAGGGGCGAAAATCCCGTGATCCACGGAACGCTGCCGCTGACCGGATGGATCTCTGACCGCCTGTCGCACTGGTATCTTTCACAGTTCTTCCGCTACCGGCCCGTCGACGGCGACCTGACGGTCGCGGAACGGTACGATTTAAAGCCTCTGGGGTTTCAAGGGTATCTTCTTTCCACGCCGGGTCATTCGCCCGGGTCCCTCAGCGTCATCCTTGAAAACGAAATCGCGATCGTCGGCGATGCCCTGTTCGGCGTCTTTAAGGGATCGGCGATTCCTCCCGTCGCGGCGGATGAGAAGCGCATGGTGGCAAGCTGGGAAAAGCTGCTGAAGACGGGCTGCTCTCTTTATCTTCCGGCGCACGGGTCGGAGCGCGGCAGAGAGATTCTCGAGCGGCAGCATGAAAAGTACAAACGGAAATATGACCGGCCGTAGCGCCGGGTCTTCGGCAATCCGGGTTTGAAAGACGGACGGCGTCGGCATGGTCGGGCCAACAGGGAAAGGAGCGTGTGCGCACATGAGAAAAATGCAGCTCGGTAAAGCGTTTACGTTGATCGAATCCGGTCCGGTTGTCCTCATTACGACACATGACGGAAAGAAGAACAACATCATGACGATCTCGTGGACCATGGTGGTGGACTTTACGCCGGTATTTGCCATCACCACCGGGCCCTGGAACTATTCCTTCGCCGCTCTTCAAAAAACGAAGGAGTGCGTTATGGCCGTTCCCACGGTTGATCTGCTGGATCGGGTCGTCGGCGCGGGAACCTGTTCCGGCGCCGACACGGACAAATTTGAAAAATTCCTGCTGACCCCCGTGAAGGGAAAGCATGTCCAGGCGCCCCTGATAAAAGAATGTCTGGCGAATATCGAATGCAAAGTCGTGGACATTGTCCGGAAGCACAATATCGTCGTTCTCGAAGCCGTTGCGGCGTACTTTGATCCTTCACGAAAGGAGAGGCGAACGCTTCACGCCGTCGGCGATGGAACTTTTATCGTGGATGGGCGCAAGTTGGACCGCAGGGAAATGATGCGCTCAAAAATTCCGGCCGGTCTCTGATGACAGCACATCCAGGGGGTCCGCCGGTTTCCGAACCTGTATGGAGGATGCCTGCTGCTGGTCCACCCGGTTGCATTACTATTTTGACATGCTTCATTGAAAGGAGCATGGAGGAACAGGCATTTTGCTCATTAAAAATATTTTTTAAGCTTTCTCTCACAACGAATAAGGGAAAATAAAAATGATCAAGACCGTTGAGCAGTACCTGGAGAGCTTGAATGACGGCCGGGAAGTCTGGTGCCTGGGAGAAAAAGTCAAGGACGTGCGGACGCATCCGACCGTGAGCACGATTGTCCGCATGGCGGCGATGGACTATGTTCTGCCGAATCATCCCGATTTCCGGGATCTGTTTGTTACGAAAGACGCGGACGGAGAGGATATTAATTTTCTTCTCACCTCGCCGAAAACGCCGCAGGACATGCTGCGCCGGCGGGAGTGCTACATGGCCGGCATGCGAACGGGCGGCGGTGTGCTGGTGCACTGTATGGGCGCCGATGCCCTGGCCTCGTTCAGTGTTGCTGCGGAAGTCATGGACAAGAAAATGGGGACGGGCTACACGGAGCGCGTCGAGAATTACCGCCGGCATCTCCAGAAAAACGACCTGGCGCTGACCGGCGCGATCACCGACGTGAAAGGCGACCGCAGCCTTCACCCCTCGCAGCAGAAGCAGCACAAGGATTTTTACCTGCGGATCGTCGACCGTCAGAAAGACGGCATTGTGGTGCGCGGCGCCAAGGTGCACATCAGCGCCTCGCCCTGCGCCAACGAGCTTTTGTGCCTGCCGTGCCGGACGCACGGGGAAGCGGACAAAGACTATGCGCTGGGCTTTGCGATTCCGGTCGCCGCAAAGGGCGTCAAACTCCTGGGGGTTGAGCCCAATGTCCGGTTGTACGGGGAAGAATGCGAATTCGATTACCCGACCTCGGATCATCTGCAGCCTTCGGAGTCCCTCATTGTGTTTGACGATGTGTTTGTTCCCTGGGAGCGGGTTTTCATGTGCGGCGAGTGGCAGTATTCGCAGGTGCTGGCGTATGCGTTTGCCAGCTATCATCGTCTGTTCGGCACCTGCAAGATGACGGGAACGCTGGAACTGATGACGGGCGCGGCCAGTCTCATCGCTGAATACAACGGCGTCCAGAATATGCCGCATGTCCGCAAAAAACTGGCCTGGATGGCCTACATCACGGAAACCGTCCAGATGCTCGCCAAGCAGGCCTGTCTCGATCCCGTAACAGAGTTCGGCATGGACGTCATGATGCCCAACCGCATGGCGATCAACGCTTCAAAGTGGACCTACGCGAGCAACTTCCATACGATGTGCCAGCACATGCAAGATATCGGCGGCGGACTTACCACCACCGTTCCCGCTTTTCGGGATTGGGACAACCCGGAAATCAAACCGTTTATCGACAAGTATCTGGCGGCGAAAGACGGCGTTTCCACCGAAGAGAGGCTGCGCATATTGCGGCTGATCAAGGACGGTACGGGAAATCACTGGCAGGTCGATACGATTCACGGCGAAGGATCGATGGCGGCTCAGGAGATGTTTATCTACGGCAGCGCCAACTGGAAGAAATTCCAGGCGGCGGCAAAGCGGGCAGCGCACATGGACGGCTGGCAGGACGATACCACGTACGGCAAGCTGCCCCTGATGGATCAGTGCGTTCAAATGCCCCCGATCGACGAAACCTATAAAAGCTTCGCGCCGACGGCGAAAAAGTGAAGAATACGGTTTTTCAATCCATCAAAAGCGGCTGTTTTCCCGAACAAGATGCTATCCGTTTTGATCCATTGAACCGTGGGACATTCAACGCGCATCCCCGGGAAGCGGATGAAGCTCTCTTTCTTGATTGGCCTGTGTGAAGAAGGGCAAAAAACCCGCTACTCCTGGCGGGTTTCGTGCACTTTCTTGGATTGTATCGGATGATGGCTTGGTGGGCAATGAGAGATTCGAACTCTCGGCCTATGGCTTCGGAGGCCAGCGCTCTATCCAGCTGAGCTAATTGCCCACGCGGGTGCTTCTACACTATCCCCTCGGAATCTTCAACGGTTAAATTCCTTTTCCTGAAAACGAGGGGAGAAGACTGTCAGGGAGCGCCGGGCGATCCCGCACCGCCTTGTTTTGCGGATGTATGGTCTTTCCCCAGATAGTAATTGATCCAGGAGGAGGTTTGATAAAGGTCCCAGTTGCAGGGCGGCACGATGTTCCCGGCCAGACGCGATTCCTCCCCGTGTTTTTTCAACCGGGCGTAAGCCCGGACGTAGATGCACAGCCTCTTTTGGGGATAGACCTCGCACCATCCCTGAAAACTTCCGCCGCAGGGGCCGTTGCGCTGATTTTTCGGGCATTGCGACATGGGGCACAGATAGGCCGCGTCGGGAAGGGCGCAGTCGCCGCAGTCGCGGCAGTCAAACAGGACGACCTTGGTTAAATGTTCCAGCTTGTGAAAAATCCCCTCCAGCCTGGTTCCCTGCACGGTCCGGCACAGCGCCTTCATCGCGCCGTAGAGGTTTTTTCCGGGTTCATACATCAGCCGGTGAAAAAAGCGGGAAAATCCGTACATCCACCCGACTTTCGCATCCGGCGGGCGGCACTGCCGATCGGTGGGGGTGTCCCGGTTCAGTCCGGTTGCCGGATCGGCTTCAAAGAAGTAAAACCCGTTGTCAATGGGATAATGAAAATACCGGACCAGATTGGTCCACTGCGGAACAAGCGCTTCTCCCTGCCGAATGATCTCTTCCACCTGTTCGTATCGAATGTTGTGGCCGCCGATGTGAACGCCGCTGTAGCCCATTCCCTTCAGAATGGCGTACATTCTTGCCGCGCGAAGGATTCTTGCGCCTTCCCCCTTGTCCGGGTCGCTTCGCTCTCTATCGATGTCCGCAAGCAGTTGATCCGTGACGACGGATCCCGGCAGGTCATTGCGGTTCATCATTTTCGCCGCGCCGAAGGGAAGGATGTAAATGTTTCCCACCAGGGGGATCTGCGGATAATTCTGCTTTATGAAGAGGAGCGCTTCATGGAATTTCCGTGCGTCGTATCCCAGTTGCGTGACGATGAACTTTGCGCCGGCGTCGATTTTCTTTTTCAGCTTGTCGTATTGCCCCACCTGCTCGGATTCTGTCGCCTTGAAGGGGGAGACGACCGCGCCCGGAAAAAAATCGGAAGGCTGATGGGTGACGGCTCCTTTGATGCCGGGATAGGCAAGCCCCCGGTTCATATTCGAGATCAATTGCAGCGTATGAATGGGATCCAGGTCGAAAACCGGCGCGGGCCTTCCCTGAAAACCGGACACGGGATAATCGCCGCTCATGACGAGGAGATTCCGGACGCCTGCGCGATCCAGCGCGTAAAGCTGGCTTTCAGACTGGTTGCGGTTTTTGTCCTTGCCGGTAAAATGGACGAGGGGTTCGATGCCCAGCCGGAGGATTTCGGCGCCCATGAAGTCGGCGGACATGGCCGGGGTTCCGCCCGGATTGTCCGTGAGCGTGAGCGCGCAGACCTTGTCTCCCCCGGCTGCCTGCCTTGCCTGGGCCAGGCACTTTTCCTGCGCGGCCTCTTTCGCTCCTCTGCCCGGCACCAGTTCCCAGGTCACGGGGAATTTGGAGGGATTCAGCAGGGCCTCTTTGAACCGGTTTTCCGGCATGCTTTTCCTCAAGAATGGATTCGCTGTTTTTGCGCGCTGAAAATCGCATTTACGAAAAAGCTTGTCAACTGTTTTTAGCGCTTGAAGACAACCTTTCCTTGCAGTTGCCCCTGAAATTTGTTACTCAAATCGGCATGAATCCGGCAACGAGCGCATTTTCCGCCGCCCGCGGCGGGATGGACGGGCGGCACTCCATTTCCATCGGCTCCCCGCGAACCGCGCGGGAGAGTTCCGTCCTTGTGTGTCTTAGGGCCTGGCGGCTCTGGTGCTGCCTGGCCTTTTTCCTGCCGGCATTTTTCCCCGCTCCGGGGTATTCGCTAACGGAGATATCCAATGTGAGGCATTGGGCGGCGCCCGATCAGACGCGCATTGTTTTCGATCTCAGCGACGAACCCGCATACCGGTTTGAGATTCAGCAGGACAGGATCATCCTGGAATTCTCCGACGCCTCCTTTTCTCCCTCTCTGCCGTCTGAAAAAATCGTCCGAAAGCCGGGCGTCGCCAAAATTCTTTTTATACGCGGGGAGGATCAGCTCTGCACGGTTCAGATTCATCTGAAAGATCATTTGCGCGCGGAAGTTTTCCCGCTGAAGAAGTTCATGGACAAGCCGGACCGCGTCGTGGTGGATGTTTTTCTGGCGGAGGCTGAAAAAGCTCCTGCCGTTGTGAAACGCAAGGCCGTCTCGGCCCCCAGGCGGGTCATCGTGATCGATCCCGGCCACGGCGGAGAAGATCCCGGCGCCATCGGCAAAAACGGGACGTACGAAAAGCATGTTGTGCTGGCCATCAGCCGGGAGATCAAGAAAACCATCGACAAGATGCCCGGGTATCGGGCGGTCCTGACCCGCGACGGAGATTATTACGTATCCTTCAGCAAGCGCCTCGGCGTGGCGCGCAAGCACCAGGCAAGCCTCTTTATCAGTGTCCACGCGGATGCAGCCCGCAACCGTGAGGCCCAGGGCAGCTCCGTTTATTGTCTGTCCACGGGAGCGGCCAGCAACGAAGCCGCCAAATTGCTGGCCCGGAATGAAAACCTCTCCGACATCATCGGCGGCGTGCCCGGGGGCGAAGGCAACAATCAATCCGACGAAATCATCCTGAACATGTTTCAAACCAACACCATCAACCTGTCCAAGACCTACGCGGCCGATCTGCTGGACCAAATCGGCCGCGTACAGATGCTGAAATATCCCACGTTTCACGAGGCGCCCTTCCGTGTGCTGAAGCTGCCGGATACCCCCGCCGTGCTTCTGGAAACCGCCTACCTTTCCAATCCGCAGGAAGAGAAGCTGTTCAAAACGCAATCCTTCAGGAAAAACATCGCCAGGGCGGTGGCTTCGTCCGTTGACCGCTATTTTGCCGGATCGAATGCGGTTGCCGAGAGTGGCGGCGAAGACGCGGGGGAAAGCCGGGATGCAAAGCAGCCCAAGAAGGCCGCCGGGGCGGCGGGCGCCGAAGGCAGGATGAAAACGGCCGCGTACACGGTCGTGCGGGGCGACACGATGCAGAAGATTGCGCAGAAGCACGAGACCGACCTCGCCGCCCTTTTGACACTGAACAATATGAAGATCCACGATCCTCTTTTTGCCGGGCGGAAAATCCGCGTTCCGGCCGCCGGGGCGGCGGGCGCCGAAGGCAGGATGAAAACGGCCGCGTACACGGTTGTGCGGGGGGACACGCTGCAGAAGATTGCGCAAAAGCACGAGACCGACCTTGCCGCCCTTTTGACACTGAACAACATGAAGATCCACGATCCTCTTTTTGCCGGGCGGAAAATCCGCGTTCCGGCCGCCGGGGCGCAAACGGACGGCAAAAGACGCCTGAAAAAATACACAGTCCAAAAAGGCGACACGCTGTTTTCGCTGGCGAAGAGCCGTTCCACGACCATGGAAGAATTGCGGCGCATCAATCAGATGACGGACGCCGATGTGTTGCGGGTGGGGCAGAGCATTCGGCTGCCGGAGTAAGACAACCAGATATTTGAAAGGAGGCTTTCATGACGGCAGCAACCCAACAGGCTCTAAGCGGTCTTCGCGACCTTTCCACTATTCAATGGTATGTGATTCCGCTTCTGGCGATTGTGATTTACATTTACGCCCGGGAAATCAGGGAAGCCAGGAAAACGGCGGACTGGAACGCCGTTCTGGCCGGTTTGACCATCTTTGGCGTCGATTTCTTCAACGAGACCTGGAACGGCTGGGTCCTTCATTTCACGGGCCGGTCCGCTTTCTGGACCACGCCCGGCGAAACGGCGCTGCGCACAATGGTCGGCTGGAACATTGAAATCATGTTCATGTTTCTGCTGGTGGGCATCATCTTCTACAATACCCTGTCGGAGAGCAAAAAAGAGAAAATTCTGGGAATGCCGGAAAAATGGTTCTGGGCGATCGGCTACAGCGTTTTCTGCGTCTTCGTTGAATGCCTGCTGAACATCGGCGGACACCTGGTCTGGGAGTATCCTTTCTGGTATCTCTCGTTTCAGGGGGTGTGGCTGATTTTTCTCATCGGCTATTTCCACTTTTTCTGTTTTGCCATTCTGGTCATCAGCCTCAAAACCATGAAGGCCAAACTGGCAACGGTGGGCATCATTTACGCCGTGCCCGTAATCATGAACGTGCTGGCCTTCGGCTTCTGGGGCTGGAATTATTGATGCCGGCGAGCCTTCAGGCCGCCCGGCTGCGGAGTAGGCGAATGCGCCTGTGTGCAAAAAAAATGCGTTTGATGTTGTTCATCGGACTGGTGTTTTTCCTGTCCTGCGCGCCGGCCGAAGAACCGGCAGCGAAGGACGGCCGGCTGACCGTGATCGCCACGATTTTTCCCCTGTACGACTTTGCCCGCAATGTCGGCGGGGATAAGGTGGCGGTATCCATGCTGCTGCCGCCCGGCTCGGACGCCCATCACTACGAATTAAAGCCCAGAGACATCGTTCGGGTCAGCAAGGCGGACATTTTTCTGTTTACCAGCTTTGAACTGGAGCAGTGGGCCTATAAGATCATCAACGCCGCCGCCGAGAAAACAAACATGCTGGCGGTTGAAACCGGCCGGGGCGCGTTTCTGCTGCCCCTGCCGGAGTCGCCGGATCATGACCACGGCGCCGGGGCGGCCGGGGGGATCGACGAAGCGGAGTACGCGTCGCGATACGATCCGCACATCTGGCTGGACGCCGCCAACGCGCAGAAAATGATCGACAACATCGCGGCGGCTTTCATCACCCGGGACCCGAAAAACAGCGAGACCTATCGGAAAAATGCCGAAGGCTACAAACGCCGGCTGATGGACCTGGATGAAAAATATCGCGAGGGGCTTTCCGCGTGCAGCACCAGAACCCTTTTGCATGCGGGGCACTGGGCTTTCGCGTATCTGGCCAACCGGTACCGGCTTCACTACCGGTCGGCGTCCAACAGTTCCGCGGACGCGGAGCCTTCCCCTCAGCAGATCTTGTCGCTGATGGAACAGATCAGGAAAGAGAAGCTGCGCTATATTTTTTACGAAGACTTCACGGCGCCGAAGCTCGCGGCGGTGATGGCTGACGAAACGGGCGTGGGTCTGCTCAAGCTCAACAACGGACACGATGTCGGCAGGAAAGACTTTCAGTCCGGCGAAACGTATCTGACGCTTATGGAAAAAAATCTGGCTCATCTCAGAGAAGGTTTGCGATGCCGGTAATTCGCGTAGAAGATTTGACCTACCGCTACAACGGGGCGGAAGTGCTGAGCGGGATCCATTTTACCGTGGAAAGGGGCGTCTATCTGGCCATCGTGGGTCCCAACGGATCGGGGAAAACCACGCTCGTCAAAAATATTCTGGGGATCCTGAAGCCGCAGCAGGGAAGGGTGGATCTGTTCGGCACAAGGATCGAGGATTTCAACCAATGGGAAAAAATCGGCTATCTGCCCCAGCGGCTCAGCGGTTTGAATACACACTTTCCCGGCACGGTGACGGAAGTCGTGCAGATGGGCCTGCCGAAAAAAGACCCGGGTCTGCTGTCGCGCACACTGGACGCGATGGCGATCGGCCACCTGGCCCGGCGTTTGATCGGCGAGCTGTCCTATGGCGAACAGCAGCGGGCCATGCTGGCGCGGGCGCTGATCCGGCGGCCGCAGTTGCTGATCTTTGACGAACCGACCACCGCGCTGGACCCCGAAACCCGGGGCATTTTCTACGGGCTGACCCAGGAGCTGAGCCGGAAAGAAGGCGCAACGGTGGTGCTGGTGACCCATGACAGCGGCGTGGTCGGTCAATACGCTCAGCATCTGCTGTATCTGGACAAGAAATTGATCTTTTCCGGAACATTCCGGGACTTCTGCGCTTCGGTGGACATGGAGGGATTTTTCGGCCCGGCCAGTCAGCACATCATCTGCCACCAGCATGATTTGAAGGGGAGCGGCCGCTGATGGATCTGCTCGATGTTTTCACGTATGGATTCGTTCAGCGGGCGATGCTTGCCGGTTCCCTGATTGCCGCGGTTTCGGCGCTGCTGGGCCTGTTTCTCGTTCTGAGGCGCTTCTCCCTGATCGGGGACGGCCTGGCGCATACCACCTTCGGCAGCGTGGCGGTCGTGCTGCTCGTCGGCATCAGCCCGTTTTACGTTACGCTGGCGGCTCTGCCGCTGGTGATGATTTCCTCGCTCGCCATCTACCGGCTGACCCAATCGAGAAAGATTCATGCCGATGCCGCCATCGGCATCGTTTCTTCCCTGGGAATCGCGGCGGGCATCATTCTGTCCAGCCTTTCGGGCGGCTTCAACGTGGATTTGTTCAGTTATCTTTTTGGAAATATTCTGACCGTGAACCAGACCGAACTGTTGCTTTCCGTGATCGTCTTTGCCCTTGTCGCGGCGGCGGTTGTTTATTGCTACGAAGATCTGTTCGCGGTGACCTTTGACCAGGAGCTTGCCCGCACCATGGGCGTTCAAACCGGCAGGATCAACTTCGTTCTTTTTCTTCTGACGGCCGTATCCGCGGTTCTGGCCATGAAAGTTGCCGGGATCATGCTGGTTTCGGCGCTCTTGATTCTGCCCGCTCTCACCGCGCTGCAGCTCTCGGTCAGTTTCCGAAAGACGATGATGTCCGCCGTGGGGTTTGCGGTCGGGGCGGTGCTCCTGGGAATTGTGTTTGCCTTTGTCCTGAATTTGCCGGCAGGCGCCATGATTGTCCTGTTCAATATCGTTTTTCTTCTGCTGGTTGCCGGTGTCCGGAAATTTTGCGCCGGGCGCAAGGCATGATCCCGCTCCGATGAGGACGGCCATGAGGGTATCCCCTTTTCTTTACATGCTTGCCATTGTGGCGGGCCTTTTGCTGCCTCAGGCGGCCCCCTGGGCTTCGCTTCTCGTTCTGCCGGCGTTGACGATTGCCCTCACGGTTGCGCTGCTTCGCTTTCCGGGGGGATTCTTCAAAAATCCGCGGACGCTGCTTCCCGGGGCTCTCTGGGGCTGCCTGATGAACTACCTGGTTCTGGGGAACCTGATGATTCTGGGCGGAATTTTCCTGATCAAGAATGAGAATTTCTGGATCGGCCTGGTTATCCTGGCCGCCGTTCCTTCCGCTCTGGCGGCTCTTCCCTGGAGCGAAAAGCTCGGCGCGGATCACAGGCTGACGCTGACCGGTTTTGCCGGGACCTACCTGGGCGCGCTCATCCTGATTCCGCTTCTCGCGGCGGCTTTTCTCCGGTACATCCCCGTGTGCTGCGAAAAGCTGATCATCATGGCCGCCGCGCTGATATTCCTTCCGCTGTTGCTGTCCAGGGTCGCGGTTGACCGCAACTGGGATGAACGGTTTCACCAGCGCATGGGGACCGTTTCTGATGTCTGCTTTTTTATCGTGTTTTACGCCGCCGCTTCCGCCAATTCCGTCCTGATCCGGCAGGGGAGCCTGGACATGCTTTTCATTCTGGCGCTGGCTTTTGTTTCCACGGCCCTGATCGCCGCCGCGCTCATCGCGGCCGGCAGGGTTTTCAAACTGTCCCGCCCCGTGGTTTCATCGCTTCTGCTTCTGGGAACCATGAAAAATTGCGGCCTTGCCGCCGGCATCGCCCTGTATGCCGTGAACGACGAAGCTGCCGTTCCGGCTTTGATTTTTTCCATTTTTATATTTCTGAACGGATTGTGGCTGTGGCTTTGGCGCAAAGGCCTGGAAAGGAGATTTTATCGGGCCTGAACTGAAACGCAAGGAGAGCTCATCATTTGGCAAACCAAAATGAAGGGGGCTTGTTTCCAAGTCCCCTTCATTAAGTATAACAAACACTTGCAGGATTTCTATTTGTTTTTGTCGACCCTGTCCTTCAGCTCTTTGCCCACTTTGAAAAAGGGCAGTTTTTTTGGTTCAACCTTGATTTTTGTTCCGGTTTTGGGATTTCTTCCCGTGTAGGATCCGTATTCTTTCACCACAAAGCTGCCGAATCCGCGAATTTCGATGCGGCCTCCTTTTTTCAACTCATCGTTGAAGCCTTTGAAAACCAGATTGACCACGTCAATGGCTTTTTTCTCCGTCAGATTCATCTTCTTGCTTAAAGCTTCAATAAGACCGGATTTATTCATAGATCCTCCTTAAGACTGCTGCTTGAAACCCGAGTATTTATGATGCCGATTATCCCGTACGGCGCGACTATTATTTATTTTTGGATGATTGTCAAGAATATTTTTACCTTTTTTCCCCTGCGGCGGCGCCTGCAGCTCGCGGACTTCCCGGTCCGAAAGCGGGCGCCATGAGCCTTCCGACAGGCCCGAAAGCGTTATGTTTCCGATGGAGGTGCGCACCAGGCGCGTAACCGTGAAACCGGCAGCCTCAAACCCTCTGCGGATGATCCGGTTTCTGCCCTCGTGCAGGGTCAGGCTGATCCAGGCGCTTTTGTCGTTGACCTTTTCCTGCTTCAGATTTTCCGGTTTGAAAACACCGTCCGGCAGCAAAATCCCCTTGCTGATTTCCTTTAATTTCTCAAGGCTTATGCGACCGGCAATCTTTGCCCGGTAGGTTTTGGGGACCCGGAAGCCAGGGTGGGAAATTTTTTGAGCAAACGCTCCGTCATTGGTCAGAAGCAGCAGGCCCGCGGAATCATAATCGAGCCGGCCTACCGGATATACCCTTTCCGGAACATCCCGGACCAGATCGACAACCGTCGGTCTTTTCTGCGGATCGGACAGCGTGGTGACGTAGCCCGCCGGTTTGTACAACGCAATGTAGCAGCCCGGATTTTCAATGGAGATGATTTTGCCGTCAATGCGGATCACGTCTTTTTGCGGATCGGCTTTAGAGCCCAGTTCGCGCACGATCTCTCCGTTGACGCTCACCCGGCCCTCCGTGATCATGGCTTCGGCATGACGGCGGGAATCGATGCCCGCGGCGGAGATGATTTTCTGAAGGCGTTCTTTCATCAAACGGCATCGTCCCCGGGGTTTGGCTCAACCCCATGTTCTTCCTGTTCTTCCGCGTCGGCTGCGGGGTCCTCTTCGGGGGTTTTTTCCGCCTGCTTTGCTTCCGGACCCGAAGGCGTCTCAGGAGCCTTTGGCATTTCCCCTGCAGGCGTCTCCGGCAGAAGGTCTTCAAAGGAAATGGCTTCCTGTTCGGGCGATTCCTGAGGTTCGGTAAGCTCCCGAAGCTCTCTCATCGTCGGCAGGTCCGAAAGCTCCCTGAGATTGAAAACTTCCAGAAATTTTTTGGTCGTTCCGTAAATGATCGGCTTTCCCGGCACGTCCTTGCGCCCGAGGATGCGCACCAGCTTTTTGTCCAGCAGGCCCTTGAGCGGAGCGCTGACGTCAACGCCGCGAATGCTTTCAATCTCCGACTTGACGATCGGCTGCCGGTAGGCCACGATGGCCAGTGTTTCCATTGCCGCGGGCGACAGCGAGGCCGGTTTGACTCCCTTGAGTTTTTTGATCCAGGAGGCCATTTCCGGCCGGGTGCGAAACTGAAAACCGCCCGCGACTTCCTGGATGCCGATTCCGCTTTCGCGCTCGTCGTATTCCGTGATCAGACGATCCAGGGCGCTTTTGATTTCCTCCTTGTCCCCGCTTCCGAGCGCGGCGCAGATTTTCTCCAGCGGCAGGGGCGACTCCGACGACAGGATCAGGGCTTCGAGAACGGCTGAAAGGTTTTCCATTTACAACTCCACGGCCGGGAAGATTCGAATGACGCCGAAGGCCGCCGTCTGATAGGC
Source organism: Smithellaceae bacterium (assembly GCA_028693285.1). Lineage (GTDB taxonomy): Bacteria > Desulfobacterota > Syntrophia > Syntrophales > Smithellaceae > UBA8904. Next base: position 18,760 of record JAQUVQ010000014.1, read on the forward strand.
CTTGATCATCTTCAGCTTGATGAGCTCCAGCAGGGCCAGAAAAGTGTAAACGATCCGGCGGCGGTCTCTTTTTTCCCCCAGCAATTCGTCAAAGGTGAGATTTTTTTCGCGCGTAAGGCGCTCCATCACGTCGTTGATGATATCCGAAAGCGACAGTTTTTCCAGGTCAATTTCCATCAGATCCTTTTTGTCCATGCGGGAAACAATCTGGTGAAAGGCTTCGATCAATTCAAAAATGCTGACTTCCACCAGCTCCTCATCGTCTGCCGCCCCGGGGCGTTCGTTGCCGACAATCGCCGCGGAGCGCTTGAACACGTCCCGCTCCAGGATGGGCCTCTGGGTCAGCAGGGAGGCGGCTTCCTTGAAGGCCTGGTGCTCCAGGAGCTGGCGGACCAGTTCCGCGCGCGGGTCGTCTTCCATTTCTTCGGGCGACGGCTCTTCCGGAACCGGCAGAAGCATGCGGGACTTGATGTGAATCAGCGTGGAGGCCATGACGAGATATTCGCCCGCCAGGTCCAGATTGAGCGACTTGATGAGGTTCAGATAATCCAGGTACTGGCGGGTGACCAGAGCAATGGGAATGTTGTAAATGTCAATCTCATTTTTTTTGATCAGATACAGCAGCAGGTCCAGCGGACCTTCGAAAATATCCAGCTTGATCGCATAATCTGTGGAGGTCTCTTCGTTCATAGGTCGCTTCAGATTTTGACGGCTTCGCGAACTTCCGCCATGGTCCGGCGGGCGATCGCCGCGGCCTCGTCGTTGCCTTTTTGGATCATCTCCTCAATTTCCGCGATGTTGCGCTGATAGTAATCCATGCGCTCATGAACGGGCGCCAGCGCTTCCTCAACGCGCGCCGCCAGCATTTTCTTGCAGTCGGTGCAGCCGATGCCGGCTGTGCGGCATTCCCGGTTGATTTCGGCCACGTCCGGAGCGGGGGAGTAAAGGCCGTGGAAGGTGAATACGTTGCAGATGTCGGGATCGCCCGGGTCTTTTTTCCGCATTCGCTGAGGATCGGTGAACATGGAGGCGATTTTCCGGTGAAGCGTTTTGCCCCGGTCGGACAGGTAAACGGCATTATCGTAGGATTTGCTCATTTTCCTGCCGTCGATGCCCAGCAGCTTCGGCACCTGGGTCAAAAGCGGCTCCGGAACGGGAAAGACGTCTTTCTGGTAAAGGTAGTTGAAGCGCCGGGCGATTTCGCGGGTCAGCTCAATGTGGGGAAGCTGGTCCACGCCGACCGGAACGCCGTAGGCCTTGTACATGACAATGTCGGCCGCCTGCAGAACGGGGTAGCCCAGAAAGCCGAAGGTGGAAAGATCTTTGGAGCTCAATTCCGTCTGCATTTCCTTGTAGGTGGGATTGCGCGTGAGCCAGGCCAGCGGCGTGATCATGGAAAGCAGCAGGAACAATTCGGCGTGTTCCTTGACCGCCGATTGCACAAAGAGGGTGCTTTTGGCCGGATCGAGGCCGGCGGCCAGCCAGTCCATCACCATATACAGGCTGTTTTGCCGAATGTCCTGTGTCGATGCGTATTCACTGGTGATCGCATGCCAATCGGCGACGAAGTAAAAGCAGTCGTAGTTGCCGCTGTTCTGCAGTTCGACCCAGTTCCCCAACGCGCCGTGCAAATTTCCAAGGTGCAGCCTTCCTGTGGGCCGCATCCCGCTGAGAATCCTTTTTCGTGTCAAGCCAGACGCTCCTCGTTTCCAAAATGGATAAATGCACCAAGGCCTCCGGTGTTTCGAAAAGCTGACGGAGGCCTTGGTTAAAAGGATGACTTAAAAAAGCCCTATTTCACTTTGTCCGACAAAGTCTTGCCGGCCTTGAATTTAACCACTTTCTTCGCAGGAATCTTGATCGTCTTGCCGGTCTGAGGATTCCTGCCCTCTCTTGCTTTTCTCTTGACGACGGAGAACGTGCCGAAACCGACCAATCCCAGCTTGCCGGTTTTTTTCAGTTCTTTCCCCACCGCGGCGATGTACGCATCCAGCGCTTTGGCCGCCGCCGCCTGGGATATTTCCGCCTCGTCCGCCATTACTCCGATCAATTCTGCTTTCGTCATGCTCCAGTCCCCCTTTCCTGAATTTATATGGTTAAATTTTCATTAGCCGCCCGGCGCGGCTGTGATTTGCCTCTGGGATCCGGGCTCCCGTGCTTGACGCCCTGATGAAGGTCAAGGGGCGCGATCTTCAGGACCGGGGCCGAATGCTTCATGGGAATGAATGGAACCCTGTTGTTTGTACTGTTGACGAAGCGCGGCACGCCTCAAACCGGCGCTAGGGCTAACACAAAAAAAAACAACAATCAAGAAAAAAGTATTTTTGCGGCCGGTTTTCACGGGCGATTTCGCGGGCGGCAGGGCGCTTTGCAGACGGCGGTGAAACAGGCGCATGCCGTGCGTGAACGCCGTCTCCGGCCCGAGCCGTCTTCTTTGACAAGCACTCCCGCCTGTGCTACGAATCCACACGCGCCGCAGATGAACGAATGCCGGCGAGCCGAAGGGGAGCAAGGGCGATGAAAGACAACCACTTGAAAAACGAAAAAAGCCCCTACCTCCTGCAGCACGCGCAAAATCCGGTGGACTGGCATCCCTGGGGTGATGAGGCTTTCACCCGGGCGCGCCTTGAAGATAAACCCATATTTCTTTCCATTGGTTATTCCACCTGCCACTGGTGCCACGTCATGGAACGGGAGTCGTTTGAGGATGAAGACGTCGCCCGAATGCTCAATGAAACGTTTGTGAACGTCAAAGTGGACCGCGAAGAGCGCCCCGACATTGACGCGGTTTATATGGAGGTCTGCAAACTTTTGACGCAAAGCGGCGGCTGGCCGCTGACGATCATGATGACGCCGGATCGAAAGCCTTTCTTCGCCGCCACCTACCTTCCCCCCCGATCGAAATACGGGCGGGCCGGCCTGACGGACATCGTCGGCCGGGTCGGGGTTCTGTGGCGCACAAGGCGCGCGGAGCTGCTTTCCTCGGCTGAGGAGATTGTAAACGCCCTTCAGAAACCTTCCGCAGGCAGCGCGCGGGACGCGGGGGAAGAAGAGCTGCACCGGGCCTACCGATTGTTTTCCATGAGCTTTGATGCAGCCTTCGGCGGATTCGGGCAGGCGCCGAAATTTCCGTCGCCGCATCAGCTCTTTTTCCTGCTGCGCTACTGGAAGCGGACCGGCGAGGCGCAGGCCCTGCGCATGGCGGAATGGACGGTGCGGAACATGCGCCGCGGAGGCATCTTTGATCAGATCGGCTTCGGATTTCACCGATATTCGACGGACGAGCGCTGGATCGTGCCGCATTTTGAAAAGATGCTGTACGACCAGGCGCTCATGGCGCTGGCCTGTGCCGAGCTATATCAGGCGACAGGCAGCGGGGAGTACGCGGCGGCCGCGCGGGAAACCGCCGCCTATGTTTTGCGGGACCTGACGGATGCCGGAGGAGGATTCTACTGCGCCGAAGATGCGGACAGCGAGGCTGTGGAGGGAAAGTTCTATCTGTGGACCGAAAAGGAGATTCGCGCCGTCCTTGACGCCGAAGAGGCGGACTTCTTTCTTACGCACTACCGTCATGCAAGCGACCGGTCCGTGCCGGGCATGCGGGAAATTCCCGAAGGGCATTTCATTGCGCACGCAAAACCGCTGACGGATGAGCCCGGGCCGGGCCAGACTGCTTTTTGGCCGGTCCTGACGGAAGCAATCCGGGAAAAGCTTTTCGCGGTTCGGGAAAAACGGGTGCGCCCTCACCGGGACGACAAGATTCTCACCGACTGGAACGGCCTCATGATCGCCGCGCTGGCGCGCCTGGCGCAGGTGCTGAAGGAACCGGCCTATGCAGCGGCCGCGGTCCGCGCCATGGATTTCATCCTGCGATCGCTCAGAACCCCCGACGGCCGCCTGCTGCACCGTTTTCGCGGCGGGCATAGCGCCTTTGCCGCGAACCTTGACGACTATGCCTTCATCATCTGGGCGCTTCTGGAGCTTTACGAAGCAACTTTTGACCCTGCGTATCTGACCAGGGCGCTGGAGTTGCATTCGCACCTGAGGGGTTTTTTCCGCGATGAAAAGGACGGCGGCTTCTTTTTTACTCCGAAAGACGCAGAGCCGCTTCCGGTCCGTCCAAAGGAGCTTTACGACGGCGCAATCCCGTCCGGAAATTCCGTCGCTTTTCTCAATACGCTGCGTCTGTCCCGGATCACCGGGGATGACGCGCTGGAAAAAGAAGCGCGCGAGATTGCCGGGGCCTTCGGCGGGCCGGCCGGGGCTTCCCCGACGGCCTTTGCGCACTTTCTTTGCGGCCTTGATTTTGCCGTGGGTCCGGCAAGCGAAGTGATTCTTGCGGGGAAGGAGGGCGCGCCGGATGCGCAGGCTCTGCTTGGGGCGCTGCGGCGAAGCTTTACACCGAACAAAGTGGTCATCTTTCGGCCGGAAGACACGGGAGGGGCGGACATTGAAGCCATCTCGCCCCGGGTTCGGTCGCGCGTCTGCATCGGCGGACGGGCGACCGCCTATGTCTGCTCCGGCTTTGCCTGCCGTCTTCCGGCAACGGACCCGGAACAGATGATGGCTTTGCTCAATGGAAAATAGAAAACGGCCGCGGTTCCTTTCCGCTTCCGGCCGCTACTTTCCCATACAGTCGGATTTACCGCTCCCTTTTCCTTCCGTGTCCTCTTTTTTCAGAACGCCGTCTTCAAAGGTCAGGGCGTAAATGTAGTCCTGGCTGCCGCAGTTGTAGTACCAGACCTCCGACTTGCTGCCGCTTTTCTTTGCTGTTTTGTTCTTGACGGCGGTTGCGGAAGTCTTGTTTTTCTCGCTGACTCTTTCCTTGGCGGTCGGCTTTCCGCAAGTGATCAAAACCCGCGCCTTGGTGTCGCCGGCGGAAACCATGCCGGATCCGCAGCGAAAAGCGGAAGCGTCGGCGGCCGCCAGGCAAAGGATGAGCAGCGCGATGAAGCCGGTCTGAATCCGTATCATATTTCTTCCCCCTCTCGAGTGATGTTTATCTGCCCAGGCAGTAGGAATTGCCCACTCCGCCGCCCTCCGTGGTTTCTTTCGTCAGAACGCCGTCTTCAAACGTCAGCGCGTAAATGTAGTCGTTGTCGCCGCAGTTGTAGTACCAGATTTCCAGAGTCGCGGGGCAGACGCTGCTTTTCCTGGGACAGATGATTTCCTTGGTGGTCGGAAGGCCGCAGGTTCCCTGAACTTTAACCTTTTTGTCTCCGGTGGAAACCAGGCCGGACCCGCAGCGAAAGGCCGCTGCCGGAACGGCGTTTGCGCAAAGCAGGATTACGGCCAGCCCGATGATTCGAAGCTTTTTCATATTCTATCCTTTCCCTGCCGGAGCGGATGCCAGCAGAAGATACTCGTATTTATACAGATCGTAAAGAAACTGCCGGAGAATTTCCTGCCTGTCCGACAGCGGAGACGGCGTCCGAAGGGCGGCCGTCACCCGGTCGTTGAACGAGATCGGCAGAATATCGGTGTAGGGGCCGCGAAACACCTTGTAGCCAAAGGCCCGGGCCATTTTTTCCAGTGCGGAGAATTTGACGGTGAATTCCGCATGGCCTTTGAGTGAAATCTTTTCGGGGTTTCCCGAAGGTGAAAAATTCATGCCGGGAAACGCCGGATCGGAGTGAGACGATTCGCAGCTGTGTTCGCTCAGATAGATGCAGGGAACGCCGGCCCGGCAAAGCCGCTCCAGGGCTTCGAGCGCCCCGATGTTGATGTTCTCGGCGGGATCGAAGCGCAGGTTGTAGTCTGCCTCGAAATCCGCGATTCTGGCCGCGAAGCGGGCGGCTTCCGGGGATGACGGACCGTCCACGGCTCTCAGCGTGGGGAAATCCCCCAGGACTTCGTTGAGGATCACGAGGTCAAAGGCGCGCAGATCCGTGAGAGGGATTTTGAAAAAATCCGTTTCGAGAAAGACCGCGGAAAATCCCGCGAGAGATCCCTTTTGTTTTTGCAGAAGAACGGGGGAGATGTCCGCCATGGTCGCGTGAAGGCGGGGGGCCAGGGTCAAAAGATCCTTCATCAGATACCCCATGCCGCCGCCGATTTCCAGAACGGTTTTTAAATGCGTCAGGTGAATTTTCTCATTCAGAAAGTGAAAAAGATGTTCGCCGAAGGATGCCTCCCGCACCAGCGCGCCGCGGCAGGGACTGTTTTTGGGGAAAAGCGCGTTGCACAGCGTAAGCTCCCAGCCCAGGGAGGTCAGCCCGTGAAGGTGGTAGTCATCCGTGGTGTTTAATGCGTAGCCCATTGACGAAAGCCGTTCAGCGATTCCCGGAGTTCTTTTCCGTTCTGATCATCGATTTCCCGGATACCGGCCTGCGACGGCAGGACAATTAGGCGGGCATCTCTCCGGCCTTACCCTTTTCTTTTGGAACCGGGGAATCTTTTCTGAAGCTCCGGAACCAGTTGGTCGCGAATTTGGTCCGAACCGGTAAATTTCCGGGAATAGGTGCTGGAGAAGCGCAGGATGCAGGTCGGCGTCTGATCAATTTCAAACCGCTTGATCATGGCCAGCCATTGCTGGAAGACCGGTTTGGGGTCCACCGTCCGCAGTGCGATATTTTTTGATTTCAGGACGGCGGCCAGAACGCTTTCCTGGTCGACTTTTTTCTGCACGGCCAGCGCAAAGAGAAGGTTCCTGGCCTTCAGGCTGTTGGCGTGGCCCTTGTTCGCGGCGACGGAAAAAAGAAAGTATTTCGCGTACAGCGAACTGCTTTTGTGGCCGGGAAAATCCACGAAAGTGATTTTAACGTCTCCTCCGGCCAGCAGTCTTTCCAGCTGGGGCTCCAGGTCTTTTTCCGCGGCCTGGCAGGGAGGACAAAAGTAATCCGTAAAGATCATCAGCTCCCACGGTCCACTGCCGTAGGAAGGCGCCGCGGCCTGGTCGGCCGCATAGGCGGGCGTTGCCGATCCGGAAAAGGTAAGGACGACAAAAATATATCCGGCGATCATCATGGACAGCAGGGGAAGGCGCCGGCCGCCGGTGAATGGAATCCTGGCGTCTCCGAAAACATAGAGCCATTTTTGATGCCGCGCATTGGTCATATGAAGCCTTTCATAGTTGATCAGATACATCAGGATCACCAGAGCCCCGAACGCAAGGCAGAAGGGGCAGAAGACCTCCTCCCTGAACTGGAAGGAGATCAGAAACGCTTCCACGCCGATTCCCGCCGCGACCAGCATTCTCAGCAGGTCCGCCTGCCGAAACAGGGCCAGCAAAATGATAACGCCCATGTATCCCACGCCGACGTATTTCAGGTCGATGCCCAGAATGTCTCCCCGAAGATAGGAGCAGCCCGTATTGCACGTCGCGTAATACGCCATGATGCCGATGCCGGCAAGCGCAGCGGCAACGGTGATGGGCAGACGATGCTGAAGAATCTTTCGATAAAACATGGGCTCGAGTCTTTCGGCTTTTTTAATGGGCGGAATTATAGAGAGGGATGATGAGGTTGTCAATAAAATGTTCACGGCTGTTCAGGGGGGGAAGTAACGATACTGAAATCCGGGGATTCAATTGGGTATTGACAAGGCCCGCTCGCTTCTTCATAGTCATGGCCGGGCGGAAACGCCTTCGTCAAAGACTAAAGAACAGACCTTCACATTCAAAGGAAGACCGGATGGATCAGGATTTGGACAATCTCATGGCGCTTCTGCGGAAGGATCACCCCGACCTTTCGGCCTGGATCGTGGTTTGCGCAAACGACAGAGCGGTCGATCCGGTGCGTCTACTGATTCATGACCGGCTGGGCGGCATTCTTCCCCGGGTGGAGGGAATCCAGTCCTACCTCAACCGGAAGATCGGCGAAAAAGAGCCATTGCATCCGGTGCCGGCCGACGAAGAGCTCCTGTACCTGATCCAGTTCATCGCGGAGGAATTTCCCGGTGAAAAGACGCCCGCCCGTCTCGCCGCGAACATGCTGCCCCTGATCACCCGGCTTGCGGAATATCAGGTCGGAAAAGAGACGATCGCGGGGTCCGAGCGGTTCACCTCCGAGCAGTGGGATCAGCTTGAGCAATACCTCGAGACGGCGAAGGCGTTTCGCCGGTGGCTTTCCCGGAAACATTTGTTTCTGGCGGCGCTCGAAGCCTCCCGGTTTGACGAAATCCTTCCCGGCGACCGGGAGATATTCATCGGTCTGCCCGAATTGACGCCGTCCAGGGAGCGGTTTTACAGAAAGATCAGAAACGAAAGACTGTTTATCGATCCGCCGCTGTTCGGGCCCGAAACGGCCGCGGGAGGCCCTCTGCCGTTTGATTCCGCGAAAAACCTTGTTTTGTCCTTTGGCAAAACGGTCCGGGCGGCCCAAAACGCGGACATCGAATTTCTGCGCCTGGCCGGACTTCATGCAGCGGCGGATTGGGTGACGCTGGAGGTTTCCCGCTTTTTGAACGACCGATCGGAATCGGACCGCCTGATGATCTGCCTGCTGGATGAGTCGCTGACCCCGATGCTGTGGAACCGTTCGCTTCGTTGGTTCGGAAATGCCGTCAACCTTGCCGTCTGGCTGCCGTTTTCCGTAACGTCGGCCGGAATAAGGCTTTCAGCGGAGATTCACCGGGCCGGGCAAACCGGCCGGATGCCGGATTTCAGGAAATTTGCGGCCGGCCAGGCGGCGGAATTGTTCGCAAACCGGCAGCGCTACGTTCGCGAGGAAAGTGAGGCGCTGGAAGCCGCCGTATCGATCAGCACGCTGTTGGACGACTGGAAGGGAAGACTGGGGCGGCATTTTGCCGCGGCAGCGGGCAAATTTCTCGAGACGAAAAAATTCCGCGTCACGGGCGGCAGGTCCGCCCCGGTGCAGGTGGTCGGATTCGGCCAGGCATCGGGGGAAAACTTCAGCAGGGGCCTGATACTTCCCGTGGACAGCGGCATCATGCCGGCGCAGCCCTTTGAAGGCCCCTTTATCAATCCGGTGCATGTTCCCTTCATGCGCAAAAACGTATTTGAATGCCAGGATCTTCTTTTCCGGCAGATTCTGGCGCAGTGCCGAAAGGCCGCCGTCGCGGCGGTGGACGACGCCATCCGCGAACGAACGCCCGGCTATTACATGAGCCTTCTTTCCGAGGAGTTTGGAAAACCGCCGGTGAAGGTCGCCTTCCGTCGGCCGAAACCGGACCCGCGAGATGAAATTCGTTGTGCCGTCCCGGTGGACGAGGCTCTGAGAGCCAGGCTCAAAGCGTTCACCTTTTCGTATTCGAGCCTCTCCAAAATTCTGGCCTGCCCCTTTTTATTCTACCATCAATACATCCTCGGAGTGTCTTCCCCTTCCTTCATGGACGACGATGAAAAAATCAATCTGCAGATGGGGATTTTCGTCCACCGGTTTCTCCAGCAGCTCTCGACCGTCGGGCACGACAGGCTCGACGACTGGGAGACGTTTTTTGACGAACTGTGGGAAAGCCGCGAAAACACGGAGCTCAGAAATACGGAAGGCGTGGAGATCTATCGGCTGAACGCGAAGCTCATTCTGCGGGAAATCGATGAAGACGAACGAGCGTCCGGAAGAAGGGTCCTGTTTGCCGCGAACGCGATCTCGTGCGAAGAAAAATTCACCGGCACGCTCGCCGGTCGCTACAGCATCACCGGACGTTCGGACCGGCTGGCCCTGCTTTCCGGGCGCGCCGAGGTGCTGGATTTCAAATATTCCAAAAAGAAAAGCGGCTTTGCCCTTCCCGCGAGGGAAACCGTTCTGGAACGATTTACGGAAAAAGGAATCCTGCATCCCGCGGCGCAGTTGATCCTGTACAGTCATTTTATTCCGGACGTAAAAGGCGCCCGCTTTTATTTTCTCAAGGAGACCGCAAAGGACCGCATGATGGAGCTTCCGAAGGAGGCGCTTGACGAAGCGGGCGACCTGGCGTCCGCCATCGGGGAGAGTCTCGACAGGATCGTGCACGGCGCGGCGCTTGCGCCGGGGGATGATTCCCGGCAGTGCGAATTCTGCCGGCTTCAGTCTCTGTGCGGGAAAGAAGGCTATTACCGGGCGGCCGGAGGGAGGCGCTGATGGAAAACGTTCTGCTGAAAGCGTCGGCAGGCTCCGGGAAAACCACGCAATTGACCCGGGAGGTATTCGAACGGATCTCCGCGGGAGGGAAATTCATTCTGGCGCTGACCTTTACCCGCGCCGCCACCGCCGAGATGCGCTCCCGCATCATGGATCAGATCGCGTCAACAAAGGGAATGCCGCTGCTCGACCGGATGAGGCTGATCCTGGAGGCGGGCCGCGTCGGATACTCGACGATCGACTCGTTTTTCTACCGGCTTTTCGCCGCCCTGGGCGAAGCGCCGAAGATGGCCGACGAAAAAGCGCAGATCGATCTGTCCCGGGATATCGAAAAGCGTTTTCGCGACGGCATCGCGCGAAGCGGCCGGGAAAAGCGGCTGATCATCGCGTCCCGTATCCTGAACACGGATCTGGATTCGCTCTGGGGCTCCCTCGGGGAAGAGCAGACGCTGGAGCGCTGCGCGGCGGATATGGAGAGGCTTGACGATCTGGAGGACCTGATGAAAGAGAACGTCCTCCTGCTTCGGGAGCTGGAGTCTCTGAGCCGCGCGGCAAACGGCCTTGCCGATCTGCCGGACGGACTGAAAACCCGAGTCGTCGCCAACCTGGGGGATTACGACCGGTTTATGTCCAGGGCGCTTTGCGGCTATTCCGATCTGGAACAGTCGCGGGGGCTCGGCAAAAATATTGCGTGGCATTCGAGCCCGTACTCGGATCTCAACGCGATTTTCAAAAACTACCGAAAGACGGCCGAAAAGCTTGCGCTAAACAAGGCCCTCTTGCGGGAACTGGCCCTTGCGTTTCTTTGCGAAATTTATCTCGATGCGGCAAAAGCCGTCAAGGAAGAGAAAGGGCTGATTTTTTTTGCCGATGTGCGAAAAGCGCTTCTCGCCCTCGACCCAATCGCGTCGCGCGAAAGGCCAAAGCTCATGGGCGGCTACTTCTCGCTTGGCCTGGACCGGACGGAGCACCTCCTGGTGGATGAATTCCAGGACACCTCGACTCGCGACATGGCGATTCTCCTGCCGCTCATCGACGACATTTTATCCGGCCCCGGCGAACGGGGCGAACGGTCGTTTTTTGCCGTGGGCGATTGGAAGCAGATGATCTACGGCTGGCGCGGCGCGAACCGCGAGGCGCTGGAGACGGCCATCGGCGGCTACCTTCAAAACGGCGTCATCCGGGAGCGGTCGCTTTCCCGCAACTACCGGAGCACGCCGCTTCTGGTTTCATTTTTCAACCGGCTGGTCGAAAATCTTTTCGAGGGCAGGGAGAAAACGGAGACGCAAAAGCCCCCGGAGAAAAGCGGCGGGCACCGGGACGCGCTCCGGTGCGTTTCGGAAGTGAGTCTTGTCGAGCTGGAAAAGGACGGCGCGTCGGAAGCTTCCTGGTATCCGGCCATCGCCGAATATCTTCAGAAAAAAAAGGAGGAGTACGGCTGTGCATGGGGGGAGATGGCCGTCCTTGCCCTCACCAACAACCACGTTCAGAAAATCGAGGCGGAGCTCGCCTCGCGAGGCATTGGCGTCTCCTCGGTCAAAGGCCGCCAGTTGCTGGCAACGGAGGAAGGGGTTGCGGTCATGCTTTTTCTGACGATCGCTCTTTCCCGCGAAGGCGAAACCGCCTTCGCCGCCGCAGCCGCCCGGTCGCCCCTGTGGAAAGATTGGTTCGAAGACGCGCCGGGAATTCGGGAAGAATTCGCCGCTCAGTTTCCCCGGCCCTTCGGCCTTTCCGCGGTAAGCCTCGCCGTCGAGCGTTTGCGCGGGAAGCTGTCCGCGACCGTTCTCGATATATGGCAGGATGAGGCGCACGCGTTTTTCAGCGAAGGCGGCGCGGATGTCGATGAATTTCTCGCCCGAATGTTCAGGGTTCGCTGGAGCGTGAGGGTTCCGGAGGGCGAAAACCGGGATTCGATCAAGGTCGATACGATTCACGGGACCAAGGGGCTTCAGTTTGCGCATGTTTTCATTTTCTGGAACGAGGATGAGAAATCCACACCGTTCTATCTTCCTTCGCAGAAGTGTCATGTCCGGTTTTCAGCGGCCGAGACAAAGTGTCTTCAGGCTGGAGAATCGACCCTGGCCGGGGAAATCCTGGAGAAGCGGGACGCCCGCCTGATGCAACTGAGGCGCGAGAGAGCCAATGTGTTTTACGTCGCCGCCACGCGGGCCGTTCGAACCCTCGCGGTTTTTCTGCCGGTCAGCAAAAGCGGCGAATACAAGGCGGTTCATCAGGCCGTTCTGAATACGTTTGCGCAATTTGCGCCGGAAGGGAGCAAATCGGAGATGGTCCGCTTCTCCCGTTTGCCGGAAGAGGCAAAGGGGTCCGCCGTGTGGGATGCGCCGTCGCGGCACTTTGGCAAACCGGACCCCGCGGGCGAGATCGACCCGGCGCTGATTTCCGAATCCATCCAGGCCGGCATCGCGCGGGGCGAGCGGCTGCACCGCTGGCTGGCCAGGGTTCTTGATCCCGGGCGCCTGCCTCCCCCCGGGGAGCTCGGCAGGGAGGAGTATGGCGCGGTTGTCCGTTTTGTCCGCAGAAAAGAGGTTTTTGAACTCCTGTTCAGGCCGGGCCGTCTCTATGTTGAACAGCCCATATCGGATCAAAAGGATTTCGGCGTCGTGGACAGAATGATCGTTTCGGATCATGCCGTGACCATTATGGATTACAAGTCGGGCTCCCTGCGAGGGCTGAGGCGGAAGTACGACGAGCAAAGAGAGCGCTATACCCGCATTATGAAATCTCTTTATCCGCAGCGAAACGTGGAGTATCATGTCCTGCCCATTGATGAATAGGAAACGCGGCTGGGACTTCTCCAGGCGCGGAAGCGCCGCGGAGGAAGTCACCCGCATCATTCCGGCCGCAAAGGGGGAGAAAAGATCATGGCTGAAAGGAAACCGTCGCAGATATTTTTGTCCCGGGGCGGTGTGCTGATTCCGACGTCCGGCGGAAATCTCCAGCTCGGCATTCCGCCGGAGACCATCAAGGACACCATGCGGATCGAGGGCGGCGTGCCCCGCACGTTCATCGTGCCCAAAGCGATGTTTGACGTGCAGCACGGCGTAGCACTGGCCGAGATGGAGTTTCCCGTCTATTACAATTTCTTTTTCCGGAAGAGCAAAACCAGAATCGTCTGCAGCGAAAAACAGCGCAAAAGGATCGAAACGGTCATAGCCGAGGCCCTGTTCGGACCGGCGGAGGTGGACCCGGTTTTGGAATTTGCCTGCGGGGAATATACGCCGGGATTTACCGATCTCAAAGCGGAAATGAGCTATTTCAGGAAGTCCATGATCGAGGGACGCTGTGCTGACCTTGGCGACCTCATCGAATTCTGTGTGCCGGACCGGCGCGGGAAAGCGGCGTTTGGAGAAACGGAGGTGCGGTTCGACCGGCGCGGGAATATCCGCGTTTACGATCGGGGAAAGAAGATTGCCTCGTTTGGCGGGGACGCTCCCGTGATGGTCCGCAAGACCCCTCTGGCAAGAGTCAGCCTCGGCTTTCAGCCGCCCATATTCGGCGTCACGACCCTCGGCGCCGGACACGGCTTCGATCCCGGCGCCGACACATCGGGCCTGATCCTCTGGGTGAACCGTCGCGGGATTATGGTGGACCCGCCCGTCAATTCCACCGAAAAACTGGCCGCTCTCGGCGTCAGCCCGAAGCGGATCGACAAAATCATTTTGACGCACTGCCATGCCGATCACGATGCGGGAACTCTTCAGAAAATATTCCAGGAGGGGAAAATTCACCTGTACACCACACGCACCATTTACGGGAGCTTCATGAAGAAGGCCGCGGCCCTGACCGGCATTGAGGCGGGCCTGCTCGAACGGCTGGTGGATTTTTATCCCGTCTGCATCGGAAAGCCCGTGATCATCGGCGGGGGAGCCTTTCATTTCCATTACACCCTCCATACGATTCCGACCATCGCCATTCAGGCGTCTCTGTCCGGAAAAAGCCTGGTGTACAGTTCGGATACGATGAACGATCCGAACTTTATTCAACAGTTGTATGCCGACGGCGTTTTGACGAAAAACCGCCGTGACTTTCTTCTGAATTTTCCGTGGGACCGGGACCTGGTGTTCCATGAGGCGGGGGTTCCGCCCATTCACACGCCGATGAGCTATCTGTGCAGTCTGCCGGAAGACGTTCGCAAGCGGATGTATCTGGTCCATGTAAATCCGGATTCCGTTCCCGATGGCTGCGGATTGAGGATCGCTCCCACGGGGCTCGCGAACACCGTGGATCTGGGCGCTTCTCCGATGCCCCGTGAGGAGGCCGTCGAAATGCTGGAGGCCTTCTCCGGCGTTGAATGGTTCGGCCAGATGCCGCTCACGAAGGCGAGAGAATTTCTGCTGGCCGCCAGTGTGACGCACCACCGGGCTTCCGACATTATTTTCAGCAAGGGAGATGCGGGGGAGGCCTTCTGCATTGTCATGAGCGGCGAGATTGATATTGTTTTGGAGGACAGGATCCTCACGACGTATGATGCCGGCGGGTATTTCGGAGAAAAATGCCTGTTTTCCGATGAAGCCCGGACGGCAACGGCCAGGGCGAAAACGGACGTGAAGCTTCTTTCCATTCGGAAGGAGGAAATGCTGAACCTGATTCGGGGAACCGCCGCGGAAAGCCTGCTTCGTCAGATTGCCGATTTTCAGAATGTGGAATTGCGCGACGCCGTGAAAGACAACCAGATTCTCGATTCGCTTTCCTCCACGCAAAAAACCCGGCTTCACGGGCTGATCCGTCCTTTTCCCGGCACCCTGCACACAGGGGACGTTATCGCCTCCAAAGGGTCGGACGCCCGATGCGTCTATATGATCCGGGAGGGCCGCGTCGATGTTTACCATCGCCGGTCACGCATCGCGACATTGTCCAGAGGAGACCTGTTCGGCGTGAAAAAAATCTTCCGCCCGAAAGAGAAAAACTTTTCATTTGTCGCAGGGGAAAAGACCGCTCTGTATTTTATTGAACAAGACGGGCTCAGGCGCTACATGGAAGACAATCCGGGCGTGTACGTCAAGCTGTACCACAGCCCCTATTGAAGCGGCGGGCGGCATCGCGAAAGCAGGCGGGCCGACGGACGGGAAACCGTGGTCCGGCTCCGCCGGAAGACATTGTTGATGTTTCAGGAATCGAAAGGGGAAAGGCTTCATGCAATCATCGGACATTCAGCGTTTGTTCCACGAGCACGGCCGGAAAGTCGTTCTGCAGGAGGGTGACGTGTTGTTTTGCCAGGGAGAGGAGAGCGACGCGGTGTATTTTGTGGCCGGAGGACGTCTGGGAGTCTTCGCGGCGCAGAGCTCGTCGGAAGATGTTCAGATCAACACGATCGAAGCCGGAGAGATGGTGGGTGAGCTGGGAGCCATCACCCGTCACCCGCGTACCGCCACGCTGAAAGCCGCCTCGCCGCGGGTGGAGCTTTTATCCATCGCGACGCCCGATTTCCGGGCGCTCCTGTCCGACAGCCTGTCCCTGGTCGAGGCCATGACCCTGACCAACCGGGAGCATTTGATGGACGCGGACAGGGCGCGAATTCAATTCGGAACCTCCAACCTTCAAATGCGGAAGCGCGTTGCCAGTCTGGGGCAGGAGAAGGCGCAGCTGCAGGAGCTCCTGCAGCTGCGCGAAGAGCTGGAAGCCATGGTGGTGCATGATTTGCGAAATCCGCTCAACACCGTCATCATGGCCCTCGGCCTCGTGGAGCGCATGAAGGATGAAGTGAAAGATCCCGAGACCTTCGCGCTGGCCATGCGCCTGGCGAAGGGAGCCGCGAACCGCATGAACAGGCTGATTGCCACGCTGCTGGACATCGCCCGGCTGGAGGCCGGGAAACTGGCGCTGAGCATCGCGCAGGTTGATCTGAATACGCTCTTTGAAGAAGTGATTGAAATGGAAAAGGCGGGAGTGACGAAATCCGTTGAGATTAAGGCGGCTGCGGTTCCGGGGCTGACGGTAAAAGCCGACCGGGAGGTGTTGTGGCGCGTGATGTCCAATCTGCTGGGCAATGCCCTGAAATTCGCGCCGGAAGCGAGCACCATCGTGGTTGAGGCACAGCGCGGAGATGACCGGAAGATTCTCATCAGCGTGACGGACGCGGGGCCGGGCATTCCGGAAGGTGAGCGCGAAAGAATCTTTGAAAAGTTTACCAGGGTCAAGAACGCGGACGGCGGAGCTTACAGCGGGACGGGTCTGGGCCTGACCTTTTGCCGAATGGCCGTGGAAGCCCACGGCGGCTGCATCTGGGTTGAGGAGGGGCCTTCGGGCGTCGGAAGCCGCTTCTGCTTTCAGCTTCCCCAGGATTAATCCGCCTGCCCCGGGCGGCCGGGTTACCGGACGGTGATCTCCACCCTTCGATTTCTGGGCTCCGGCGTGTTGTCCGGCGTGGGAATGAGCAGATTCCTTTCGCCGTGGGACTCGATCGTCAGGTCATGCACTTGAATGCCCGCGTCGCGGATGATTTGCGCCACGGTCCTCGCCCGCTGCAGAGAGATCTGTTCATTGTAATCTCTGTTTCCCATGGTGTCGGTATGGCCGATGACGGATACGTCCGGCGCGGGATATTTCATTGCCGCCTCCACGATGGACGGGATCAGGGCCTTTGAGTCGTTTGTCAGCAGCGCTCCGCCCGCTTCGAAGTACAGCATGAAACTGACCGGCAGCGGCGGCTGGGCGGCCAGCGCCACGGCGAAGTCTTTCTGAATCTTCTGTTCATCCACCAAAAAGGGCTTTTCCGATTTGCCGTCCAGCGAGGCGGCGGTTCGGGGCTGGTTCAGAAGCGTTTCCTTTTTTTCACCGCTGACCGCCAGCTTTCCCGTCGTTCCGTCCTGATTTTCCATCAGAACGACATAAGACTTGGGTGAACAGCCGGCCAGCGCCAGCCACACGGCAAGAAGCACCAGACCTGCCTTTGCAAAAGCCTTCATGCGATGGTCCTCCTGATGTTACGGCTCCACTTTGACCAGAAAGCGGGTTCCTCGGCATCCGATCACGGCGGCCGGCGTCTTCATTTGGACGGCCTCCGGCTTGAGTTTGGCGATCACGCCCGAAATAACCTGCAGGGTGCCTTTCGTCATGCTGGTGCCGAATTTCAGCCGGTCTTTCCCCGGTTCATAGAGGTATTCATCCACCGTCAGCTCCGTGTCCGGCCCGAACGACATTACAGTATTGTCCCTGAAAGTGATGCCCAGAGATCCGTCCGGTCCGGTTTTCAATAGGTTGCCCATCTGAATCGGCGTGCCGACCCGGGCGCTGACGGCCTTTCCGGCGTCGATCACTTCCGCTTTGCCTGAAGCGGTTTTGACGTAGCCGATGGTGTCCGCGGCCCAGGCGGGCGTCAGAGTCCAAAACAATGCAATAAAGACTGCCGCAAATCGCTTCATGGTATTTCCTCCTTGGCAACAGGTTCGGTTACTTTTCTTCCAGAATGATCGTATCACCCTTTTTCCCCGAGCGCAACCGGTCCCGGTGGAGACGGACCAGTTCGTCGGCCGGTCTTTCCGCGGCCAGCCGCTCGAACGCTTCAAGGGCGAGCGGCTCCCGCCTTTTGAGGAGTTCAAAGGCCTTCTCGTAAGCCGTGTCCCGTTCCGGCTTTCCGCCGTTTGCCTCTGGCGCCGCGAGGGGTTCATAGACGCTGATGGGCTGTGTTTTGCCTTTCAGCACCAGGGAGGCTGCGGGCCGGACGACGGCTTCGGGACAGCCTTGAAGCGTCGCTTCCGACACGCAGATCAGCGTGCCCAGGTATTTGTTCGCGCCTTCCAGGCGGGAGGCCGTATTGACGGCGTCTCCCAGCGCCCGGTAGTCAAACAGGGTTTTGCCGCCGAAATTTCCAACAATGACCTCGCCTGAGTGGACGCCGATGCGGGTCTGTCCCAACTCGATGCCTTTTGCCCGGCAGTCCGCCGCGTAGCCGAAGGCAAAGGCATGCATTTCCAGTGCGCACGACAGGGCCCGGGCGCGGTGGTCCGGCTGCGCGACCGGCGCCGAAAACATGATCGCGACGGAATCTCCCACGATCCGGTCCAGTGTCCCGCCCCGGCCAAAGGCGATGGTCACCATCGCGTCCAGATAGGCGTTGAGAACCGAAACCGCGTCCGCGGGGTCCATCTTTTCCATCAGGCCTGTAAACCCGGCAAGGTCGGTGAAAACAAAACTGCATTCCTGCCGCCGCCCTCCCAGCTCGAGCTGGTCGGGGTGGCGGACAAGATAATCGACGCGGTTGGGGGAAATGTAGCGCGAAAAAGCCTCGCGCACCCACCGGTGGCGTCTTTCGCTGGTCCGGTGGTGGATGATGCTGCCCAGAATGAACGCGGCCAGCAGCGCCAGACCCGGCGTTACGGGGTCCAGAAGCAGGTGGTATCGGACAAAAGCAATCCACGCGCCCCATCCGGCGGCGAAAAGAATCGCGGCGGTGATGCAGGCCGAGACGAGCGCGGGAGCCGAAAGCGCAATGATTCCGACTGCGAGCCCTCCGGCCAGAATGGTCAGGCCCTCGATGGCCGCCGCCCAGGAAGGCCTTGAAATATACGTTTTTGTCAAAATCTGTTCCAGGGCCTGGGCGTGCGCTTCCACGCCGGGCATCACCGTTCCCATCGGACTGAACCGGATGTCCATGAGCCCCTGCGCCGAGGCGCCGACCAGGACGATGTGGCCGTCGAGCTTTTCCCGCGGCGCCTCTTCCGTCAGCACTTTCCAGGCCGGAATGCGCCTCTCCGGCACGGGTTTTGTGTAGTGCACCCAGATTTCTCCCCGGGGGGTGGTGGGCGCCGTGATGGAGCCGATCCGGATTTCCTGAATCCCGGCGCCCTTTTCCGGAAGGGTTTTGACGATGTAATTGCGCGCGCGCTGGGCCACCCTGAGGGATTCGGCGGCAAGGGAGGCGACGGCCTGCCCCTGAATCTGTATGGCCAGGGGCACCCGGCGGACAACGCCGTCCGAATCCGGGATGAAGTTCATGGCGCCGTTTCCCGCCGCCGCTTTTTCCAGAAGAGGAATCGAAGTCACCGCGCCGGAAAAGGAATGAAGGTGGGGCAGGGGAGATTCTCCGGAAAAAACGAAGCGAAAGGGGAGCTTCGGCAAACGCCTTGTGACGGGGTTGTTTTCGGCGGCAAAGCCGAGAACAACTTGCCCTTCGGCCAGCGTTTCGGCCAGAATCTCATCGTGGCCGGGCATGCTTTCCAGGCGGCGGCGGATATCCGCGGGCAGTTCCCAGTCGGTGGTGACCCGCTCCGGCGATGTTCGATCCGGCTCGGCAAACATGATATCCAGGGCCACGACGCTTGCGCCTGAATCCCGCAGCTTATCAACCAGTCCGGCCATTCTTGTGCGTGGCCAGGGCCACTGGCCGATTTTTTGAAGGCTTTCCTCGTCGATGTCGATGATGCGCACGGGGGCGCTTTGATAAGGACGGGGGCTCCAGCGCTGGTACTGATCGAAAACAGCGTTGCGCAGCACCTGCAGCGGCAGCGGTTCCGCGAGGAAAACGGCCAGGCCCAGAAAAACGGCGAAAAAGGGAGCCAGCAGGCCGGGGGACAATTTGGGGAAAAACGTCATGATTTCACCGTCCGGTTGAAAAAAGGATACGACAGGCGGCGGGATATGTCAATCCCTGCATTGGCAGGCCGGTTTGTCGATAAATCTTGACAATTACTTGTCAATCCATTAGCCTCCAAATTTGTTTTTGAGGATCGCGGCAGGTGTGCGGATCGGTTTTTCCAGGCCGCCGCCGCGTTGCCTTTTTAAAAGGGGGGAAGATCATGATCGGTGTGCTTATCACAACCCACGGGAATCTGGGCAATGAGCTGATTCACGCGGCGGAATCCATCAAAGGTCCGCTCAAAGACGTGATGCATGTCTGCATTGAACAGACGAAGGGCCTGGAAGACATGAAGAAAGAAATCCAGAACGCCCTCAAGAAACTGGATCGCGGCAAGGGTGTTCTGATTCTGACCGATCTTTTCGGAGGCACGCCTTCGAATATTTCTCTGTCTTTTATGAAAGAGGGCAAGGTGGAGGTGGTGACGGGCGTCAATCTGCCCATGCTGCTGAAACTGTCCGACGTCAAAGAAGAAACCACGCTCAAGGAGTTTGCCGGCTTCATCAAGGATTACGGCAAAAAAAACATCTCTCTGGCCAGTGAAATTTTGAGCAAAAAAGCAATCGGGTGATCCCTTGGCGGAATCGTACGACATCGCGCTGGTGCGGGTGGACAACAGGCTGGTTCACGGTCAGATTCTGGAAGCCTGGGTGCCGTTTGTCGAAGCCAGGTGCATCATGGTGGTGGACGACAATTCCGCCAGCGATTTCTTCTGCGAGACGGTGATCCGCATGGCCGTCCCCAGCGACATTGAGGTCAATATCTGCTCCGTGGATGATTTTGCCGCCAATTACGCGTATGTCCGGGGAAGCGGCAAAAAGACCATCGTCCTGTTTGGCAGGATTGCCGATGCCTTGAAGGCCTACGAGCAGGGATTTCATTTTGAAGCGCTCAACATCGGCAATATCTATCACGAAGATTACAAAGTCTGCTGCGCGCCGTCCGTGTTTCTGTGCGAGCCGGAAATTGCGGACATTATCAGGTTGCAGCGGGAAAAGGGCGTGGCCGTCGAGGTGAAAAGGGTTCCCCGGGAGAAGGCCGTGGATATACAGGACGCCCTCAAAGCGTCCTGCGATTCGAAACCGTAGCGGGGGGATCGCGTGCTGACACAAATCGTCATCCTGTCCCTGGTCGGAGGGCTGCTGTGCCTGGACCGGATCTTCCTTCAGGCCATGCTGTCGCGGCCGATCATCATCGCTCCGGTCATGGGGCTTCTTCTCGGCGATGCCTACACCGGCCTCATCATCGGAGCGATTTTCGAGCTGTTCTGGATGGACCGCGCCCCCATCGGCATTTACATTCCCCCCAACGACTCCATTGCCTCCGCGTTCGCCGCCGCCCTGGCGATTCTGGCCGGCCAGTCCCTGGGCGCCGTCACGAAAGAACTGACGGCTCTCTCGGTTCTGCTGGCTGTTCCTTTCGGTATTCTGGCAAAAAAAATGGATGTCCGAATGATGGCCGCAAACGACCTTCTTTCCGACCGGGCGCTGGAAGCGGCCCGTTCACGGGATCTTCGCGCGATAGAAAACATGACCTGCCTCGCGCTGGGCCGCGCGTTTGTTCTTTATGCCGGCCTGCTGTTTATTCTCCAGGTGATTTTCATTCCCCTCGTGATTAATTTGTACCCGAAGCTTCCGGTGCAGGCAGGCGGCGCGCTGACCCTTACCTACTATTTTCTGCCGGTTCTCGGGACCGCCGTTGCGCTCAGCACCATCAAGCTGCGCGGAGCGGTTCCCGTTTTTTGCGCGATCTTCCTGGCGGCCGTCCTGGCCATGGACTATTTTCATGTCTTCTGACAAGACCGGACAGCTCTTCAGCGTTGATCTGATGAAAGAGGAAGATCTGCCGGAGATCCTCGCGATCGAGGCCGCGTCGTTTGTGACGCCCTGGACCAGGGGCATGTTTCAAGACGAGCTTCGCCTGCCCCATGCCCAGTGCCTGGTGATCCGGGCGCGGCAGGCGGAGAAAACGCAGGTTGCCGCCTACATCATTTTCTGGCTGGTGGCCGACGAGGTTCATTTGCATAATATCGCCGTCCGCGGCGAGTTTCGCAGGAAGGGGCTGGCGTCCGGCCTGATGAACCTCATGCGCGACATCGCGGGGCAGGCGGGGGCGGACCGTCAGACGCTGGAGGTCCGGGAATCCAACACCGGGGCAATAAACCTTTACCGCCGGTGCGGTTTTGTAGTAAAAGGGAAGCGCCCCCGTTACTATGATGACACGCGGGAAGACGCGCTGGTGATGTGGGCGGAGGTCCGGCAGAATGGCCATCATGAATAAACAGATCACCATCGGCAGCGTTTCCGGAAATGACGAAATCCGGCCCGGCTATGTTTTGATGACGATTCATGTGCACCGGTCGTTTCCCGAACCCCGGCCCGGACAGTTCGTTATGATCCGCATCGCCGGTTTGCAGGAGCCCTTTCTGTCCCGTCCTCTCAGCATCTTCTCGTTTTCGCGCGGCCGATCGCATGGCCTTGTAAAGCTGCTGTACCGCGTGGCCGGCAAGGGAACACAGATTCTCGCCGGGCTGATTCGTGGATCGCAGGTGGAAATAGTAGGGCCGCTGGGCAAAGGCTACACCGTGGATCCATCACGGGAAAACCGTGTGCTGATTGCCGGGGGCATCGGCGTGGCGCCTCTGTCGCTTTTGGCGCAGCATCTCTGCCGACTGTCGGGCCGCGGCGCAAATCCCGCTGTCGTGTATCTGGGCGCGAAGACGGCGGATGAGCTCGTGGGCCTTGATCAGCTTCACAAATATTGCAACAGCATTCGGGTCTGCACGGACGACGGCTCTTTGGGCGAGAAATCCCTTGTTACGAGGACGTTTCAGAAAGACATGAAAAAACACGATCCGGCAAGGACGTCCATCTATGCCTGCGGGCCGAAGCCGATGCTTCAGTCGCTGGCGGGCATTCTGAAAGATCGCTACTTCTGTCAGGTGTCGCTGGAAGAACGCATGGCCTGCGGTGTCGGCGCCTGCATGGGCTGCGCCGTGGCCGTGAGAGATGAAAATGGAGACAAGACTTACCGGCGCGTATGCGCGGACGGGCCGGTCTTTGATCTTCAGAAAGTGATTTGGGAATAGTTTTTTGCCTTTTGCAATGGAAACACTCATTGGTTTTCCCATGAACCAGCATTCGGGGGTCGTCAGTTGAAACGTACGCCTACAACAGATGCAGCAATGGTTGTGGAAATCGCCGGCCTCAAATTGAAAAATCCGGTCATGACGGCCTCCGGCACCTTCGGCTGCGGAGAAGAGTATGCCGGTTATGTGGATTTGAACCGGCTGGGCGGCATCGTCGTGAAAGGTTTGTCGCTGAAACCCCGCCTGGGCAATCCTCCGCCCCGCATCATGGAAACCGCCGGCGGGATGCTCAACGCCGTGGGACTGCAGAATATCGGCGTGGATGCGTTCATCGAGGAAAAGCTTCCCTTTTTGCGAACGTATGACGTGGCCGTCATCGCCAACATCTACGGCGAGAGCTGCGCGGAGTATGCGCAGGTTGCCCGAAAACTCAGCGCCGCGCCGGGTGTTCACGCGCTGGAAGTCAATGTTTCCTGCCCCAATGTCAAAAAAGGCGGCCTGAGCTTCGGCGCAGACCCGAAAGCGGCGGCGGAAGTGACAAAGCGCGTCAAGGCCGAAACGCATCTGCCCGTGATCGTGAAACTCACCCCCAACGTTACGGATATTACGGTTATTGCGAGGGCTGTGGAAGAAGCGGGCGCGGATGCCGTCTCCCTTATCAACACACTGACCGGCATGTCCATTGATCTTAAAACCAGAACCCCTCATTTGAAAAACATTACCGGAGGCTTGTCGGGCCCGGCCATCAAGCCCGTGGCGCTTCGCATGGTCTGGCAGGCGGCGCAAAAGGTGACGATTCCGGTCATCGGCATGGGCGGCATCATGACGGCCGAAGACGCTCTGGAATTTATGGTGGCCGGGGCAAAAGCCGTGCAGGTCGGCACAGCCAATTTCATCAATCCCCTCGCCACAAGTGAAATCGTGCAAGGGATGAGGCAATATGTCAAACATCACAAACTGAAAAACATTACGGAAATCGTCGGAACGTTGAAAGTTTAATTTGCCGCGACAACCTGGGGCATGTGGAGCAGCCAATGCGGTTTGAAAACACCGTTGATTGCAGGGCGGGTCTATAGTAATCTTCAGGTTATCGGATTCGCTAAACATCGACTTCATAGGCGAATGTAGGGCGGGTCTTCAGACCCGCCGAGCCATTGCGCCGTTCTCATTTGGCGCGCCTGAAGGCACGCCCTACGTTTAGTGGGGCGCCGTCAAAACCAGGGGAAAATGGAAATAGGCAATGCGCAGGGGAACTGAAGAAATCCTGTCTGGTGTTTATCTGATCGGCGGGCCGAATGTAACGCAGGCGGACGATGCGGCCGTTTATCTGATCGATTTTAAAGGCGAGCTGGTGTTGATCGACGCGGGGGCGGGCGGAAGTGCTTCGCAGCTCGTCCGCAATATTGAAATGCTGGGGCTGAATCCTGCGCTGGTCTCTCATGTGATTCTGACGCACTGCCACATCGATCACATCGGCGCTGCGCCATTCTTCCGCGAAAAATACAAAGCGAAAATCGTCATTCACGAGATGGATGCAAAAGCGCTGGAAACGGGCGATTCCGTCCGAACCGCGGCCAACTGGTACGGCACGACATTTCCGCCGACGAAGATCGACCGGAAATTAACCGGCGCACGGGAGACGTTGAAATTCGACAATGATGAACTGCACTGTCTGCACACCCCCGGACATACGCCCGGTTCCATTGCCGTCTATCTGGACCGGTCGGGCCAACGGGTCTTATTCGGTCAGGATATTCACGGTCCGTTCCATAAAGCCTTTGGTTCGAATATTGAGGCCTGGAAGAAATCCATGCAAACCCTGCTTGCCCTTGAAGCCGACATCCTGTGCGAAGGCCATTTCGGTATTTTTCGGCCTAAAAATAAAGCAAGAGCCTATATCGAAAGATATCTTGAAGAGTACGAGTAAGTACTGTGCGATTGACGCTTTGGCGAAATTCAAAGGTGGGTGAGAAAATGAGAAAGACACTGTTTGTTTTCTTCATGCTGTTTTGGGCTGCAGGCATTACCGGTGCGGCACAAGCTGGAATATTTGACGATATTCTGAAAAAGCTTCCGGCGGCCAAGAGCGCCGCACCTTCAGCCGGTCTGGATCAGAAAACGACGATTTCCGGGTTAAAGGAAGCTCTGGTCATCAGCTCAAAGAATGCCGTCAAAGCCGTGTCAAAAAAAGACGGCTATTTCGGCAATCAAGTGGTGAAAATACTACTTCCCGATAATATTCAGAAAGCTGCCGATGTGGTTGCCAAACTGGGCTATCAGAAACAGGTTGATCATTTGATTCTCAGCATGAATCGCGCAGCGGAGGCGGCTGCCCCTAAGGCCATTCCTCTTTTTGCGGATGCCATCAAGTCCATGTCCATCGATGATGCAAGAAAGATTCTTCAGGGGGGTGATGCGGCCGCCACCGAGTATTTCAAAGAAAAGACGTCGGCAAAACTCTATGAGGAGTTCAAGCCTGTGGTCGTGGCAAATATGAACAAAGTCGGGGTGGCGAAAGCCTACAAGAATATGACGGCTCCCTATGAAGCGCTTCCCCTTGTATCCAGCAAGTCAATCGATCTTGATCGCTATGTGACCAGCAAAGCCCTGGACGGCCTGTTTCTGATCATCGCAGAAGAAGAGAAGAAGATACGCACCGATCCCGCGGCGAGAGTGACGGATCTTCTCAAGACTGTTTTCGGCAAATGAGGGACAGCACCCGTTTATTGACGGCGCCCCAAAAGGAGCGAAGAATGGAGAGCCACTTTGCAAGGCTGTCATGGATCCGTCAATTTCCGTGATGAGTTCCCTTTAACGGATATATCCTGAACAGCATCGCCGACAAGAATCAAAAGGATCCTTTCCGGTTCATCGAAGGTTGCTTTTGACGCTTCCTAATTTCCTTTTTCTCTTAAAACCAAAGAAGGCACGTAGCTCGCCAGGCGACGCGGAAATACTCTGGTCAAAACAGATGCGGCAAACCAGTTTTGAATGCCGGGAATGTAGATGGGTTTCCCCTTTTTGAAAGCCTTTACTCCCTTGCGGGCGATATTCTCCGGGGAACTGAGGCCGCTGATAGAATACCACCAGAGTTTTTTTGGAAATCCTTTCCCGCGAAGCATCGGCGTATCCGTATAGGAGGGATTAAGGGTGCAGATTTTGATGCCGGAAGATTTTATCTCCTGGCCTACCGCCTCACTCAGGCTCTGCACAAATGCCTTGGTGGCGCCGTAAACGGCATGGTGCGGTGTGGGTTGAAAGGCCGAGGCGGAAACGACGTTAAGGATTCTGCCGGATTTTTTCTCTATCAGCCCGGGTAAAAATAACCGCATCAGTTTAAGGTAGGCAATGGCGTTTACCGTGATGACCTCAAGCTGTCCATCCAGGGGTAGATTTGCAAAATCTCCGTAGAGCATGATTCCGGCGTTGTTGACCAGAATGTCAATAGTCTTGCCGGTTTGTTCAACCTGTCTATAAAGCAGTTCCGGTCCCGAAGCCAGGGAGAGGTCAACGGGGAATTTTTTTGTTTTGATATGATATTGATGTTCCAGATAGTCGGCCCAACGACAAAGCTGATCCTCTTCACGGGGATGGGAACCGAGAAAGAGATTGGATCCTTCACGGGCAAAACACTCTGCAAGAGCCTTTCCAATGCCGGAGGCGGCACCGGTAATCAGGACGTTTTTACCTTTGAGTATCAGCATTTTGCCTCTTTCCATTAGCCGAATCGTAAGCCCCTTTTTTCTCATCGACTGGCGACTCGTCGTGCAAGGGGAGCAGGCGGGTTTAGAGGGATAACCCCGCCTGCTCATGGGAAAACAGCGTATGCAACCTTGTCGGGGGCTTACATTTTTTCCAGGATGTGAATGCACATGGCCGCTTCTTCAACGCCGATGTTGCCGCCGCCGTTTTCCGCCAGACCAATCTTTGCCCCTTCAACCTGCCTCTTCCCTGCCTCGCCGCGGAGCTGCATAACAAGCTCATGGATCTGGGAGAGTCCCGAGGCGCCAATGGGATGCCCTTTGCATTCGAGCCCTCCGCTGGTGTTGATGGGTTTTTTGCCGCCCAGCGTTGTCGCTCCCGATTCGGCGAAAGGTCCTCCCTCGCCCATGGGACAGAAACCCATGGACTCCGTTTGATGCAGTTCGCCCCAGGATGTGGCATCGTGGAGTTCTGCCAGATCGATATCCTCGGGTCCCACTCCAGCCATATGGTATGCCTGCTTTGCCAGACGCTCGCCGATGTCCGGAGCGTTCAAATCGCGATCGGCGCCGGTGCCCAGGACGGAAGCCCGGATTTGCACGGGCCGGGCAGACGTCATTTTTTTCAGGAATTTTTCGGAACAAATGATCGTGGCAGCGGACCCGTCCCCGACCGGTGCACACATGGCGCGCGTCAGGGGATAGGCCACCATCTTGTCGGCCAGAACCTCTTCCGCCGTCATGACTTGCTGATACTGAGAAAGGGGATTGAGGGATCCGTGCAAGTGGTTTTTCGCGCAAATCACGGCAAGCTGCTGCTGTGTTGAGTTGAAGCGACTCATATGCCAGCGAGCCCCCATGGCGTATGCATCCATGAAGATGCTCCTTCCTTCCCCGGGCGCCGATTGACCGGCAGGGATTTTCACGGTGAAGGTTTTGCTGATTTCCATCAGATTTTGGATATGCTGCTCGAAATTGCCCACGTCCATGCAGGTTCCGTAAGCGCTCAGTGAAAGCATTTTGTTCGGGTTGGTGATTTTTTCCGAACCGATTGCCATAGCCACGTCATACATCCCTGAACGGATTCCCGTGTACGCAAGGTGCAGCGCGGTAGAACCTCCGGCACAGGCGTTTTCAACATTGACGACCGGCACCTTGCCAACACCCATGCGCCGCATGACAACCTCACCCCGGATGGAATGCTGATTGTCGAACATTCCCCAGAAAGTGTTAGAGAAGAAGACGGCATCGAGGTCTTCCCTCGCAAGCCCTGCATCCTTAAGCGCCAAGTCCGTGGCCTCATGGGCCATAGAAATTACGGTTTTGTCGGGATATTTGTTGAACCGGATCATCCCCACACCGATGATATAGACATTACCCATTTGCATATTCCTCCTTGAGCAGCGCAGTACCGATTCCGATTGCCAGAGAATCGTTGGAGCCATCTTCGATCATTGAGGCCCTTGCATCGCGAAAGAGTTTTTCGATGGGATATTCCTTGCTGACGCCGTTGCCGCCGAATAACTGCACGGCGTCGCTTGCTACCTCAAAAGCGGCATTCGTACAGAAAACCTTTGCGGCGACCGAGTAGGGAACAGCAGGCGGGGTGGTGTTCATATTGTAAATCATCGCCGCTCTGGATAATTGTCTGGCCGCCTGAACCTTCGAAAACATGTCGAAGATTTTCTTTTGCACCCATTGGTGATTGGAGATGGTTTTACCGCCCTGTACCCTTTCTTTGCAGTACTGCACGGCCAAATCGTAGGCGGCCTGGGCGACGCCGGTAAAAAAGGCGCCCATGCAGGCATTGGCTGTTGCCAGCGTGATGTCCGTCATCATCTCGTAGCTTTCGGGGTCTATAATCATGTCTTCGCCGGGGCAGATGGCGTCGTCGAAGAATATCTCTCCCTGAGGAAGTTCTCTCTGCCCCATTTTGTCCAAAGGCTTTCCTCTGGTAACCCCCGGCTGTGTCAGGTCTATGAGGCAAATGCCGCCTCCGCTCATGCCCTGGGCGCTGTCTATGTTGACGAAGAGGGCGGCATTGCTCGCAATGGGACCATTGGAGACCCAGGCCGCTTTCTGACCGTTGATGATCCAGTCCCCGTTTTTCTTTTTGGCTTTGACCTGCTGGGTGATCTTGGGATCATGAAAGAAAGGCGTGCCCGGCATGAGAATATCGGAACCGTGTTCCGGTTCAGTGATCGACCAGCAGCTCATGATGCTGGCGTCTTCGCATTCGACAAAGGGGATAATGAATTTATTTACCAGATGATCATCAGGCACCATGCAGGCGTAAAAGGCCGAAAAAATGCTGACGCCCAAAGATACGGTGAAGCCGGCGCTTCCATAGGCCAGTTCTTCAAAAAAGATATGCACGGACAGGGGATCCAGGCCCATGCCGCCGTACGCATCGGAAATCAGGGCGGTATGGTATTTATTCTTGTACATTTGCCGCATGCACTTCCAATAGAGAGAATCCTTCGCGATCACTTCCTCCGGCGACAGCTTGTCAAGCTCAATGGACGCCGGCCGCAGCACTTCCATGGAAAACTTGTGTACGGATTCTTTCAGGGCAATATGCTCGTCTGTTAAGTCCAGGTTTAAATCTCTATAAGCCATGGTTTTCTCCTTTAATGATCATAAAGCTTCATGGGGTTCATTGCGTCCGCAATTTCGTTGGCATGATAATGCGGCTATTTGAAATCTTCGTATTTGTAGATGTCGCCTTCCTTTTTCTCGAACATCTCCCTCAATACCCTCGTCAGCGCCTTTTCGGTGATCGTCTTCGGTATCTCTTTCACCACGTGCAGGTACGACGGGATGAAATTGCCCTGCAGCTCGTTTTTGCATTTCTGATAGACGGAAGCAGGATCGATGACGCTGTCTTCAAAAGGAGCAATGGCCGCCACCAGATCGCTTTCGCCCGGGGAGCCGGAAGCGGCCGGGATGCCGTAAACGCAGGCTTCGCTCACATCCGGGTGCCGTCCAATGATGGACTCCACGAAATCGGGCTGGATGAAATCGCCAAAGCGTCGCAGCTCCGTACCCTTCCTGAAGTCGAAGAAGTACCATCCGTTTTCGTCCTTGTGGACCATATCGCCCGATCTCAGCCATCCTCCCTTGGTCTTGTCCTGTGACTCCTCCGGCAGTCCCAGGTAATCCACTTTCGTATCGCCCCGGATCATACGGGAAATGAGTTCACCGGTCTTTCCTGCCGGAACCGGGTTGTCATGATCGTCGACGACCTTGAATTCCATTACGCCGGGGACCGGCTTGCCGAACGATCCGACAGGACCCTGGCCTGTGGGTTTGTAGGCAAACCCCCCCTCCACTGCGCCGTACCACTCGAGAATCTGGACGTTGAAGCGCTTTTCAAAGCCTTCCCAAATGGCCATGGGCGTTCCGGCACTGATAACAACCTTGACGGGATTGTCTCCGTCATCGTGTTTTTCCGGCTCGTTATAGATGCCCGCCGCCATCCCTCCCAGGAGAGAGAAGGACGTGCATCCATACTTGCGGCAGATGTCCCAGATTCTGCTTTTGGTGAATCTCGGGCTGAAAACGGCCTTGACCCCCAGACTGAGGGCGGGAAAAAGAGTTACGGCCTGGGCGTTCCCATGGGTGAGCGAAAGACCATTATAGAGGATGTCGTCGGATTTGTATTTCCAGACGATACTGTTCAGGATGTTAAACAGCCCCGTGCGATTGTTCCTGATCATGACCCCCTTGGGATCTCCGGTTGTTCCGGAAGTGTAAATAATCTGCATGGGATGACGCACATCCATGATCTGCTGCTCCACCGGTTTCCAGGTGTCCTTTTCCATCACCTCGTTCAAGGCATGATGCTTTGCGGAAACGGCTGCATTCTGCCCCGGCTGATAGGCGACGGTGATGAACCGCAGGGTCGGCACATCGGTGATGACCGCCTCCAGGTCTTCCAGACATTCACCGGAAACAATGACCGCCCGGGCCTTGCAGTTGTTAAGGAGGAACTTAAGCCGCTGTCGCTTGTTGCGGGGATCCACGGGAACGGCAATGGCGCCCAGAGTGATCCCCGCCATCATTCCGCAGACGAACTCCGGATGATTTCTCATGTAGATGGCGAACGTATCGCCTTTGCCGATTCCTTTGTCCATAAAAAGCCGGGCTATTTTATTGGAACGCTCATGAAGGATGCGATAGGTGAGGATGTCTTCACCGTGTTCGCCGTTTTCAAAAATGTAGATCTCCTTGTCCGGCATTTCATCCGCCCGAATTTCGATCAAATGGGAAGCGATAACCTGATTAAGATGTGCTTTTGATGCCATGATTTATTTTCCCCTGCTAAATTTTGAATGTGCCTTCGTCTTCCACGGCGCCTATGAATCCCCTCGTGAAGGTGGGAAATTCTTTCTGGAAGGTTTCATCCCAGTGTTCTTTTGTCCAATACTTGTGCCGGTCAAAATAAGGATCGCTCTTCGCGGCGCTTACCGACACACTGACGATCAAATCCACATCCTCAATCATCTTCAGGGCGAAGGCGCCCATCCCCAGGGTGCTGAAGACGCGGCAGTGAAGTCCCAATTTCCAGGCCATGGAGGCCGCCGCGTTGGTCGCGATGTTGATATTGATGTTTTTAAACTGACAACTGGGGCCCCATGCCGTCAGCGATTCCACTACTTCGGCCTTGTTCAGTTCCGCGCAGGTTTTATAACCGCAGGCGCCGCAGTTGTAGTTGAAATCAGATTTCCTTTTATCCCCCAGGAGAAGGAGTCCGCAGGGCTCCTTGATCAGCTCCATGACAAAACGACCGTCACGAGCGGCTAAAGGTGACATATCGGCCAGGGAATAACAAAACTCGCCGATGGAAGCGATCTCCTCCTTCCCCAGGGATACGATCTTTACCGTATTCTTGTTGTTAAACCTGAAGCTGTTGTGAGCGGCGACGGTCATCAATTCTATGGACCTGTCCAAGCCGCTTTGCACCAGATCATTCATGTCTCGAATTGCCATTTTTGCCTCCTGCCATTTGTTGATATCATTAGCTATAGATGGATCTGAACTGCGGCCACAGCCTCTTGATGATCCGGTCATTCATAGTGTGTTCGTTGATCTCCCCGTACTTCAGCGGGATGTCCCGGAAGGGACTCTTTTCCGTGATGGAGACGGCTACCGCCAAAGCGAATCCAGTGGCATGAGGCAAAATCTTCATCCTCATGGCGGCGGCCCCGACAGACCAGAAAACGCCATAGTCGATCCCCAGATTTCTTGCCTGGGAAATGATGCCGTCGATGGCATAGGAAATATTGTTGGCCCGGAAGATACAAAGGGGACCTTTGAAAGCGACATCGGCGTCATCGGGTAGCCTTTCCGTTTCTCTCAGCGATTCACAGGTCATCTTGCCGCACATATTGCAGTTGATATCGGCCGGATCGTTGACACAGCGAAGGGATGTAACCACCAGCACCGCATCGGCGTCCCGCAGCATGGCGGCATCTCTTTTGAAAAAATCCCAAGCCTTGTTTTCACGGGACATGCTTTCCATGCCCAGACAAAGGTCTTCTATGGCGCATGGATCATCGATGATATGGATCGTACATTCACCGACGCCTCCCACACGGGGTGTCGTTGTTCCGGAAGCCAGCAGAAGCCGCGAGGCAATTCTTACCGCTTCCAGCCTGTCTTGCTCGAATTGTTTCATGCTCTTTTCTATGCTCATACCCCCCCCTTGCTTGAGTGAAACGTTTTTATAGACCGTACTTTCGGGAGATTTCCGGGTAGGCCTCGTAGGCCGGTTTCAAAAGTGGAAGCAGCTTCAATACTTTGGGAAGAGGCCCTTTAGCCTTGATCAAACCCTTAGCCAGGGCGATGGGCATCGATACTTCCTGCAGCCAGAACTGATGGCAGGTATCTCCGCTCAGGGTCATGTCAATCGTCGGTTTAAGATCGGCATCTCCGCAGATAACGCCTTTTTCTGGCGTCAGCCAGATGGTTCCGCCGGGATCGTTGATGGTAAATTTGATGGTGATGTTGGACTCGATGAATTTCGGTCCGACAGAAGGGTGGTTCATGAGCGTGTTAAAAAGGGTGCCGAGAACTTCATACATTTTTTCGGTATTTGCGAATACTGCCATAATACTTCCCTCCTTCATCTGTCTTTTATTGGTGGTTAAGTAAAAACAATCGTTCGCTTCATCCGCCTCTGAAACAACTACCCCTCCTTGATTTATTTTTCAGTTATGGACGCACAATCAAAGATCTGTGATCTGTTGTGCAATAGCCTTTGCTGATAGACAAAACAAAAAAACAATGGAACTAAAATTCTTGAGATCCGGCAATGAACTTGCTGAAGAAATTTATAATCCGTTTAACGTGAGAGGGAAGGGAGATCCAGAGATCCGAAGGAGATAGGTGTTGTCTTAGACCGTGGAGGAAATCAGCCCTGAGGTCAGAGCAATATCGTGTGAAAAATGGCAGACAGGAACTATTTTGGGCGTTCTGAATCACGATATTCTCCCTGGCAAATATTATGGCAAACATTGAGCCGCGAAGTTATATTTTGTTCAGACTGCCGGTTAATAAACCGTTAATTGCATCCGTGAATGATGTTATTGTCCACTGCGTTGAATGACTGTCCCGGTCAAGATACCAGCGAACGGCTAATCCATGGTATACGGCTGATATGGCCTTTGCTGTTGCATCGGGATCCGAACAATTGAAGGTGCCATCATTATTGCCTTCAATGATGGCATCTTTGAGGAGAGCCACCCAATTATTTACCCATTCGTGGAATATTGCCCTGTAGCTTTCTTTGTGGCATGCCTCAGCCATGAAATCGAAGAGCAGCGGGTAGCCGGTCGAAACATCGGGATCTCCCCAATTATAGAGCCAGCCAAAGGAAAGCAATTTGGAGAGAGGATCTGAATATAAATCTATGTTATGTTTGCTTCTCTGAAAAATGAAATCAAAAAATGATTGAAAAACGGCTTCGCAGATATCATCCTTGGATTTAAAGTAATGGGTGACGCCTCCCTTTGAAAGCCCCGCTGCTTTAGCAATGGACTCGACCGTGATATTATTCATTCCTTTGGCCGAAATTTCCCGTAAAGCTGCGTCAACAATCTGAGCCCGTCTGAGGACTTCTCGTTGTGCATTGGAAGACATAAAACCTCCTTCCTTGCTAAACCAAAAAACCGACCAGTCGGACTAAACCAAACTGATTTAGCGAATATGCCATGCAAAATATATAGTCAATACTACTTTATGTTCATTTTTTATAAAAAGGTGCTGTACCGTCAAGGGGGTCGATCGACGTCTGTCAAGCTGCAATCCGGGTCATGACGGAAAAGATCGCTACATAAGCGCCAGGCTGTCCGCCACGGCCATGCCGGCCAAGGTCGGTTGAAGGCGGCCGTCTTTCAGCTCCAGAAGACCGTTTTCCATCAGTTCATCGATGACTTGCTTCTTGCCCACAAGAAGGTCCGCGCCAAAGCGATTTTTATATTGCTGGAGATGGATTCCGTCATTAGTGCGCATACTCAGGAAGAGCGCCTCAAGGGCGAGCTGCTCCGCAGAGAGGGATTCTGATTTGTCCACAGGCTTTTTCCCTCCGCCGACCTCGTTCAGATAAGCCTTCACGTCTGCCTTGTTCCACCAGCGCCTGGAATCGAGGAAAGAATGCGCGGCCGGCCCCAAACCCAGATAAGGCGCGTGCCGCCAGTATTTCATGTTGTGTCTGGATTTTAAGGAATCGGAGCGGGCGAAGTTGGATACCTCGTAATGAATTAAACCGGCATCCGTCAGGATTTTCGATGTGTTCATAAAGAAATCCAGTGCTTCATTTTCCGCGGGCAGTTGCAGGCTTTCTTTACTATATTGTTTATACAGAGGCGTTTTCTCCTCCAGGGAGAGCTGATAGCAGGAAAGATGCTCCGGTGCAAATGACAGGGCTTGCTCCAGGGTTTTGAGCCAAAGGCGAATATCCTGGCCGGAAACGCCGTAGATCAGATCGAGGCCGATATTTTGAAATCCGGCGTTTCTGGCTTCGTCGATCGCTGCCAGGGCTTCCTTTGCGGAATGCCTTCGTCCAAGGAACTTCAAAATCCGGTCGTCAAAGGACTGC
>JAQUVQ010000095.1 GCA_028693285.1 Smithellaceae bacterium
GCATCCAGGTATGCAACATCGACTGGCCTGCTTAAATCAAGTTTTATTCCGCGCTGAGATTCTTCAAAATTTTCTTTGCTAATGGTTCTTTGATGTCAGTATGCCTTGGGATGGCTTCAATCGAACCGTTTTTGGGATTTATCCAAAGTGAATGCGCGGCTCCTTCTCGTTTCAGATAGCAACCCGCGATTCTTAACTTTCGTTCCAAATCCCTGCGCTTCATCCGACCATCACCTTTTCTTGAATGGCGTCATCGGGAAGCCCTCGAAGAATATCAGTCTTCCGGTCATCAAAAATCAACTCAATTGCCTCGCGAAGATTATTCTTTGTTTCCTCAATTGTTTCGCCCTGGCCATTGGCTCCAGGAACCTCCGGACAGATAGCCCAGTAGCCACCCTCGGGCGCCGGTTCAATTATTGCCGTAAATTCTGCCCTCATGATAATCTCCTATTTCTTGTTTTTTTGCCGAATAGCGTTATAGATGGAAACTGATCTTTGCCTGCCCCGCTGTCACCGCCGACGCTTTTGGCGGGAAATACGAAATAAATGTTTAATTTATTTTACTTTTAACATATGAGCCTTGAAAATCAACTAAAGTTCCGCCCCAATTTTGATAATAATCTGCTTTCATTGGCAGGGAGTGTAGAAAAAGCCACTCTTGTATGTCAAGAAAAATTGAGGAGGCACTTGAAGCATCAGTTTTCTTCCCGCGTCTTAATGACCTTGATTTCTGTCATGTTATGAATCTTCAAATTCCCATCATTATCTGGTGTGAGTAAAGATTGATCCGAAACGGTCTTCTCCCCATATTTCCGCTCCAGCCCGAACTTTTCTTTTGCCCTTTTTCGAAAGGTGTGAGGTTTGATGTTGAGGAGGCGGGCGGCGGCTTCGCGGTTGCCGTCTTTCATTTTAATGGCTTCTTCATAATATGCTTTTTCAAGATTGTGCAGGTGCATGTCCAGATCGAGACCTTCAAGGGGGATGGCGATTGCGGTGGCGTTTGTTTGGTCTGCATTGCCGGAAGATTTCGGAAGCGGGGAAATCGATGAAGTCATTTCCGGCGGCAGATCGTCCTCTTTGATAACGCTGCCTTTGGAAAGAACACAAGCCCGCTCGACGGCGTTTTCCAGTTCCCGGATGTTTCCCGGCCACGAATGGGAAAGGATACGTCGCATCGCTTCCCGGCTGAATTGCTTTTGCTGCCGATAACGGGAGTTATGCCGGTCAAGAAAGTATTCCACGAGAAGGGCAATATCCTCCGCGCGCTCCCGCAGGGCGGGCATGGGGATTTCAATCACCTTGAGACGGTAGTAAAGGTCTTCACGGAATTTTCCTTCACTGATGCAAACGGCCAGATTTCGGTTGGTCGCGGCAAGAATCCGGACATTGGCGCGAATGGTTTTTTCACCGCCCACCCGCATAAGCGCCTTGTCCTGCAAGACGCGCAGGATTTTGGCCTGAGCGGGCAGCGGCATATCGCCGATCTCATCCAGGAAAATCGTACCCCCGTCCGCCAGTTCAAATTTCCCTTTCTTCTGCTGTGTGGCGCCGGTGAAGGCGCCTTTTTCATGACCGAAAAGTTCGCTCTCCACAAGCGTTTCCGGAATAGCCGCGCAGTTAACAATAATGAGGGGTTCTTCTTTTCGTGCGCTGTTGAAATGGATAGCCTTGGCGACAAGTTCCTTGCCTGTTCCTGTTTCCCCCTGGATCAAAATCGGCGTGTCATACAGGGCCACCGACTTGACCGTGTCCATCACTTGCTTCAGAGCCGGACTGTTGCCGATCATTTGAAGACCGGAGAATTCCCGGATGATCTCATCCCGCTCGGCTTCGAGTTTTTCCTTGCGCAGACAGGTCGCGGCGATATCGAGCGTTTCCGGCGAGGGCGTTGTAATTTTGGGAAAGGTCGCAAGGGATAAACGTATCTCGGAAACGGCTTTCTGCCGTGGTCTCAGAAAACGCGGCGGCGTTATCTTGAGGAGCGTGGCGGGCACAATGCCTGATTGGGCCATCAGGAACCAGACGGTCTGCATCTGCGGTGTTCCCGAGGCTGTCGCAATGAAGCAGGCGGGTTGTTGATCACGATATTCCTCCAGGATTGCCCTGCATCGCGCGCTCATATTCAGGAAAAGGGCTTGGTAATCTGTAGGGTCGGGAATGTCGATGTTGTGTATCCGCGTGCGGACGTCGCCGTCTCTTTTGGCGATCTCCTGCCGAAGCCGCTGGGCGTTGGGAAGGCTGCTCGGGTTGGTAAAGATGTGAATAGCATGAAAGGACCGCTCCGCAAGCAAAGTAAGAACCGGCCCATCGGTAAAAACGCCCTTTACCACTTCAGGATTGAAGGGATCGCGGTTGCCGGCAAATGTAAATAGAATATCCATAAACCATTCAAGTAATTGTTATCATTACCCTCAATAATCAATGTTTTTCGGTTGCGCGCCTCATGCCAACAACTACAAAGCTTTCATAAAATAATGGTGTGTTTTTCTCCGGATACGGCAAAAGGTTAAGATTTACGAAAAAAAGGGGATAAAAAAATGGTGCCGAAGACTGGACTTGAACCAGCACAGGCGTACACCCACTAGACCCTGAAC
>JAQUVQ010000063.1 GCA_028693285.1 Smithellaceae bacterium
AAATCTAAGCAGCATATTGGAAAAGCTGGCGAACTTCTAGTTCAGTACAAGCTAATTAAACATGGCATTGACTCATCAGCAATGACTACTGACTCCGGCATTGATTTGGTTGCTTATTCTCCAAGAAATATGAAAGCCTATACCATTCAAGTCAAAACTTGTGAAAAACCAACTCCCGGTGGTGGTAAAGGCAAGCTTGCTATGGGGTGGTATTTAAAAGATAATTCACCAGCTGAACTAATTGCAGTTGTTGATCTTTCCACTGATGCTGTTTGGCTATTTGCAAAAGCAGAATTTGCCTCAATAGCGCAACAGCATTCATCAAAGGGAATTTATCAGCTCTATATGTATGTTGATGAAAGCATAAAAACCAAAAAGGAAATGGCGCTAATAACACAATTTTCAAAATATTTGCTAGATGAGAGAATCAAAACCTTCTTTTAATTTTGCATGTAACAAACCGCTAGGGCCGATCGCGGCGGGTTGCTCATCCGCACTCGCGGTTAGCTTTAAATAGAAAGGAAATAATATGAACGTCGGGGAAGAAATAGTTGCGGCCTATCTTCAATATGTAAAGCATTGCGAGTTCATACAACAAAATCTATACACCCCTGATGTCCAAGGCGAAATTGACGTTGTTGGAATCAATCTCGAACCAAAGGAATTATATGTTTGCGAAGTTGCTACTCATCTAACAACGGGTTTAAGGTACGTCAAAGATCGCCAGCCAAATAACGTGCAAAAGCTCACAGATAAGTTTGCTAGAGACATCGAATATGCAAATAAATATTTTGATGATTATACAAAATATTTTATGTTGTGGTCTCCGATAATCAAACATTCAGGGCAAGATACAAAGCATGACCAAATGAGAGATATTGAACAGATTAGAGATAACATCAAAGCAAAGTATGAAATAGAAATAGATTTTGTCACTAACGAAAAGTTTTCGGCTTGCTTGGATGAACTACGCAAAGTTGCCGCTAAAGAAACAAAAGAATTCAAATCGGTAATTCTTCGCTATATGCAAGTAGAATTTTACCTGGGGAAACATCTGAAAAATATTCAGAGAAAGAATTTAAAAAAAGCTAACCCAAAATGACAGCCAATCGCACCGGGAGCTTTGGTGGCTCACAGAGCGTTTGGCTTACCAACTGCCGGCTTGTTGGGTGGCTAAAACAAAAAGTGCGAAAGATTGTTGACACTACCGCGTTCCATTGAACCGTTTCAGCTTTAAATTACACCTTGGTCCAATACACATAGGCCAAATGTTATCAGGTGCGGTGCATGAAAGATTACAAAGCTATCTTCGAGAAAATCGAGTCTACCCTCATCAGCGTTGGTTCGGCCAACATTTCTGCTAATAGTATTCGTGCCAATCTCGATGAGTTCAAGCATCTTGAATGCAAGGTGTTCTCTGATGCCGATTATTACTGGATACTCGTTTATGTTGTCTTCTATGCAGGGTTTAGAGCCGCGACAGTCAATGCTAAACTGGATTTGATTCACCGATACTTTTCCGATTACGAGATAGTTGCAGGCTATGGTGACAGCAAAGCCGACGAAATTCTCAACGACCCTGATATGATAAGGAACAGGCGCAAAGTTCAATCCTGTATCAAGAATGCGAAGGTTTTTAAAAGCATCGTCAACGAACATGGTTCGTTCCAAGCCTACATTGACTCTTTTTCGCCAACAGCTTCTTTTGAGAACCTCATGCTCTTGAAGGAAGAATTGGAGTATCGCTTTAACGGCTTGGGTAGAATTACAACATATCATGTTATGACAGATATTGGGTTGCCAGTTCTCAAACCGGACAGGGTAATTTGCCGTATCTTTCATCGGTTGAACTTCATCGAAAGTGACGAACAACTTTTAAAGACCGTAATCCAAGGGCGGAAATTCTCTCAGGCAACAGACCATCCTATTCGATATATCGATATTGTTTTCGTTGCCTATGGTCAGGTAAAGTCACAAAGGTTTGGTCTCAACAGCGGTATTTGTTTGGAACAGCGCCCATTATGTTCAATTTGCGGAGTAACGGATTATTGTAATTACTTTGCCGAAAATGCTGCTCGATCAAAGATAGAGTAAGACAAGCGCGTGTTTTCAAAATCAGATAGCAGCCCAGCACGCGCATGCACCGGATACGCTTCGCTCGACCTTGCTTGTGTGCCAGTGATGCGAAAACGCTAGCAGAGGAGAATCACATGTACACCAATGAACTCAAACAATCCATTCGTCAGTCATCTCTTGAATACGCTCGTGAACACGGATTCGACGTAGACTCTTCACCTAAATCGGCCGTTATATTCAAGAACCTTTCTGATACATTTCACCCTGCATCCTTCGATGCCATTAAAAAAAATATAGATTGGTTTGCTCGTCTGGATAAACACCATCAGAATATTTCTAACATCAAAGAGATGCAGTCATCAAACAGTAGTGATGCCCTACTTATGAATATTTTCTGCCACCCGAAACTTGCCACATGGGAAGGCGTTGCTGACATTCTTGGCTTCTATCCCTTAAAACCAACCTTTGGTGAAAAACCCAAGATTTATAAAGAAGGTACAGATGGTGACATGACTGAAATTGACATGAGCTTATGCGACACCTTTGTTGAGGCAAAGCTTACTGAGGAGGATTTTACCGACAAAGATATTAGTGAAGTACTAAAATATAAGAACTTTAAAATGCACTTTCATGTTGATTATCTACCTATTCATAACAATCGTTATCAGAACTACCAAGTAATTAGAAATCTCTTAGCAGCAATTCAGCACAAGAAGCGACACATACTGTTATGCGACGAGAGAAGACCTGATCTTGCTCGTTGCTACATGGAAACGGTCTGTTGCCTCAAAGATCCTCATAACCGAAAGAATTGTCGCGTTATCTTTTGGCAAGAAATAAAACGTGCTTGTGGTGATGACCTTGGCTCTTTCCTATGTTCAAGATATGGCATCTGCTAACAATCTTTTACAGGCGACGTAAGTTTCAGCCGTAGCCACCACCCTTTAGCCAACCCAACAACTGTCCACGGAGGTGCGATGTCGATCAAGCTCATGGAAAAGGCCCGTATCCACTGCGATCGGACGGCGATTGTCGCCCCGGAAGGTGTGTTTTCCTATCGGCAGTTGCTGGATGCCTCGGCCCGCGTCGCCGCCTTTCTTCTGGAGGGATCGCCGGACCTGCGGGAGCGGCCCGTCGCCTTCCTGACGCCTCCGGGATTCCGCTATGTGGCGCTCCAGTGGGGCATCTGGCGCGCCGGCGGCATTGCGGTGCCGCTGTCCGTTTCCCATCCACGGCCGGAACTGGAATACGTGCTTGCCGATACCGAACCCGCGGCGGTTCTCGCCGATTCCGATTTCGTTGCACGTCTGAAGCCCTCCGCCGAAACCCTGAGTTTCCGATTCGCCCGGGCCGCTCTCGCCCTTGAACACGCGCCCGGTGCCTTGCCCGACGTTGCCCCCGCGCGCCGGGCGATGATTCTCTACACGAGCGGCACCACCGGCAGGCCGAAGGGCGTGGTTTTGACTCACCTCAACCTCACGGCCCAGATCGAAAGCCTGGTCAAGGCCTGGGAATGGTACGCGGGCGATCATATTCTGGAATTCCTGCCCCTCCATCACATTCACGGCATTGTGAACGTCATCTCCTGCGCGCTGCGGGCGGGCGCCGTCTGCGAGATCCTCCCCGCATTCGACGCCCACGCGGTCTGGGAACGCATTGGCCGGGGCGGTCTGACGCTCTTCATGGCGGTGCCGACCATCTATGCCAAACTGATCGACGCCTGGCGGTCGTCGTCCCCCGCCGACCGGCAGCGCTTCTCCGAAGGCTGCCGACGCATGCGGTTATTGGTGTCGGGGTCCGCGGCCCTGCCTGTTTCGATCTTGGAGATGTGGAGAGAGATCTCCGGGCATGTCCTGCTCGAACGATACGGGATGACGGAGATCGGCATGGCCCTGTCCAATCCCCTGCACGGAATGCGCGTCCCCGGCGCGGTTGGCACTCCGCTGCCGGGAGTTGAGGTGCGCCTCGTGGACGATGCCGGAAAGCCGGTTGCGCCCGGAACCCCGGGAGAGATCGAGGTGCGCGGCGAGACCGTCTTCTCCGAGTACTGGCGCCGGCCGGAGGACAACCGGCAGGCGTTCCGCGACGGATGGTTCCAGACCGGCGACGTCGCGGTGTTCGAAAGCGGATCCTATCGCATTCTCGGACGCAACAGCGTGGACATCATCAAGACGGGAGGAGAGAAGGTTTCCGCGCTGGAGATCGAGTCGATTCTGCTGACGTATCCGGCGATTCGGGAGTGCGCCGTCGTCGGCATTCCCGATCCGATCTGGGGGGAG
Organism: Smithellaceae bacterium; assembly: GCA_028693285.1. Classification (GTDB taxonomy): domain Bacteria; phylum Desulfobacterota; class Syntrophia; order Syntrophales; family Smithellaceae; genus UBA8904. Next base: position 4,356 of record JAQUVQ010000063.1, read on the forward strand.
AAGGTCTGTGCCGCCCTCGTCCCCGAGGCCGGTCAGGAACCGGATGTCATGATGCTGCGCGCCTGGCTCAAGGAGCGCCTGGCCCCGTACAAGGCTCCCAAGGAGATCGCGATTCTTCGCGAATTGCCCCGGAACGCGATGGGGAAACTCATCAAGGCCGAGCTGAAGAAGTTCTTCCAGCTTTCTTGGGGTAGGGGAGATGACAAAAGCTGTTGATCGTGTCTGTCAAATTCGACTGCATCCATTCATCGGTCGCGTCCATGTGCAGTTGAAAACTATTTCAGGTCAGGGAGTGAAATCTCCATCCCTTCGGAATTTGTCATTTTCCTGATGCCGGCAAAAAGCTCCCGGATGAAAGGGGTCTCCGGCAGTTCTTTTTGCAGCCGGCCGATCAGGTCGCGGGAAACCGCGATCTGTCGGGATGAAAAGAAATTGAAATCGTAAAACCAGAAAGCCAGCATCAGCAGAAAGTCCGCAACCGTTTCCAGATGGCTTGTAGAGATGGACCTGTGTTTTTGAAATTCCTCCACGACGGAGGGCGTCAGTTCCCGGCTTAAGCGAATGTGGGGCAGCATGCCGGGAAGCTCGCGAAATCCGTCGCGGGCGACGGAATGCAAAACCAGATCCATGATATCCAGTTTGTCCGCGTCCCGAATGATGTTCAGCAACTGCCGGGCATTTTCGGGAAGGTCCGCGGGCAGATCGTCCGTTTTCCGGTTGTGGTACTCGACGGCGCAGGAAACACGCGCCCACTCATCTTCGTCCAGCAGGGACGGCACGCCTTCGGACTCCAGCGTCTTCCGACCGGCCAGGCCGTGGTCCAGTGTATCCGCGTCCCGGAAAGTGCCGTAACGGCTGTATTGCGGAAACCGTCCGATGTCGTGAACCAGTCCGCAGATTTCCGCGAGCTGAATTTCCGACTCGTCGAGCTTCAAACCGAGGGCGATCAGACGGGCATTCTCCGCGACGCGCCGGCTGTGGCGGTACTTGAGCTCCAGCGCGGCAGGCAGCAAATCCACCGCGTCTCGGTAGCGCGCCGTGTACCGTTCGAACCATTCGATCAGAAGCCGTTCTTTGGGGGGCATGATTTTCCTGTGTGCCGAAAGGAGGAAAGGATCATCTTCTCTTTTCGGAGACGGGGCTTTAAAATTTTTCACCGGGCCGGCTCTTACAGTATCTTTTTCCCTGCGTCGGGACCGCTTTTGATAAGATAAACATCCGTAATTTTTCCCACGACAGCGGACTTGGGACGGAGCGTCTCTTTGATGCCGCGGACCCATTCGACATTCTGCCGAAAGACCTCTCCTTCCGTGTGGATCGTGATGTCGGCCTTGACCTGAAAGCCGCCTTTTTCTCCCCACCAGACAAGGGAGATTCTCGGATTCTCCTGAAGGTTCTTCAGGGTTTTGTTGAAGAACTGATCGGAGATGAGCAGCGTTTCATTATCCAGAAACTTGAACGCGCCGATGGGGACGACATTGGGGGCTCCGTCCTTTGACGCAGTTGCAAGAAACGCGATTTTCGTTCCTTTCAGGCTTTCCTTGATTTCCTCTGTTACTTTAACCATGGCAATATCCTCCGGCATTGGTTTACGTTGCTTCGTCGATCAACGGAAGCGCTTGTTTCCGGGAAACATCTTCGAAAAAATCAAAAGCGCCTTCCGAAGGCTTGCCGGTCGTTGAACAGGCGAAGCCCCGCGGGATATCAAAAGTTCATCAGTGCGGCTTTTTGCCGCTCATTTTCGTATCCAGCATTTCCTGCATCAGCTCATCGACGTTGACTTCCTTGTAACCATAACCCTGAATAAGCGCCGCGTCATACATTTCTTCCAGCTTCCGTAATTGTTCCATAGCGGTTTTATTTTGCCGGAAGTCATTGTCCATCAGCTCAGCCACGGTATTTCCGATTTTTCTCAAATCGCTTAAATCGACATGAAGGGATGTGTGGGCGAACACTTTCTGCAGAAGGTCGCAGGCTATTTTTTCATGAAAGGTCTGAATATACGGCGGGACTCTGGCCACGATGCTGGCCGCCTCAATTCCCGCCCGGCCGGCATGATTCACAAGCAGCGTGGAGAAGCTGCACGGTCCGTTGTAGTTCAGGAGAGGAAACGATTGAAACTCCCGCTTCATCTCGGGACGGCTCAGCACGGCATAGACGCTTGTTTCCCGCGTGTGGGGAACCTGGTCGAAAACGCCGCCCAGCGTATAGATGCGGCAAACGTTGCAGCGTTTGGCCATGCTCAAAATAGCCGACGTGTACTCCGGCCAGGCAACGTTCGGCTCAAAACCTGTAAAAAGGATCAGGTCGTTTTCGCCGCCGCTTTGCCAGTAAAAAAATTCATTGGCCGGTTCTTCGAGGGACTTGATCAGGCCTCCTTCAACGACGGTCTGGGGTCTCATGATCTGCGCCGAATCAAAGCCCGGGACCTGTCCGATATAGAAATGCCCGGGATCGATGGCGGCGAATTTTCGGGCGTTGAGCTTGCGGCGCAAATATTCGATGCTTCCGGTGCCGAGCTCGCCGGCATTCAGCCAGCCGCGATAGCCGATGAACAGATAGGGATTGACCAGGTCGGGTGTTTCCTGAAAAATGAGACTTTCGTTCATGAACTCTCCTTGGAAGTTATTCGCGGCTGCGGTCATCATTGCGCACCGCCGGCATGATTTTTCTAAAACCAAAACCGCTTGTTGATTATGGTTATTGCGTTTTTTGCAGTCAAGTATTTTGTTTCAGGATGATGGTTTTTGCTTCAAGTTGAATGGTATCAGCCGGAAGAATTTTCTTCGGTTCCGATATTTATTTTTTTTGACCGGGGACAGTCGTCAAAGGAAAAACATCAATTTTGTTAAATAGTTGAATCTTGACTGGATGGGAGAAAAAATGCTTGACAGTATATAAATAAAATATATATACAATCTACATAGTCGATGCCTGAATGATTGAGGAAAAGTTGTCCGTAAATGACGCCGTTTGTTGAGGTGAAACCATGCCTCGTGAAGAAAGGAGGGTGCGTACCGAAGAATAGAATGCGCGACGGATAATGGTCAGCATTTTAAATGACAAAAGCAACGATGGATGTGGAGAAGATGCATTTGAAATGTAGTCAACGAATACTAAAAAGGAGGAATCATGGAATATCGATTTGAATTGCCTACAAAAATGATCATCGGAGAAGGATGTTCCAAGCAGTTGGGGGAAAATGTCAAGCTGACCGGTGCAAAACACGTCCTGTGTGTTTTTGATAAAGGTGTGGAAGGGGCGGGTCTTGTCGCGCCGCTCATCGCGGACATGGAAACGGCGGGCCTGAAGGTAACGCCTTTCAACGGTGTGCTGCCGGATCCGCCCATGGAAGTGATCGATCAGTGCACCCAACTGGCGCGGGAGGCCAAGCCTGACGTCTTTGTCGCCGTGGGCGGCGGCAGCTCCATCGACACAGCCAAAGCCGTCAACGCGAATCTGTCCAATCCCGGAACGCTTCGCGACCATGCCATCAACCTCAACGGCCTCAAGGTGTTTCCTTTTGAAAATCCGCTCAAACCTTTTTTTGCCCTGCCCACAACCGCCGGAACCGGCAGTGAAGTATCCCCGTCGGCGGTCGTTACCGATCACGAAGCGAAGCTGAAGGTTTCGGTCATGGCGCCCGATCTGGTGCCCACCATGGCCATCATCGATCCGGCTCTGACCGTCGGCTTGCCGGTGAATGTGACCGCTTCCACCGGATTGGACGCCTTTGCTCATGCCATGGAAGGACTCATGGGCGGTTTGGCGATTTTCACTCCGTCGCCCATGCGGGATTCTTTTGCCTTTACCGCCATCGAACTGGTGCTGGAGAGTCTTCTGCCGGCGATGAAGAACGGGAAAGACATCAAGGCAAGGACGGATATGTCCTATGCCGCTTTTATGTCCATTCTGGGAGCCGGCGGCGGACTGAGCATGGGTCATTGCCTGGGTCATGCCATGGGAGAAGTCTGTGGCATTCATAATCATGGCTTTTTATGCGCTTCCATTCTTCCTTACAACATCGAGTTCATGGCCGAACTCATTCCCCAGAAACTCAATAAACTGGCCTCCCTGTTCAAGATCGATCCGAACGGAAAATCCGTCGCCCAGATCGGGACGGCAATCAAGTTGGCCATTCAAGCCTTTTACAAGGATTGCGGCATTCCGCCGCTGAAAGATATGGGGCTGAATCTTTCCGACACGGAGGAGATCATTCACCACACGACATCGGGCACCTGGTATCTTCTGGCATCCAAAAAACCATCGGAAGAGGAACTGACCCGCTGGATTCAGGCCGTTTACGAAGGAGGAAACGCATGAAGACATACGATAAAATCTACATCAACGGCCAGTGGGTTTCCCCGGCCGGCAAAGACAAAGTCAAAGTGATCAACCCCTGTACGGAAGAAGCGATTGCCTCGGTGCCGCTGGGCAACGAAGAAGACGTTCAGAAGGCCGTCATCGCAGCGCGGCAGGCTTTTCCTTCCTGGTCCAAAACCAGTGTTGCCGATCGGATCAAGCTGATTTCAAAACTTTCCGAAGCCATCGCCGCCCGCCAGAACGAGATCGGCGATACGATTTCCCGCGAGATGGGCATGCCTTCCGCATGGTCCCGAATGATTCAGGTCGGCCTGCCCGTTGCCACGCTCAACAGCTTCGTTCCGATTCTGGAAAACTATTTTTTTTCGTATCCGATGGGTCGAACGGAAATTGTAAAAGAACCGATCGGCGTCTGCGGTTTCATTACGCCCTGGAATTATCCCCTTCACCAGCTTGTGGGCAAAGTGGCGCCGGCGCTGGCGGCGGGCTGCACCATGGTGGCAAAACCCAGCCAACTGGCTCCCCTGAATGCCTATGCATTTACGGAGATCATGCAGGAAATCGGCGTGCCTCCCGGAGTTTTCAATCTGGTCCCCGGGGCCGGATCGAAGGTAGGCTACGCCCTGTCGTCTCATCCCGATGTGGATATGGTGTCTCTCACGGGTTCCACGAAGTCCGGCATTGCCGTGGCCCAGGCCGCCGCCACAACGATCAAGCGGGTTACGCTGGAACTGGGCGGGAAGTCCCCCAATGTCCTGCTCGAAGACGCGGATATTCCCATGGCGGTGACGAAAGGGGTGTACAACTGCTTTTTGAATTCCGGGCAAACCTGCATTGCCCTGTCCCGCATGATCGTCCCGGCGCACAAACAGAAAGAAATCGTCGAAATGGCAAAGGCCATCGTCGAATCCATGGTGATGGGGGATGCCTTTACGGACGGCGTCTATCTGGGGCCGATGGTGGATGACGCCCAGCGTCAATCCGTTCGCGAATATATTCGAGCCGGAATCCGCGAAGGCGCCACGCTGGTCACCGGCGGGCCGGAAACCCCCGAAAACCTTCCGAAGGGATTTTTTGTCAAGCCGACGCTCTTTGCCGACGTCAAACCCGATATGATCATTGCGCAGGAGGAAATATTCGGTCCCGTTTTGTGCATCATTCCCTACCGGACCGAAGAAGAAGCCATCGCCATCGCGAACAACAGCGTTTACGGGCTTTCCGGCTCCGTCTGGTCGGCGGATTCTGAAAAAGCCAGAGCCGCGGCGCGTCAGATTCGAAGCGGCCAGGTCTTCATCAACGGGGCCGACTTTGACATCGATGCTCCGGCCGGAGGGTATAAACAGTCCGGACTCGGACGCGAACGCAGCAAATACGGTCTGGAAGAATATCTGGAAATCAAGGCCCTGATCGCACAAAACCCTTAATCGTTTTTCAATGAAAAGATCCGGTCCGGCCGGGAAGGCATATCCCGGCCGGACAACCCAAAACCAACGGAGGACCTTCATGAACAAGGTTATGACCATGCAAAAAGCAATTGCCGAACATGTCCATGACGGCGATTTTCTATATATCGGCGGCTATATCTGCCGGACGCCTTTTTCGGCGGTTCACGAACTGATCCGCCAGGGGAAAAAAGAACTGACTATTACCCGCGGCAACGCCTCGGATGATTTCGATATGCTGATCGGGGCGGGGGCGGTGAAGCGATTTATTTCCACGTTCATTTCTCTCGGCGTTTACGGCCTGGCCCGCTGCTACCGGCGTTCGCTGGAAAAAGGCATTCCCCACAAGATTGAGGTGGAGGAATATACCAATTTGTCGCTGCCCATGATGCTGATGGCGGGAGCGATGGGCATGCCCTTTATTCCCGTCAAAGACATGGTGGGGACGGACCTTATGAACGTGAAGGGTTTTATGGGAGAGGACAAATACCGGATGATCTCCTCTCCCTTTGACGGATCCCCCGTTCTGCTCGTGCCGGCTCTCAAGCCGGATGTGGGAATCATTCACGTCCAGCAGGCGGATGAGGAAGGCAACGCGCAGATGTGGGGAATCGGCGGAGATTGCAAATACGGCGCCAATGCGTCGAAGAAGGTCATTGTGTCCTGCGAACGCATCGTCAGCCGGGACGTCATCGGGAAGGACCCTTCCCGGACGATCGTGCCGGATTTCAAGGTGGTTGCCGTTGTGGAAGAGCCTTTCGCGTCGCATCCGGGCTATACGCCCGGATTCTATGATCTGGATTTCAGTTTTGGTTATCTGTATCAGCAGGCCTCCAATACGGAAGAAGGCTTTCGGGCGTTTCTTCAGGAGTGGATCATGGATATTCCCGACCGGGCTTCCTATATCCAGCACTACATCGATCGCTTCGGCTATGCCCAGTTCCGGAAACTCCAGGCGAAATTCGATTATGGTTTTCCGGTCAGTTACGCTTACTGAGGAGGTGAATACAAATGATTGAACATCCGAAGGACTATATCAAGCCCGAACTGATGGCCTGTTGCGGCGCCAGAGAAATCCATGACGGTGATGTGGTTGTCGTCGGTACGGGATTTCCCGCCATGTCGGCCAACATCGCCAAGCATACCCATGCCCCCGGGGCGGTGATGATGCAGGAATCGGGGGTTTATGACGCCAGACCGGGACGTCCGGCCTTATCCGTCGGCGACGCGTGCCTGAATCCCGGGTCGGCCATGATCGGCGGGCTGACCGATGTGATGGGAATGTTTCTGCAGGGCGGTTGGGTGGACGTGGGATTTCTGTCCGGCGCTCAGGTGGATCGCTATGGAAATCTGAACACGACCTGCATCGGTCCCTATGATTCCCCGCGCAGCAGGCTGCCGGGAAGCGGCGGGGCCAATCCCATCGGGGCTCTGGCCAGGCGAACGCTGATCATCGTCCAGCATGATCCCCGGCGTCTTGCCGAAAAAGACGACTTTATTACCACCCCCGGCTATCTCAACGGACCCGGCGCCCGCGAACGATGGGGACTGCC
>JAQUVQ010000015.1 GCA_028693285.1 Smithellaceae bacterium
GTCATGTATTTTCCGCCGAAAACGCCGATTTCCAGCATTTGTCTGGGGGTCAGTTCCGGCTTGAATTCCGGGTCAAAATCTTTTCCGGCCGGTTTGGTCAGAAAATAGCGGTAATTTTTCTGCATCCGGTCGCAAACGATCACTTCTACGGGATTTCTTTTCATGGCTCGTCCGTCCGGGCCAGGTTCTCAAAGGTGGTGAACCGGTCCAGGAACGCAAGCTTCACCGGACCGGTGGGGCCGTTGCGCTGCTTGCCGATGATGATTTCGGCGGTGCCTTTTTCCGGGTTGTCATCGGATTTGTTGTACACCTCATCCCGGTAGATGAAGATGATCACGTCCGCGTCCTGTTCGATGGCGCCGGATTCGCGCAGGTCCGACATCTGAGGACGCTTGTTGCCGCCCGGCCTTGTCTCGACCTGGCGGTTGAGCTGGGAAAGCGCGATGACGGGCACCTTGAGCTCCTTGGCCAGCGCCTTGAGCGAGCGGCTGATCTCGGAAATTTCCTGCTCGCGCGAATTGGTATTGCCGCTGGACCGCATCAACTGAATGTAGTCCACGACGATCAGCCCCAGGTCCCGCTCCGCTTTCAGGCGGCGGGACTTTGCCTTCATCTCCAAAACGGTGATGGCGGGCGTGTCGTCGATAAACAGCGGCGCTTCGGAGAGCCGGCCCGCCGCCGCCGTCAGCTTCGGCCAGTCGGTTTCCCCCAGAAAACCCTTGCGCATGCGCTGAGAGTCAACACGGGCTTCGGACGCCAGCATTCTGAAGGCCAGTTGCTCCTTGGACATTTCCAGCGAGAAAATGGCAACAGGAATCTGGGTTTCCAGAGCGGCGTGCTGTGCGACATTGAGCGCTAAGGCGGTCTTGCCCATGCTGGGGCGGCCGGCGACAATAATCAGATCGGAATTCTGCAGCCCGGAGGTCATGTCGTCGATTTTGTCGAAGCCGGTGGGAACGCCGGTGATCAGCTCCTTGCGGGTGAACAGGTCCTCGATGGAGCGGAAGGTGTCGCGGACGATGTCCTTGATCGGGTAAAAAGAGACCCGCACCTTGTTTTCGGAAATTTCGAAAATGCGGTGCTCGGCGATATCCAGCACCTGGTCGACGTCGGAGCCCGTGTCATAGCAACTGTTGATGATTTCGGTGGCGGACCCGATCAGGCCGCGCAGAACCGACTTTCCCTTGACGATCTTCGCGTAATTGGCCGCGTTGGCGGCCGTGGGAACGTTGTCCACCAGCGATGCCAGGTAGGCCGCGCCGCCTATCGAATCCAGCAAATTCTGGTCCTTCAGCGCGCTGCTGAGCGTAATCAGGTCCACCGGCTCATTCTTGTCCGCCATTCGCTCGATTGCGGAAAAAATTTTCCGGTGAGCTTCGCTGTAGAAGTCATCCCTGTTCAGGATTTCCTGCACCGCGTTGATGGTGCCGTTTTCCAGCAGAATGCTGCCCAGGATGGACTGTTCGGCCTCGATATTCTGGGGCGGCAGTTTGTATAGAGAGGGATCAATGTCTTTCATGATTCTTCGCCGACCACATGGACCTGGATTTCCGTTTCAACGCCCGGGTGGAGCTTGATGCGAACCTTGAACTCTCCCAGTGATTTGATCGGCTCATCGTGCACAATCATTTTGCGGTCCACAGGAAATCCCTTTTCCCTGATCGCCGCTTCCAGGTCCTTGGATGTAACGGAGCCGAAAATCTTGTGCTGATCTCCCACTTTGCGGGAAAGCGTCAGCGTCACCTGGCTCAGACGGGAAGCGAGATCCTGCGCGCCGGCCTTTTCCTTTTGCGTCTTTTGCAGAATATTTTTTTTGGCCAGTTCAAAGGCCTTGAGATTCTTGTCGTCCGCCTCAACGGCCAGACCCTTCGGAATCAGCAGATTGCGGGCGTAGCCGTCGTTGACCTTGACCAGGTCTCCGGCCTTGCCCAGAGAAGGGACGTTTTGCTTCAAAATCACCTTCATGGTCAAACCTCCTGTCTCGTATGGAATGCAATGGTCAGTCTGTCGACCGGTCTTTGCGCAGATATTTTCGAAAATCAACCCAGAGATTAAAGAATCCCACTGCCGCTATTGCTATCATAAGAATTTGCTGAATCGCAATTAAAAAATAAGCAAGGAAGCGGAAAAACGGTGAGATGTTTTTATGCTGAAAAAAGAAGCTAACAATAGCAAGACCTTGCAGAAAATATAGCAAAGACGCGACGAGAAGGATGTTGACGCCGACGACGCGGATGGGGGTGACGGGGACGGCGCCGAGCCCTCCCGCCGCGATGAAAACCCAGACCAGCCAGCCGGGCGCGCTCCATTGGGACAGGTTCGAAAGCTGAGGCAGTACAATGCCGCGGCTTTTGAGCAGCCTGCCCGCGGCTATCAGATTCACCCAGATCGTGAATACGGCCGCCATGACGCAAAGGGCGGGGAAAATCCGCGCAAACAGGGATATCATTTGGGGCTTGCTGTCCACAATCGCTTGAAGTTCTTCGGGATTCAGAGGCAATCGACTGTAAAACTCGATGTTTAATTCCACCGATTCCCGAATGTTCTTTAAAACCAGCTCCCAGGGGGTGAGCGACTGCTGCAACGCGCCGAAAATAAAATAAAAGGCGATTGCGCCAAGCACGACGAGCGCGGGCAGAAGTACAACGGCTTCGACACGAAACCGTTTTTCGGCGCTCCAGGCCATCAGCATTCCCGCGATCCCCATGGCCGCAGGGGCCGCGACCGATGCGGCCGCATTCATGGTCCACAGGAGGGCGGCCACGGCGCAAAGCGAGGCCAGAAATGCCTTGAGGGTCTTTGCGGGATCGGAAAGAAAGCACAGGACATACAGAACCAGCGGAATCACGAGCAGGAAAACGAGGCCGGCAAAGGGGAGCAGCGATGCCGCCAGAAAAAGCGCTATGACCAGCAGCAGCCGGGGAAACGAAGCATCATGAAAAGGCGATAGATTCAATGTTGTCAAATCAGGGGCCTGCGGTGAAAAAACGGCAATGCCGTCAAAGGATGTGTCGGATCAATGAAAACCGGCCGGTTTTTTCTTCATCAGAATAAAACCGGCCGGTGGCTTTGCAAAATTGGTTTATCTGCCTTCCGCGGTGACAAAAGGCATGATGGCGATGGTGCGCGCTCTTTTAATGGCAACGGTCAGTTCTCTCTGATGATAAGCGCAGTTGCCAGTGATTCTCCGGGGCATGATCTTGCCGCGCTCCGTGACAAAATTATTGAGAATCACCGGATTTTTATAATCAATCTTCACATTGGAGTCCGTGCAGAACCGGCAGAATTTTTTCCGGTGGAAAAACTTTTTCTGAGGCGGACGGGAGGGTCTTTCGCCGTTGGGTGCAGCCATGATCATTCTCCTTTCGGTGTATTGTCTTCCCGGGGCTGGGCTTTGCGGAAGGACAGCCGGGAGGGCTTTGCATCCGGGGCCGCCTTTTCTTCTTTCGCGGCGGCTGTGTTGTCCGTTTCGATGCGGATCTGTGTGCGCTTCACTTCCGAGGCGGCGATTTCCGCGTCGATGCCTTCGCGGGTTACGGCGCCTTCCCTGGTGACCGTCATGAATTTCAGAATCCGGTCGTCAATTTTAAAATTTCTCTCCATTTCGGCCACGATGGAACCGTCGCCGGCATAGTCGATGAAAAAATAAAATCCGTCTTTCTGCTTTTTGATTTCATAGGCCAGCCGCCGTTTGCCCCATTTTTCCGCTTTGGCGATGACCCCTTTTCGTTCGGTGATGATGTTGGAGGACCGTTCCATAATGGCGGTCAGGTCTTCTTCCGACACATCCGTTTTGACAATAGCAATGACTTCGTATCTCTTCAACTTTTCCTCCTTTCGGCTCTAAAGCCCCCGATTCAGTTCGGGAGCAAGGGGAGTCCTCATATTTGATGTTGGTGCCTTCTATCCCAAGCTGGTTTGAAAATCAAGGATTATGTTTCGGGTTTCAATCAACGGCCTGTTGCCCAAGCGAAAAGGGATATCGCTTGGGCAACAAGCCGCCAGCACTGGGCGCGTGGTTTTGATAAAAAGACCCCCTCAGTTGTAGAAACCTGAGGGGGCGTACTATTAACACAGATCCTGAAGGTTGCCGAAGCGGCGGTTACTTCATCGCTTGCTGCTTGCTTTGATCAGGTGACAATGTTTTTCACCGCGTCAATGACCGGATTGGTGAAGAGCGCCATCAGAAGGGTGTAAAGAGCGAAGGCGCCGACGACTTCCGCCGTGTACATCTTGTCATACTTCCTCTTCAGGCTGACCATGATCAGTCCGCCCACAATGAGGCAGCCCAGCTGAAAATACGGGAAATTGGCTGCCCCTGCCGCTGCATACTCTGCAAATCCAAAGGTTGCCGTCAAAAGAACCACTGCCGCCGCCGCTACGATTGTTCCGATGGTCTTCTTCATGATCTGTTTCCTCCTTGAGGGTTTTTGTTTCATTTGCCTTATACTTAATGAAAATTTTGTGCCAGAATTGGAAAACAGAAGATAAAGGCTAGCAACATAAAGATATTATTAGGCTTAACGTGTAAGCCCACCAGACTCAACCCGGCGCAAAACAATCGTTTCGGCGTTTTTCTTTCAATGAAATGTTCAACGGATTGAAAGAAATGATCAGAAGAGGTGCAAAGGATTTTTTTTCCGCTGTTTCCTGGCCGGCAGGGGTGGACAAAACCGGTTTTATCAGGTAAGGCAACGGCCACGGCGAAAAGAGGCTAAAGGAGCGGTCATGGACGTTTTGCAGGCGATCATTCTCGGTTTGGTGCAGGGGCTGGGGGAATTTCTTCCCATCTCGAGCTCCGCGCATCTGGTGCTGGTTCCCTGGCTCATGAACTGGCCGTACTCCGGCCTGACGTTTGATATCGCCCTGCATGTCGGCACCCTCATTGCGGTGGTGATCTATTTCTGGAAAGACTGGCTCAGGCTGCTGCATAAGGGGTTTACGAAACCAAAAGAAAGGGAAGGAAAGCTCTTCTGGTATCTGGTCCTGGCGACGATTCCCGGCGCGCTGATCGGCTTTTTGCTCGAGGATGTTGCCGAAACGGTTTTCCGCCACCCCGTTCTGATCGCCTGCATGCTGATCCTTCTGGGCGTTATTCTTTATGTGGTTGACCGCCGGGGTAAAAAACAAATTGCCGTGGATCATATTTCGCTCAAAACCAGTTTGCTGATTGGTTTGTCACAGGCGCTGGCCATTATTCCCGGCGTTTCCCGCTCCGGCGTTACGATGACGGCAGCGCTGGCGCTCGGCATGACCCGCGAGGGCGCGGCGCGCTTTTCCTTTCTGCTCTCGGCGCCGATCATTCTGGGGGCCGCGCTGGTAAAAGCTCCGGAGCTTGCCGCCAATCCTTCCATGGTGGATGCGGCATTTCTGACCGGCATGGCGGTGGCGTGCCTCTCCGGCCTTGCCGCCATCGGCTTTCTGCTTCGCTACGTTCAGACCCGGACGTTTCTGCCGTTTGTGGCGTATCGGTTTATTGCGGGGGCTCTGGTGATTGGCGTCGCCTGGTTCAGGTGCGCTTCATAAATCCCGGTCCAGTGAAAAAGGCTCCCCCGTTATGATCACGGGAGAGCCTCTTTTTTCCTTCAGGATCGATGGATCAGAATTTTATTCCGACCGCAATGGAATTCAATCTATTTCTGCCCCAGCGGCAGTACCACTCTTTTGAAATTTTCGTTGATTACCTGCGCCATCGCGCAGTAAATGGCCGAAAATCCGCAGAAGATGCCTTCGTAGCCGGTTAAAACCGCCCATGTTCCGGTCCAGCCGAACGCGTCGCGCGCCGCGAGCATCCAAAACAGAATCGTCAGTGACAGAAAGACAACCTGCAGGCCCCGATTGGCCTTCCATGTGCCGATCCACATGAAAAATGTGAACAGGCCCCACATAAAGAGATAACACGCCAGAAATCCCATCGTATTGGCGGGTATGCCGAATTTTCCGTTGAAGTAAATGATGAACACAAGGGTCAGCCAGAAGAGCCCGTAGGACGTAAAAGCGGTCGTGCCGAACGTATTGCCTTTTTTGAATTCCATGCAGCCCGCGATAATCTGCGCGATTCCTCCATAGAAAATGCCCATGGCCAGAATCACTGCGCTCATCTCAAACAGGCCCGCGTTATGGATGTTTAGAAGAACCGTGGTCATTCCAAACCCCATCAAACCAAGCGGGGCCGGATTAGCAAGATTGTCAGACATAAAATACTCCTTGAATGTTTAAAATGCGTCAGGGGAAAGTAACGGCGGATTGCGCCGTTACTTTCTTCCGCAAATGATTTTCTAACCGACGGCCGTGATCGCGACCAGCAAACCCGCGGCAAACAGAATCATTCCCGCGCCCGCTCCGCCTGCCGTGGCCAGAACAGGGGCCAATCCAAGCAAAAGAAACCCGAAGATGCATCTTCCTTCTCTTGAGTCCATAATCGTCTCCTTAATTTTCGATACGTTTGACGCTGACGGCTGATATGGCGATCCGTTCTTTCGACAGCGGATATTTCATCACAATGCCGATGGCCTCCACCTTGTCGCCCGCCGCCACTTTGTTGGCGGGCGCGGTGAACATGATGACCCGAATCAATCCCGTCGCGTCTTGAATGTGAAAGTGAGGCCGGTTGAGCCATTTGAAGCTGATTTTCCGAACCTCACCCGATATTCGCACTACATTGCCGATCATTGCCGGGACAATTTTTCCAATCTTGCAGGAGCGCGCCTGATGTTCAGACTGTTGGCGGGCCTGCGTGAAACTTCTGCGGCTCATCCAGGCCAGGGTCATCGGGATGACCAAAAGCAGAATCAGGCCGGGGATGGCATACCACAAAAAGCTCGCGTTTCCCGTCGCGGCGTAATTCAGCGCCACCGCTCCCGCGCAAATAAAAAAGACGATCCAGGCAAATACGGACATGGGTTCCCTCTAGTCCTTGGGCAGATCATTCCTGAACATGAGGAAGTAGGTAACCCCGATGAAAAGGAATCCGCCGAAGATGTTTCCGATGGTTGCGGGGATCAGGTTCCAGATCCAGATATCGCCCCACGAAAGCCCTCCGTTGGCCAGAAGCAGTCCGCCTTTCTTCGCGATGACGGCCGGGTACCAATCGGTTAGGAATTTTCCCGCCGGAAGAAAATACATGTTGGCCACGCAGTGCTCGAAGCCGGTTGCGACGAAGGCCATGATCGGGAACCAGATGCCGAAAAATTTTCCGATGATGTCGTCCGCCGTAATAGCCAGCAGAATGGCGATGTTGACCAGGAAGTTACAGCCGATGGCCTTGATGAAGCAGGACCATAGGCCCGCGCCGCCGACGGCCTTGTATTCAAGGATTTTCGCCACGGCGATTCCGACCGCGTTGTCCCCGAATGCGTTCACGGCCATGGTGCCGTCCGGCTGTCCCGTGACAAAGGGTCCGATCACCATGACGTACGCGTAGGCCAGCGAGCCGACAAAGTTTCCGATGTAAACCCATACCCAGTTTCTCATGACGGCGCCCCAGGTGACCTTCTTCATCATGGCGGCCACGGGGACGATCATGCAGTCGCCGGTGAAGAGCTCCATGCCGGTGAGGACGATGGCAATCAGGCCGACAGGGAAGACCGCGCCGCTGATTAACTTGGCCATGCCCGCTCCGAGAATCGGCGCCGCTCCGGTTGAGCAGACGGTACACAGCGCCGCTCCGATGGCGATGTAGGCGCCCGCCATGAATCCTCGAAGCAGCAGATTAAAGATTGAAAGTTTTGCCTTGCCGACTCCCGCGTTACCGACGAGAGCGACCATTTTTGCGGGGGGATTGAAAGCCATGAAATATTACCTCCTGTATTTTTGATTTTTCATGCAAAAGGACCGTCCCCTGCACGGCCGCTTCGCATAATGATGTTTCGCTGAAATAAACGCACCAACGCGCGGTGACCGTGCCTGAAAGGCCGGTTTGAATCTGAAGTCGGCGTGGATGCGAAAAAGATGCGGAGAGCTGCACTTTAACTGGCAAAGGCTTCCGCGACTTTTTTCTTCCAGATGCAGAGAAGCTTTTGTCCGTGGGGCTGGCACTGAATCAGCTCCCACTCGCTCTCGCCTTCCTTGTCGAGAATTCCCTTGAAGTGGTCCTGGCTGCCCGGGATGCCGTCAATGACGCAGGTTCCCGTATCGTTGCAGGAAATGGCCTCGGGCGGAATGAGGCGGTCCAGATCGATGATGCTTGTTTTGTACTTCCATCTTGCCATGGTGATACCTCCATTGAGTTATGATTTAGACTTTTTAAAAAGTCTTGATGACCACGCGGAGTATAGGGAACGGGGTCTTTGATGTCAAGAAAATCTTGACCGCCGGTCGGTAAATGAGGGCGGCCACAAAAAAGCCCCCGCAGGGCAAATCCATGCGGGGGCTTTTGTTTTAATAATCAATCGGTTACGCTTTTTTACCCTTTGGCGGTTTGTAGACCAGAGCGATAAAGAAACCGACAACGAGCAGAATGGCCGCGATGTACAGTGCCTGGGGCTTGAAGGCTTCGAACACAAAGGGGCCGATAATGCCGGCCGCGCTCCATGCGGTCAGCATGAATCCGTAAACCTTGCCGATGTAGGCCGGACCGAAGGCGTCCGCCGCAAAGGCGGGCATGGTGGCGAATCCGCCGCCGTAGCAGGCCAGCAGATAGCAGGACACCACGATGAACAGGTAGTAATTGGAGATGTAGCCCATGGCCACCAGGAGATAAATAACGGCCTGCGACGCGAACATGATCATGAAGACCATCCGGCGTCCGATATTGTCGGAAATCTTTGCCCAGAAGAGTCTTCCCAAACCATTGAAGATGGCCGCAACCGCCACGACCGTGCCGCCGGCGGCGGCGACCACCGCTACCTGTTCAGGCGTCAGATCGCCGAGAAGGCCCATGGTTTTTCTGTAAACATCCTGCGCAAGCGGAGAATGCTGGGAAATCAGGCCCAGACCGGCGGAAACGTTGAGGCACAGCATGGCCCACAGCATCCACCACTGGGGTCTTTTCACCGCCTCGCCGAACATGAAAGAATCCGCCGCGCTGACGGAGCTAGCCGCGGGCTTGAACCCGGCGGGAAGCCATCCCTTGGGCGGATCTTTGAATAACTGCGCTGCGCCGGTAACCAGAATCAGGAAAATAACGCCCCAGATGTACCAGGTCATGGCAACGCCGGAAGAAATGACTTTGCCGGCCGCGTCCACTTCCTTGAAGGATGCGATCATGGCCGGCGCGATTTTTCCCATAAAAAAAGCGCCCGCGCCGAATCCCATCACCGCGAGACCCGTCACCAGGCCGCGTTTGTCCGGAAACCAGCGGATCAGGGTGGCAATCGGGGTCACGTAGCCGAAACCGTTGCCCAGAGCGGCGATCATGCCGAAGCCGAGATATAGAAGAGCGATGCTTCCCACCTGGTCCGCGTATCCGGCAACCAGTGTGCCGATTCCGAAAAGAATGCCGCCGATCGTCGCGACAAAGCGGGGTCCTTTCTTATCCACCAGCGTGCCGCCGAACGCGGCCGCAAGTCCGATGATCAACATCAGAAGCATAAAGGTGTACTGCACCGTTTTGCCATCCCAGCCGTGCATGTTCATCAACGGCATTTTGAAAACGGACCACGCGTACACGGTGCCGAGGCAGAGCTGAATGACGACTGCGGCGGCGGCGATCCCCCATCGTTTTGTTTCCAGATTCTCATTAGACATACAAGACATCCTCCCTTTCCTTTGCTAAGGCCTGAAATATTTTTAGTGACGCTTTGAAAATACCTGTATCGTCGGATATTTAATCGCGACAAAAAACAAAAAACGAGTTGCGTTCATAGCATAAAAGGCACAAGTCTGACAAGGGGCATATTCAATTTTTTTCATCGGTTCAAAGACACTCCGCCCAACCGTTCCCGCAGCCCAAAAATGATGCTCAGGACCCTTGCCGCTCCATCTTTTGACCGGCTGAAAAGAAGGAGGGCGGTTGTCAAAATGCGCGGGATTGTTATATTACCATTGAGAACATTCTAAAGGGGAAAAGCATGGCATTGAGCGCGAAAACCGAATCTTATCGGAAGCAGGTGGAAAACATAGGAAAAATGACGTTTGCCATAGGAGTGTACAGGCCTCCCAGCGAAGGCGGCAACGCCTCCCTTTTGCTGCGGATTACGGAAAACTGCCCGTGGAATAAATGCACCTTTTGCGAAATGTACAAGGGGCATCCCTTCGGCTACCGGCCGGTAGCCGACATCAAGGCGGACATCGACGCCGTCAAAGACATCGCGGACGAAATCCGGGAAATCTCCATCAAGTCGGGGAACGAAGGGCGTCTCAACCGCGAGGTGCTTCAGGCGATTCTGGGCGTCGATCCGTATTTGCGGGAAAACTACTGCTTCTCTTCCGTTTTCAACTGGCTGTACTACGGCGGAAAAACGGCCTTTCTTCAGGACGCCAACAGCATGATCATGAGGCCCGGCGAATTTGTCGAGGTGCTGCAACATTTGCGAAAAACGCTCGTCAGCCTCACCCGGGTGACGTCCTATACACGATCAAAAACGCTGGCGCAAAGGAAGCCGGAGGAACTGGCCGCGATTCGCGAAGCGGGTCTGGACCGCATTCATGTCGGTCTGGAAACGGGCGATGATGAAATTTTGAAAATCATCCGCAAAGGCGTTACCAGCGAGGAGCAGATCGAAGGCGGCAAAAAAGCGATGGCCGCCGGTTTTCAGCTTTCCGAGTACTGGATGCCCGATCTGGGCGGCAGGGAGCGCTGGCGCCGGCACGCGGAGAATACGGCGCGCGTGCTCAGCGCGATCAATCCGCACTACATCCGGTCTCGCCCCCTGGTGCCCCGTCAGGGCACGGAACTTTTTGAGGAATACGAACGGGGAAGGCTGCATATTTCATCGCCCCACGAACGGCTGGAAGAATTGCAGGTGATGATCGAAAACCTGAACGTCACTTCGCGCGTCTGCTTTGACCACAATATGAACGCCTGGACCAACCGGCAGGGAGGCCTGCTTTTCTCCCAGTCCTATGAAGGCTACGAGTTTCCGAAGGAAAAACCGCAGGTGCTGGAGCTGATTCGTGAAGGCCTGTCCGTTGACGAGTCAAGGCATCTCGACATCAAGGAGCTCATTGCCCTGGGCTCGCTCTGATCCCTCAGCGTCCCGTCGCGACCAGGCAAAGAAAAAGGGCGATTCCTGAAAGACCGGGAATCACCCTTTTTTATTGAAGCGCTGATTGAAAAATCTTAAACCGATGCGTCGCAGCGCAGGCAGCGGCAGGCTTCCTTCATGGCGTCTTCGCGGCTGAAGCCCAGCTCCACTTCCGCGAAGCTCATCTTGCGCGTCGCATGGTGCATTTCGGGCATCGGCATCTGCGGCGTTTCGACCGATTCGTCGTCGATCACCAGCGGCACGTCGATCTTTTCGAGCGCCGGCTTTTCGTAGGCCGGTTCATGGTTTGCCTGGCGAATGGCCGCGTCGATGTCGTCGGCGGCCTGATGCCCCGCCGCGATGGCTCCAATGACGGTGTCGGGCCCGGTTTCCGCGTCGCCGCCCGCGAAGTAGCGGGGGTTCGTCGTCCGGGATTTGAAGCCCTTGCCGACCGTGTAGCAATCCCACTTGTTGATTTCGACGCCGGACTTTTTGTCGATGAAGCTCATGTCCGGAACCTGGCCGATGGCGGCCACGATCGCATCAACGGCCAGCGTGAATTCGGAGCCTTCGATCGCCACGGGCCGCTTGCGGCCGCTCGCGTCAAAGTCGCCCAGCTTCATGCGCTGGCAGGTAATGGAGCTGACCTTGCCTTTTGCGCCGTCGATTTTCAGCGGAGCGATCAGGTATTCGATCTTGATGCCTTCTTCTTCCGCCGCCTTGATTTCCTCTTCCGCCGCGGGCATGTCCGCTCTCAAACGGCGGTACAGGATGGTGACCTCCGAACCGAGGCGGAGCGCCACGCGGGCCGCGTCGATGGCCGAGTTTCCGCCGCCGATGACGGCCACTTTCTTGCCCAGCGTCTTTTCGCCCTTGAGCCATTTGTCTTCGTTGTTGTTGAAGTCGCGCAGGAATTCCACGCCGCCGAAGACGTTGACCAGGTCTTCGCCTTCCACGCGCATTTTCTGGCTCTTGTGCGCGCCGGTGGCGAGATAGAAGTAGTCAAAATCCTTTTCCAACTGCGCAAAGGAAATGTCTTTTCCCACGCGGGTGTTCAGACGGATCTCGACGCCCAGCGCGGCAATGTTGTCGATTTCTCCCTGCAGGATGTTGCGCGGCAGCCGGTAGGCCGGAATGCCCCAGCGCAGCATGCCGCCCGCGTAGGAAAGTTCTTCGAAAACGGTCACCTTGTAGCCGCGCAGCGCGAGGCCGCGCGCCGCGGTCAGGCCGGCGGGGCCGGCGCCGACGACGGCGATCTTTTCCTTGCGGGTGACGGGCGCCGGATCGGTTTTCGGACGCGGCGCGTTGTCGGTGATGAAGCGTTTCAGGAACTTGATGGCCAGCGGCTCATCCATATTGCCGCGGCGGCACTTGGACTGGCACTTGTGATCGCAGACGCGGCCGCAGACCGACGGGAAGGGATTGGTCTGGAGCAGGATCTTGTAGGCGTCTTCAAACCGGCCTTCGCGCACCAGTGCAATGTAGGACGGAATGTCCATTTCCACCGGACAGGTGTGCTGGCAGGGGGATTTGAACATGGCCGAGCAGACGGTGGCCGGGCAGCGATGCTGAAAAATATGCTCTTCGTATTCCTTGCGGAAGTAGCGGATGGTGCTCAGCACGGGGTTGGGCGCCGTCTGTCCCAGGCCGCACAGCGCCGCGTTTTTAATGACGCCGGCCATTTCTTCGAGCAGTTCGATGTCGCCGGGTTTGCCTTTGCCCTGTGTGATGTTGGTCAGGATTTCCAGCATGCGTTTGGTGCCCTCGCGGCAGGGGGTGCATTTGCCGCAGGATTCATCCTGGCAGAAATCCATGAAGAACCGCGCCATGTCCACGGCGCACTTGTCTTCGTTCATGACGATCAGACCGCCGGAACCCATAATGGCGCCGAGCTCCGCGACTTTTTCGTAGTCGACGGAGGCGTTGAGATGCTGCACCGGAATGCAGCCGCCGGACGGGCCGCCGAGCTGCGCGGCTTTGAACTTCTTGCCTTTGGGAATGCCGCCGCCGATGTCATAGACGATGGTGCCCAGTTTGGTGCCCATCGGGACTTCCACCAGGCCCACGTTGTTGACGTCGCCGGTAAGGGCGAACACTTTCGTGCCCTTG
This sequence comes from Smithellaceae bacterium, assembly GCA_028693285.1. GTDB lineage: Bacteria > Desulfobacterota > Syntrophia > Syntrophales > Smithellaceae > UBA8904. The sequence continues at coordinate 13,236 of JAQUVQ010000015.1, forward strand.
CTCTTTTCGGTGCCGACCGACGCGTGCCACTTGGCGCCGCGCAGAATGATCTGCCCGACGTTGGCGAGCGTCTCCACGTTGTTTAAAATGCTGGGCTTCTGCCACAACCCTGCCACGGCGGGGAAGGGAGGACGGGGTCGGGGCATTCCGCGCTTGCCTTCAATGGAGGTCATGAGGGCTGTTTCCTCGCCGCAGACAAACGCGCCCGCGCCCTGGTAGATTTCCAGATCGAAGTCGAAGCCGGTGCCGAGGATGTCTTTGCCCAGAAGGCCGGCATCCTTGGCCTGCGCAATGGCGACGTTCAAACGGTGGATGGCCAGCGGATATTCCGCTCGGCAGTAAATGTATCCATGCTGGGAGCCGATGGCTTTGGCGGCGATGACCATGCCTTCCAGAACCGCGTGCGGATCCGCTTCCAGAACGCTGCGGTCCATGAATGCTCCGGGATCGCCTTCATCGGCGTTGCATAAAACATATTTTACGTCGCTTTTGGAACCGGCGGCAAATTTCCATTTCAGACCGGTGGGGAATCCCGCGCCGCCTCGGCCGCGCAGCCCCGAATCCAGCATTTCCTGCACAATCTGTTCGGGCGTCATTTCGGTGAGCGCCTTGGCCATTCCCGCATAGCCGTCGCGGGCGATGTATTCTTCGATTTTTTCGGGATCGATCAGTCCGCGGTTTCTCAGCACCCGCAGTTCCTGGTGGGCGAAGAAGGGGATGTCCTGCATCGTGGGAATGGTTTTGTCCGTGCCGGGTTCGCGGTAAAGCAGTTTATCGACAACGCGGCCTTTGATCAGGTGTTCTTCGACCAGTTCGGGGATGTCGGCCGGCTTCAGGCTGATATAGATGACGCCTTCCGGGTAAACCACCAGGATGGGGCCCAGCGCGCAGAATCCGTTGCAGCCGGTTTCGACCACTTTGATCTCTTCCGCCAGTTTTCTTTTGACCAGTTCTTCCAAAAGGGCATTTTTAACGCCGAGGCTGCCGGAAGCCTGGCAGCCCGTTCCGCCGCAAATCAGTATGTGTGAACGAAATACTTTCATGAATCCAATATCCTCCTTAATCATCAGGCCACGGGTCGCATCAGGGCCGCGGGCATGATGAACTGTTTATTTTAGAACTTCAGAGCCTTTGGCCAGCACAAAGGGCGTTTGTATTTCCCCCGCCAGAATATGACGCTTGAATATCTGCCTCATTTTGTTGGGATTGACGTATTCGTATTTGATCGGCTCGGCATTCAGAACTTCGACGGTCACGAGCGGTTCGCGGCTGCACAGGCCCATGCAGCCGGAGGTGGTGACCACCACGTCCTGCACTTTGGCGGCTTCAATTTCTTCCAGCAGCGTGTCCATGACTTCCTTCGCGCCGGAAGCGATGCCGCAGGTTCCCATATGAACAGTGACCTTGACGCGGCGGTCGCCGTCGCGCAAAGACATTTCCTTGTGGACTTTCTCCTTAATTTTTTTCAAATCATCGATGGTTATTTTCGCCATGGGCGTGTCCTCCGTTATCTTTTGATCGGTAATGAATTAATTGTATTGACTCAGGACCTCTTTGATCTTGGCGGGCTTGACGCGCCCGTGAACATCTTCATCTACGACAATGACCGGCCCCAGACCGCAGGCGCCGAGACAGCGGACGGATTCCAGCGTGAACATGCGGTCCTCCGTCGTCTCCCCTTCCTTGATTCCGAACTGTCTCTGGAGCGCCTCCGCGAGCGCCTTGCCTCCGCGAACGTAGCAGGCCGTGCCCAGGCAGACGCGAACCGTGTGCTTGCCTCGCGGGGTCATGGTGAAGAACGAGTAAAAGGTGACCACGCCATAGACGCGGCTCAGCGGCAGATTCAGGCCGGCGGCAATTCTTTTCTGCACGGGAAGCGGCAGGTATTCCAGACAGACCTGCGCCTCTTCGAGAACTGGAATCAGGCCGCCTGCCTTTCCCTTGTGCTTGTTGATAATGCTGTCCAACTTTGCCACCTGTTCCGGAGTGAACTCTTTCAACAACTCTGTATCTTCGGCTTTCATGTACGTCCTCCTCAAATCTTCGCGGCGCGCTAGGCTTCCGGTTCTATATCCTGCAACCCTTCTTCCATTGCGCCCCGGATATATTTTATTATCTCAGGATGGTTAATGGGTACATCCTCGATTTCTTTGCGGATTTCACGCGTATCCATCTCAAACTGCCGGTCATTATGCCTGTGTTTATAAAAAAAATCAATATCAGAATTAGAAATAATGAGAATAATTATTATGTTAATTATAGCACCCAGAGGCTGCCGGTCCAAATGACGCAGGCCAAACGTGGCCTTTACCGTAGTGCCGCAATTTTCTTCAGAATTTACTTGAAAGACACCGCCGGAGCGCTCCGCGGCGTCTCTCAGCAGGGGCAGACCCAGACCCACGCGACGGACCGTTTTGGTCGTATAAAACGGATCCAGCGCTTTTTGCAGGACGTCCTTGGCCATGCCGTGCCCGTCGTCGGTGATTTCAAGCGTCAGCAGATCGTTTATGGAATCTTCCTCAATGAAGATTTGAATCAGCTTCGCGCCCGCGCGCACGGAGTTTTCGGCGATGTCCAGGATATGATCGGCCAGCGTCAGCATTGCTTCTCCAGAATTTGGCGGCCGTTTTGTCCGAAGACGGCCATTCTGATTTCTTCAAAGGTCGCCTCTTTCAGAAGGATGGGGGTGGTGGATGTTCCGATGTCCTTTAGAAAATGGGCGTCGGAAGACGTTACAAAGGGGTACCGGGCAAGCTCGGCATACCGGATGCGCCCTTCACGCATGCCCATGCGTTTGGAGATTTCCAGCGCGTCAAAATGCGAGCTTTCGTCGATGAAGCCGAGCTGGCTCAGCACGCTGAAGCTTTCCCGGTCGATGTGGGCGGGGACGGCGAGTCCCCCCAGCCCGTGAATGATGTCCACGATCGCATCGATGGGAAGATCCGTAGCGCCGATGAGGAGTTGGTTGTTGAGCCCCTCCACTTCCCCCCGCTCGTTGACGACGGCCTGCACGCCGAAGCGGTCTTCGTCATTTTCTCCAAACAGGTGCCGATCGACGATCGATTGAAGCTCCAGAAGATCGGACAGGCTCCCGAAGAGCGCCAGCAGGTGCACTTCCTCGCTGGTCGTGATTTCCATGGCCGGAATAATGCGAATGTTTTTTCCCGCGGCGGCCGCCATGACATACGGGACATTGGCGGAAGCGTTGTGGTCGCTGACGGCGATGATGTCGAGATGCCGCGCGAGTGCCCGCTCCACCAGGGCCTTCGGATGCATGTCCAGCTCGGCGCAGGGCGACAGGCAGGTGTGAATGTGAAGATCGCAGTTATAAATTTTCAGCATGGCTTCTTGCATCGCTCCTGGCGGAAGCGCCCCTGAGGGGGATCGCCTGAAGGTCGCGGGGCAGAGGGGGGAAGGGGGGCTGGGTTTTCGCTTCGGCCCCTTTCCCGGGCGGGGAAAAGAAGGCGCCTTGCAGGAATCATTCGCCGCGAACGGCCGGGCGGCTTCGGCGATCAGCTTCCGGATGTCAGCAGATTGTAAATCCGGCCCGAGAGCTCAAAGGCCGGCAGGTCGGACACCAGGATGGGAATCTTTTCCGCCTCGGCTTTTTCCAGTGTTTCCCTGGCCGGTTCGCAGGCGTTGATCAGGATGATGCCCGCGAGCTCCTTGAGGCTGGCGACGGCGACAATGTTCTGGTGCACCTGGCGGGTGATCCAGATATAGCCCTCTTTGGCGTTGCCCATGACATCGCTTAAGAGGTCTCCGGTGTAGCCGCCGGTGACGTTTTTGCCCAGGCTCTCCCGGCCGCACTTAACCTCCAGCCCCAAAGCCGCGCCGATTGCTTCAATGTTCATACACTAACCCTTTATTTCAAGTTGATGGCGTTTGAATGGTCATTTTCAAATGCGTACCCTTGCCGACCTCCGAGGCGATGTGGAAGTCGTCGGAGTAATTTTTGATGTTGCAAAGCCCCATACCCGCGCCGAAGCCCATTTCCCGGATTCTGTGATCGGCGGTGGAGTATCCTTCCTGCATCGCCAGATCGATATTGGGAATGCCCTGGCCTTCGTCGATCACATCGATGAGCACCGCGCCGGGCTTGACCGTCAGGTTTACGACGGCTTTTTTGGCGTAGGATACAACATTGATTTCCGCCTCGTACGAGACGATGGCGGCTTTCCGGACGATGTCTCCGGGAATGCCCAGTTTTTTCAGAATGGATTTGATGCTGGTCGACACAATGCCGGCGGAATTGAAATTGCCGCCTTCAATCTGAAAACTTTCCGAATAGAGGTTTGCTTTAGTTTCGCCCACTGGTGGTTTCAACTTTTGGCAGGCAGCCGACGATTCCTTTCATGTAGAGACGCCCCGCCGTTTCAAAGAGGATGTATTTTGTGGCCAGAATGGGGATTTTCAGTTCGCTGGCCAAAGTGATCGTTTCGGAAGACGGCTTTTTCCCCCGCACCAGAATAATGGCGGCGATGTCCAGCACGTTGGCGGTCCGGATCACCTGGGTGTTGGTCAGGCCGGTCAGGAGCAGGCTGCCCGCCTTGGCGAAGGCCAAAACGTCGCTCATCAGGTCGGCGCCGAAGGCGGTTTGTACTTCCAGGTCAAGGCTGTCTTCGCCGACAATGATTTCCGCGTCCAGAATATCTCTCACTTCACTCAGTTTCAAAGGCTGCTCCTCGTCAATCCGCAAAATGGTTTACAGGGATCCAACAGTTCCCGCCGCTTTCGTTTCCGGAAAACCGCAGTCTTTTTATCATGGCTTATGACCTTCGTCAATAAGATTAAATGGCGCGGCGCTTTCGTTTTGAAGAGGCGGCGCCGGGGATTCGGGGCTCTGTTTTCGATGACTCGTAACCCCGTGCGATGTAAAAAGCGGCCAGGTCGAAAAAAATGGTCATGCGACGCTGCAGCTCGAAGGTCGCGTAAAGGCCGAGGTTCTTCTGCAGCGCTCCCCGGGCCAGCGCGACGTCCCAGATATGCTTCCGGATCAGGCTCAGCGCGCTGAGCGCGCTGCTGAGGAGCGTTCCGGCCTTTTTTCTCTCGCGGCCCAGCTTGATGTAGAAATTCCGGATGTGCGGCGCTCCGTAGGCGTCGCCCATCCAGAGCGTGATCTGCGAAATAATCCGGTCGCAGATGCCGTGGAGCACCGGGGGTTCGTAGCGGCGGTATTCTGCGGTGGACGGGTTGGCGGACACGTCTTCGATCCATTGCCGAATGATGGCCTCCCGGTTTTTCAAAAGGTTGCCGATCAGACGCCGGGTCAGGGAATTGGCGCGCTTCGCGTTGCGCAGCGATGGATTGGAGCGCTTGTCGACGGCGTCCAGGATGGCCCAGTAGTCTTTTTTGCTTTGAATGTAAGCCGTGACGGCGCGGCGGTTGGAGCGGAACGCGAGCGGCGGGATGCGGTCGATCGGAAAAAACTTCGCCTGCGCGCTGTCGTCGCCCGCCGCGACTTTCCCGGCGGTCTTTTCCACGACAAATGTCAGAAAGAGCAGGTCGCCGTAAAACCGGCTTTTGTAGGAATCAACGTCCAGAAGCCTGCTGATCCGGCCCCGAATGCCGGTTTCCTCGCCCAGTTCGCGCAGGACGGCCTCTTCGATGTTTTCTCCGGCTTCCGCGAATCCGGTCGGGAGGCACCAGCGGCCCTGAAACGGCGCCCGGTCGCGCTTCACCAGCAGGATTTCCCTCGAGACATCCACGATCGCCGAGACCACCGGCAGCGGATTGTCGTAAAAGAACGAGCGGCATTCGGAACAGAAATCCCGCCAAACCGAATCTTCTTTTTTCTTCGCGACCGGGCCGCCGCAGTACACGCAGAATTTCCGTTGTTTCTTCATGGAGCTTCCTTTGATGAACGGGGATGTGAACAGATGAAAATCGCGTCGTCCTTGCACATGGACAGCGTTTGACGGCCGGCCGCCATGCCGGCAAGCGCCCGGGTCAGATCGGGGAGGATGATGTCTGCCGCCGGCGGCGTTCCCGCCAGAAAAAACGGGCGCTTGAAGCGGTAGTAATCGATGAACGCCCCGATGTCCTGCGGGGGAAAAACCAGCGTATTGGGGAAATCGATTTGCCGAATCTTCCCGAAATGAGGGGCCAGAAGCGCCTTGCCGTTTTCCGCCGAGAACGCCTTTAGAATTTCTTCAATGGGCAGGACATCGTCCGGCTGGATGATCCGGCGGGCCTTCAGGATGCTCCGAATGACGTCGATCAGTTCGCGCATGTTTCCGGACGCATGCGTGATCGTGATGAATAGGCCGTCCGGCTTCAGAATACGGGCAATGTCCGGAAGAACGTCCAAAAAAAAGTAAAGGGCGAAGCTGCAGAGAATCAGATCGGCGTCCGACGGCGGAAAGCCGGCGATTTGATGAACGCCGTCGCTGGAGAACCGCCCGGCATAGCCGGCTTTTGCGCAGGCCTCCAGAAAAAACGGCTCATATTCGGGGATGATGTCCAGACCGGCAATGCGGGCCCGCGGATGAAGACGGCACTTGAGCGCGCCGGTGAAGGAGCCGAACGCGCATCCCAGTTCCAAAACATTCCGGCACGAGGTCAGATCCGCCCCGGCCAGGGCCGTCTGCCGAATATCATCCGGGTTGGTGGAACAGCGCCGGATAATCCGTTCCATTTCCCGATGGTTCAGCACATCGCGAAAAACCTCACGGATTTTTTTGTCATCGGAAGGATCGGCCATGTTTTCCCCTGCAATGCCGGCATGCGGGGCGGGTATTTGCCGCCTGGTTGCGCGCGCCCGGCTAGAGTTCGATGTCCAGGCCGTCATAGGCCAGGTCGATTTTAAGACTGGACGAACCGTCGAGGATTTTGAGATAGGCGCGGGTATCCTCCAGAAACCGGTCCAGCGCGTCGTCGTCAAAGGTGTGCTCGTTGTGAAAGAGGCACAGGCGCCGGACGCCGGCGGCCGCCGCCATTTCGACGCCCAGCAGATTGCTGGAATGGCCCCAGTTCTCCTTGGTGTCCACGGCGTCCAGGAAACGGTATTGCGCATCGAAGATCAGCAGGTCTGCATTTGAAAAAAAAGAGAGGAACCGCTCGTACTCCTCCCTGCCGCCGTCCTTGTGCTCCGAGTCGGTGGAGTAGACGACGGTCCGGCCGTCTTTTTCAAAGCGGTACCCGTAGGAGTCTCCCGGATGGTTCTGCCTGATGCAGGCGACCTTCATTCCGGCAATGTCGTATTCGCTTTCAGGCTCAAGGGTGTGGAAGCGGATGTCGGCCTTCATGGCATGAAAACCGACGGGGAAACAGGGTTCGCTCTGCTGGCGGATAAAGATTCGTTCAAGATCCGCATGGCCCCCGTAGATATGGATGCGGTGGCCCGGCAGGTAGGCGGGCGTGAAAAAGGGAAAGCCCTGAAGGTGGTCCCAGTGAGGATGCGACATCAGCAGGTGGAAAACGTTCGGCAAACCGGGCTGCCCGGCGGCTTTCGCCTTCATGTAGGCGCCGCCGAAATCCCGAAGCCCCGTCCCGGCGTCGCAAAGGACATATTCTTCCGCGCCGCAAAGTTCGACGCATGCCGTGTTTCCGCCGTAGCTTGCCCGGACGGGGAAGGGGAGTTCGTTGTGAACGAAGGCTTCGATGGCCTCGTCCGTCTCCAGAGAATGGGTGCGGGAGGCCCGGATTGCCTTTACGATTTTCTCCTCGACGGCCCCGGCGGTGATCGAGGCGGGCAAAGATCCTCTTGTCCCCCAGAAATATACCCGCATCATCCTTCCTCCTCATGGTGTCCGGTATTTCTTCCATGGTCCGCGGTGAAGGCATTTTGTCATATTGCCGCGGGCATCGCAACGAAAATTATCCGTATCGTCCGTTACGACACGGACAGCAGGTATGACCGAAGGTTAACCCCGGCATTGACCAGGTTGAGCTTTTTCCGGATATGATTCCGATGGGTTTCCACCGTTTTTAACGAAGCGTTCAGCGCGGCGGCAATTTCGCCGGTTTTTTTCCCTTGTTTAATCAGGTCCATAATCTGAATTTCCCTGGGCGTCAGGTCCGCGTGAGCGGCAAGAATGTTTTTCAAAAAAGGGGACAAAATCTCCCGGAGATTGTATTCCAGCGTCTGGAGATCGTTTTTGTAGCGATCCTCGAGATTTGCGCCCTTGAGTTTTTTCAAGCACGGAAGGATGAGGTCATGGACGTTGGCCTGCAGCTTCTCTTCGATGTCTTTCTGGTCTTCGTCTCGCTGGTGCATTAAAACGCGCAGCGCGATGTTGGCTTCCTCAAGGCTTTCGGCAAAGCGCTTCAGCTCGTTTTCCGCTTTCTTCCGGTCGGTCACGTCCATGCCGGCGCCCACGATGCACAACCGGTCTTCATCGGACAGGCGCCTTGCGTTGAGCCGGAAAATTCTACGGGTCCCGTCTTTGAAAATCAGCTCCGCCTCGGAGGAGAGCTCCCCGGCGCGCAAAATTTCTTTGACGCCCTCCAGCGCGGCGTTTCTGTGGCTTTGAGGACAAAGGTCCGCAAACAGCATTTCCCGGATTTCTTCGTCCGCATATCCGGTCACGGCCCTCAGATTGTCGTTCCAGCGGAGAAATTTCCCCCGCTCGTCCAGAACAAAGAACAGGCCCGGCAGGCTTTCCGCGACCGTCCGGCTGAAATTCCGCTCATTGATCAGGGATTCTTCCGCCCGCTTGCGCTGAGTGATGTCGTGCGTGACGCAGACGATGCAGATGGTCTTTCCGTTTTTCACAACAGGAGTCGCGCTGGTTTCGATGTGCCGCAGGGTTCCGTCCTTGGCGAAGATGATATAGTCCGACGGCTCAACGGTTTTCCCCTCCAGAATGGAAGCCAGCTTGGCGCTGGCCTGCGCGTAGCAGCCGGGATCCATCACCTTCTTGATTTTCGCAAACGGTTTGCCGACAAACTCCAGCGGATGATAGCCCAGATTTCTTTCGACCGAGGGAGATATGCTCAGTATCCGGAGGTCCGTGCCGAGTATGAAAATGACATCCGACACCTGTTCAAAGCTCAGCCGGTATTTCTCCTCCTGCTCCCGGAGCTCCTCGTTGGCCTTTTCCAGGTCCGCCATTTTCTTTTCCAGCTTGCCGAATAGAATTTTATCGTGCTTGCGAAGAAATTCAATTTCTTCTTTCGCCGGGCCGGGAATTTTTGGTTTGGCCGGTTTTCTTTTTTCCAGCAGTTCGATCAGCAGACGGATCAGAATATGCGGCTCCTGGGGTTTGAGAATGAAGTCGTCTGGATCCAAACTCAGGGCCAGCGCCCGTTCCCGGGATCTCGTGTATTCGGCGGTGTAAAATACAAAAGGGATGGACCGGAGCGTTTCGTCGAGTTTCCATTCCCGGCAGAGGGTATAGCCGTCCATAACCGGCATCAGGATGTCCGAGACAATGAGATCCGGAGGGTTGAGGCGGGCCATGGCCAGGGCTTCTTTGCCGTTTTCCGCCATGGCCGTTTCCAGGCCGTTGGCGTTGAGCAGGGCTTCCAGCAGAAACAGGCTGCCCGGTTCATCGTCCACCATCAGTATTTTCTTTTTCATGGCCGCCTCGACGGGAATTCTTTCGCGGATGATCCAAGATTATCTAAAGCTTTTTTCGGGTGGAGGCAAGATAAAAATCTGAACAGATAAAATCCGAACAAGCGCCCCCGGGCCTGCCGGAAAGGCTTTTTAACGCTCCGAACACGGGCGCCGGGCTTGCTTTTTGGCTTCCGTCAGCAATATCCATTGATGAATTTTCAGAAATATGCCAGATTACCGCCCATCATCATGGAATCAGCGGTTCGGCGCCGTAAAATCGGTCGGCGTACGGCGGTCCGGGGCGGCATGACGCGGGACCGGCGGAAAAGGGCTTTTCGGCGCGCCGACGCCGCTGACATGGAGCGCTGATGGACGATTGTCGCGTGCAGCTGGCCAATCTTGTGGACTCCCGGGACCCCAAAGCCGTTCTTGAGGAAATTCATGTGATTGCCGGTCTGATGGTGCCGCGGTTTGATTTTGCGCCTTTCGACCGGGCCTATTCGGACGTGGTCCGTCTCTTTCGCGGCGAATATCCGTCCTATCGCTCCTGCAACGTCCAATACCATGATCTCGGCCATACCCTTTCGGTCACACTTGCCGTGGCCCGCCTGATGCACGGAGCCGTGGAAGCCGGACAATCGCTAACCGAAAAAGACCTCAACATGGGTCTCATCAGCGGCCTCATGCACGATACCGGCTATATTCAGGAAATTGCCGACCGGCAGGGGACCGGGGCCAAGTACACGCAGGTTCACATCAGCCGCAGCATCTCGTTTCTTCAAGCCTATTACCGCGGCAATCCGGCGTTCCAAAACGATCTGGATTCGTTTCGGAATATTTTGCTGTGCACGGGGCTCAACACCCGTGTGGACGCCATCCGGTTTGCCGGCGCGACGGTTGAGCTGCTGGGGAAAATCCTGGGCACGGCGGATCTCCTGGGGCAGATGGCCGATCGCTACTATCTGGAAAAGCTGCCGGAACTCTACGAGGAGTTCGCGGAGGCCGGCATCACGACCTTTTCCAGCCGGCTGGATCTTTTGGATAAGACGCAGGGGTTTTACCGGATGACACTGAAGCGTTTTGAAGATGAACTGGGAAACGTGCAGCGTTTTTCCCGCTGCCACTTCAGGAAGCGCTGGGGCATTGATGAAGACCTCTATATTCAGAGCATTGAAAAAAACATGGCGTATCTGGCCCGGGTGGTCAGTCTTCACCGCGAGAATTACGCGGATCACCTGCGCAGGTTCGCTCATACAAAAGAACATCTTTAATGGTCATGGAGGATTAAAATGAAAAGGATTGTATGTCTGTTGACGATACTGTTGCTCGCGGCCGGGATTTGCGGGGCTGCCGCGGCGGAAGACTCACTGCAAAACATCAAAAAAAGAGGCGTTTTACGGGCCGGCGTCAAAGACCTGACCCCGAGCTTCGCGCTGGCCGACATCAAGACGGGGGAAATCAGCGGGTATGACGTGGATTTTGTCCGCGCCATCGCCCGCAGACTTGACGTCCGCCTTGAGATCACTCCCTTCAGCGGGGAGGAAAATGAGAGAATTTCCTTCCTGACGGAGGGCAAAGTCGATATCGTTGCGGCCACCATGACCATCACGAGAGAAAGAGAAAAGCTGATCGATTTCAGCCACCCGTATTTTGTGACGGCCCAGAAATTTCTGGTGCACAAAGACACCGTGCAGCGGCTGAGCGATCTGAAGAACAAGCAAATCGGAACCGTGGATCAGACCACTTCGGTGGAGAATCTCCGCAAAGCTCTCCCCTCGGCGTCCATCGTGCTCTTCACCGGTTATGTTCCGGCGTTTCTGTCGCTGCAGAACAGGCAGATTTTCGCCGTTTCGACGGATGAGGCCATCCTGGCCGGCATTCTGGCAAAATCCGACAAAGACGTATTTGAAATTCCGAAGGTCAGCATTTCCAGAGAGCCCTATGGCCTGGGGGTCCGCAAGGGGCAGACTTCATTTTTGCGTTTTGTGAATCAGGCGCTTCTGGAGATGGAGCACAGCGGCGAAGCCAAAAGAATCTTTGACAAGTGGTTCGGGCCGGAGAGCTCCGCCCCGCTGGAGAGGACGTTCAGGATCACCGCGAAATAAAGAGTAAAAACGCCCCGCGGCGCAAGAAAGCGGGCCGGTGCGAATCAGCGGCTGTTCTCCAGGGCGGCGATCTTGGCGATTCTTCGTTCGTGACGGCCGCCTTCGAACGGGGTGCTCAGGAATTTTTCGATCATTTCCTCGACCGGCACGGCGTAGCGCACTCTGCCGCCGAAGGCGATGAAGTTGGCGTTATTGTGAGCCCTGGCCATTTCGGCGCTGAACGGATCGCCGATAAGGGCGCAGCGGATGCCGGCGATTTTGTTGGCGGCTATCGAAACGCCGATGCCCGTGCCGCAAAGCAGAATGCCGAATTCGTAGCCGCCTTTCAGGAATTCCCGGCAGGCGGCCGCGGCCGTATCCGGGTAATCGACGGATTCGCTGCCCCATGTTCCAAGATCGGTGACCTCGAAATTCTTCCTTTGCAAAAAGGCGATGATCCTGTCCTTCAGCGCAACCGCTCCATGATCGCCGGCGATGACGATTTTTTTCATCTGCGGACTCCCCCTCCTGACCCTTGATGACGCTTCTTTCTACAAGATGCCGGGGAATGTCAACAAAAAATCTTTACATCAGCATCGGATTTGCGTAGAAAAATGCCATGCGCGAATGGCTGAACCGGTATTATCAATATCTGCTGATCGAGAAAGGGGCTGCGGACAACACGCTTGCGGCGTACGGGCGTGACTTGAACCGCTATCTGGCCTTTCTCGAACAGAGGGGGCTTTCGAATCCTCGGTCGGCACTTCCGCAGACGGTGGTGGATTTTCTGGTGCAGATCAAGTCAGAAGGGCTTTCGGCCAATTCGGCAAACCGGACGCTGGCCGCCCTGCGCGGCTTTTACAAGTACCTGCTGAGGGAAAAGGTTTTGGAGGAATCGCCGCTGGCTCAAATTGAGCTGGCCAAAGTCTGGATGCGTCTCCCCGACACGGTCAGTTCCGATGAAATGAAAAAGATCCTGTCCCAGCCGGACGATTCGACCCCGCAGGGTTTGCGGGACCGGGCGATGCTGGAGCTGCTCTACGCGTCCGGGCTTCGCGTGTCGGAGCTGGCCGGCCTCACCATGAACAGCATCAACTGGCAGGTGGGTTTTCTGACCGTCATGGGGAAGGGCGGCAAGGAGCGGGTCGTGCCCGTCGGCAAAACGGCCTATGACTGCGTGCGGCGATACGTCGATGAAGCGAGGCCGAAGCTTATCCGGTCCAAAACGACGGACGTTTTATTTCTGAATCGCTTCGGAACGTCCCTGACGCGCCAGGGACTTTGGAAAATCATCGTCCATTACGCGCAAAAAGCGGGCTTGAAAAAAAATGTGCACCCGCATACATTCCGGCATTCCTTCGCCTCCCATCTGCTGGAGGGGGGGGCGGATTTGCGCGCGGTGCAGGTGATGCTCGGTCATTCGGATATTTCGACGACGCAGATTTACACGCATGTAACCCGGGAACGCCTGAAAGAGATTCACCGGAAATATCATCCAAGAGGTTGAAGATTTGCGAAAACCGGCAGGGCTTAAAATCGGATTCGGCAAAAAAGTCTTTGCGGCGGCGGGCATCACGGCGCTGGTTTTGGCCCTTTTGACGGTGTTTTTCCCCAAAACCTTTCAAACAGCCGGCTTTTATCTCCAGAGAGGAATCAACGGTTTTTCTTATTATATTCTGGGGGCCTCGCCGCATTTTTATCATTTGGAGATGGAAAAAAACGCGAGCGATTTTCGCGTCAGAGCCGGAGAAACCCTGGACGTAACGTATCGCGATGAATTCGTGGTCAAATCCGTGGCCAGTGATGACTGGAGCGGAAAAAGCCTGGAGCCGGTTCTGGAGGGGCCCGGCGGCAAAGCCGGCATCATCGGCGTGCCGTTTCGCGGAATTGACCTGGTGGACAAACTGCTCGCCGGCGGCGTGATTCCCGAGGGGACGCAGGCCGCCGGTGTTTATCAAATTGCGGTCTATTCCACGCGGGACAAAATCGGCGTGGTGCCCCTCCGGGTGATGATCACGCCGCAGGACTGGCTGAGGTTCGCAAAGAGCCGCGGCAATCCGGGCGAGCAGGAGGCGTACCTGAAGAAGGCGGCTGCTCAAAACCGGGAAGACGCCGGCGTGCGCAAGATCCTTGCCGGCATTTATCTTCAGCAAAACCGGATCGGGGAGGCCGCGAAGCTGTATGAAGAAATTTTGCGCATCAGCCCCGGCGATCCCCTCGCGATGAAAGAACTGGCCCGCTGCATTGCACAGCTCGGCCGGGAGGACCGCGCCATCGATCTTTTGTCCCGTCTGACGGAAGTCCAGACGGAGGATGCCGAAGCCCATGCCATGCTCGGAGCCGCCTACGGGCGCAAAACCATCTGGGACAAAGCGGCGGACAGCTATTTCCGGGCCGTCCAGATCGATCCGGACAACCATGCGGTGCGGCTTTTGCTGGCCCAAGCCTATGAGAAATCCCGCCGGACCGACGCGGCGGTGGAACAGTACCGCTTCGTCATCCGCCATGCACCCGACGCAGCCCCGGCCTGGCGGGCGATGGGCGACATGCACCTGAAGAGCGGGCGATACGCGCAGGCGATTGAGAGCTACACGCGCGTCCTCGACCTTCAGCCGAAAGACGCGGCGGCGCATGCCAACCTGGCCACGGCCTACGCCGGTCTGGGCAAAGCGAGGGAGGAAATGGAGCACCTGCAGAAGGCCGCGGCGCTGTCGCCCGACGAGCCGGTGATCCGCTTCAATCTCGCGGCCGCTTATGAAAAAAGGGGCAAGACGCCCGACGCCGTCCGGGAATACGGCCGGGTTTTGAAAAACAAGCCGGACGATGCCGACGCGCTCGCGCGCCTGGCGGATCTGACCTTTCAAAACAAACAGTATGAGCAGGCCGCCGGTTATTACGAAAAACTCTCGCGGATTCACCCGACGCGCGCGTCGATATTCGTTAGGCTGGGATTTGCCCGCGGGGAACTGAAGCAGTATGCCGCATCGGCCGAAGATTACGAAAAGGCTCTCCGGCTGGGGGCAAAAGACCAGGCCCTGTATTACAATCTGGCGTTTACCTATACGAAGCTGGGCAGGGAAAAGGATGCCGTCCGCTACTACGAAAAAATATCGCCCCAGAATAAAAAAACGCTGAGCATTCTGGCCGATCATTACCTGAGAGAAAAACAGTACGCCCAAGCCATCCGTTATTACCAGAGAATTCTGAAACTGGAGCCCAAAAAGGCGTCTTCCTGGGCCGGCCTGGGGTATGCCTGGCTTGCCTCCGGAAACCCGGATAAAGCGATTGAGCATTATTCGCAGGCTTTGAAGTACGACCGCGAGGATGACGAGATTTACGCCAACCTGGGCATCGCCTATGAAAAAAAAGGGCTTTACCCGGAAGCCCTGAAAGCTTATAGGAGCGCCTACGAGATCAATCCGGAAACTCGGGTGGCGCCGCGGATTCCGAGGCTGCGCATTCAACTTTTGCATAAAAAAGATAACAGAGGAAGCGAACCATGAAGCAAGTGAAGCTGAATTCCCACACGATCGGCGGCAAGGCCGGGTTTATTTTGATAGCCGGCCCCTGCGTTCTGGAAAATGAAGCATCGGCGATGGAGATTGCCGTGTATCTGAAAGAGCTGACGGACAGGCTGGAGATTCCCTTTGTCTTTAAGGCATCCTACGACAAGGCCAACCGGACGTCGGTTGCCGCTTACCGCGGGCCGGGCGCCCGCGCGGGGCTTGCCATATTGAAAAACGTCCGGGAAAAAATTGGCGTGCCGGTCCTTTCCGACGTGCACCGGTTTGAAGAAATTGAGGAAGCGGCGGAGGTGCTGGATGTGATGCAGGTGCCCGCGTTTCTGTGCCGGCAGACGGATTTTGTCGTGGAGGTCGCGAAAAAAGCGAAGATCGTGAATGTGAAAAAAGGGCAGTTTCTCGCGCCCTGGGACGTGGCCAACATCATCGGAAAGATTCAGTCGGCCGGCAATGAAAATATTCTGATCACCGAACGGGGCGCGTCCTTTGGATACAACAATCTGGTGTTCGATGTCCGCGCCCTGCCGATCATGAGGGCGATGGGATACCCCGTCATTTTTGATGCCACGCATTCGGTGCAGCTGCCGGGCGGCATGGGAACCTCGTCCGGCGGCCAGCGGGACATGGTGCCCTACCTGGCGCGGGCGGCCGTCGCGGCGGGCGTGGACGGCATTTTCATGGAAGTCCATCCGGATCCTGAAAAAGCGCTGTGCGACGGGGCCAATTCGCTTTATCTGAATTCGCTTAAAGAACTGCTGACGACGCTGAAGAAGATCGATGGAATAACGAAGGGAATAGGCCATGGGTCATAGGCGATGGGCGATAGGGAAAAAGCTCATAGCTCATAGTGAAGAGCGATGAGTGGCGAGTAAATTGTTGGGCGGGTCTTCAGACCCGACGTGATGAACAGTGGATGGCGGATGGTAAAAAAAAGCAACGAGCGGAAAGCGATGAGTGAAGAGCGAATAATGAAAAAGAAGATACGGGGAAAGCTTGAAAAGATAAAGATGCTGATTCTGGATGTGGACGGGGTGATGACGGACGGCAGAATCATCATGGACAGCGACGGACGGGAGATAAAAAACTTTTATGTCCGCGACGGCCACGGGCTGGTCATGCTTCAGCGCCACGGCATTCGGGTCGCGATCCTGACCGGACGGACATCTTCGGTGGTCGATCATCGGGCGCGCGAGTTGAAAATTGCGCAGGTATATCAGGGGGCGCTGAACAAGAAGGAAGTTTATGCAAAAATTCTTGAGAAAAACGGCCTGGCGCCGGAAGAAACCGCTTACCTGGGAGACGATATTGTGGATATTCCCGTTCTGAAGATGGCCGGATTTTCCGCCGCGGTGGCCGATGCGGTGGATGAGGTGAAAAAGCATGTCGATTATGTCACGCTTTGCCGCGGCGGGAAGGGAGCGGTGAGGGAGATCTGCGAGATGCTGCTTGAGGCGCTGGGCTTCTGGCCGGAAGTTGCCAGACGTTATGACTTTGACGGACCCGAATAGCTTTACAGGGAAGAGAGCGAGTGATATATCAAACCCATGGGTTTTCAAAGAAAAGTAAAAATTGCAGCGATTACGCTGATGATTCTTGTACTTGCGGGCGCGGTCCTGTTTGCCCTTCTGCGGGCGACCGGCGGCAAAAAAGAGACGATTGTCAAGATCCTGCCTGACGAAGCGGATGTCCGCATCGCGGATTTCTTTTATACGGAAGTCGGCAAGGACAATCTCCGCTGGGAGGTGAAGGCGAAAACCGCCCAGTATCAGAAGAAGAGGAATCTGGCCCTGTTTGATCAGGTTCAGATGAAACTGATAACGCAGAAAGGCAGGACCTTTGTGATGACGGGCGACCAGGGCGAGATGCGGACCGACAGCAAAGACGTCGAAATCCGGGGACATGTCGTGGTGACGGCCGATACGGGAGAAAAATTCTCCACGGAGGTTCTGCGCTACAGCGACGCTCGGAAACAAATTTATACCGACGCCTCCGTCCGGATGGAAACGAGCCGCATGAAAATTCAGGGAGTCGGCCTTTCCATTCTGATGGATAAAGGGGAGCTTGCGCTTTCCTCCGGCGTCAAAGCGAAAATTTACTGATGGGACCATGTTGATGAAAAAAATAGTCCTGATCACGGCGGGGATTCTGGTCGCCCTGAACCTACAGGCCTGGGCGCAAACCGGTTTGCTTCAGAAAAACACGCTTCGGAAAAATGAGCCGATTCAGATTGTTTCCGATAAAATGGAAGCTTTTCAGGCCACCCGAATGGTGGTGTTTTCCGGCAATGCCGTGGCGCAGCAGGGGGATGTCCGGATCCAGGCGGACCGCCTGTCGATTTACTACAAGAACTCCGGCGCCCAGAGCGAAAAAGTCGGACCGGACGCGGAGCAGACGGGCGACCTTGAAAAAATCGTCGCCAGCGGCCACGTGGTGATCACGCAAAAAGATGTGCTGGCCACGGGCAATGAAGCGGTGTATTATCAGGACACGGCCCGGTTCGTCATGACGGGAAACCCCGTCCTGCGGCAGGAAAAAAGCGTGATTAAGGGCTGCAGGGTCATCATTCAGGTCGATGAGAACCGCGGGAAAGTGGAGCAGTGCGCAGACGAAAATTCGGGAAGGGTCACGGCCATCATCCACCCCCGGAAGAAAAAATAATCCTGCGTGACGGGCTCCCGAGAGGGAAAATGAGTCATTTATCGGCCAGGGGACTGGTTAAAATTTACAACAAAAGAAAGGTGGTCAACCACATTGACCTGACGATTTCCCCGGGGGAAGTGGTCGGGCTTCTGGGGCCGAACGGCGCCGGAAAAACCACGACGTTCTACATGATGGTCGGACTGGTCAAGCCGGACGGCGGTCAAATCTTTCTGGACGACGAGGAGATCGGCGCGTATCCCATGTACCGCCGGGCGCGAAAGGGATTGAATTACCTGCCCCAGGAGCCGTCGATTTTCCGAAAGCTCACCGTCGAGGAAAATATTCTGGCGATCCTGGAGACGCTTCAGATCAGCGAAGAGGAGCGCCGGCGAAGGCTCGAGGAGCTTCTGGGCGAGCTGGACCTGACAACGCTCGCGAAAAACCGCGCGTATTCCCTGTCCGGCGGCGAAAGAAGAAGGGTGGAAATTACCCGCGCGCTGGTGACGTCTCCGAAATACATTTTGCTGGATGAGCCTTTCGCGGGCATCGATCCGCTGGCGGTGGCCGACATCCAGAATATTATCGAGAAGTTGAAAAGCAAGGGAATCGGAATCATCATATCCGATCATAATGTCCGGGAGACGCTGGCCTGCTGCGACCGGGCGTACATCATCAATGAGGGCGCGATTCTGGTGGAAGGCCGGCCGGATGTAATCGCCCGGAGCGAACTGGCCAAAAAATTTTATTTCGGCGAGGATTTCAGTCTGTAGCGCCGGACGGATACGCGATGTTCAGCCATGGCTTTTGAATTACGGCAAAACTTAAAACTTTCCCAGCAACTGATCATGACGCCGCAGCTTCAGCAGGCGATCAAGCTGCTGATCCTTTCGCGCCAGGAGCTGGTGGACACGATCAACCAGGAGATGGAGGAAAATCCCCTGCTGGAAGAAGTGGCGCCGGACGATGAAAGCGCCGAGGAACTCCACGCCGAAGTCGCGGAGGATGTCCAGTCCGTTGAAAAAGAGGAAAGCAAGATTCCCGAGCACACGGCCGAGCTGACCGGCGAAGGGGACGGGCGGGAAGAATTCGACTGGAACAATTATCTGGAAGATTACGGTCCGGTGGGCGTTTCCTATGACCGGGCCGAAGGAGACGCCCCGACGCTGGACAACGTCGTGACGGAAAGCCCCTCGCTGACCGAACATCTCATGTGGCAGATGAAGCTCTCGCCCTTCAACGGGGAAGAGGTGCGCGTCGGGGAGCAGATCATCGGCAATCTTGATTCCAACGGTTATCTTCGCGCCACCGTGGAGGAAATCGCCCGTCTGGAAAACGTCGCCGAAGAGTTCGTGGAAAAAGTCCTGAAAAAGGTGCAGGAATTTGATCCCGCGGGCGTCGCCGCCCGGGATCTTCAGGAATGCCTCCTGATTCAGGCCGGCATGTTCGCCCGGGAAAACCCGCTGATTGAGCCCATTATCCGGGAGCACCTCAAGGAGCTGGAGCTGAAAAATTACCTGCAGATCGCCCGCAGGCTCAAAGTTCCCCTGAAGGAAGTGGAAACAGCCGTTTTGCTGATCAGCAAAATGGACCCCAAGCCGGGCGCCGTCTATTCGGAAGAGAAGGCCCAATCCATCATTCCGGACGTGTATGTGGTCAAATCGGGGGATGACTATAAAATTATTCTCAACGATGACGGGCTGCCGCGTTTGCGGATCAGCAATTTTTACCGTGAAATCATGGGCGGCGTCGGCGGACCGGACTCCGCGGAAAAGGAAAACGGCCGGAAATACATTCGGGAAAAGGTGCAGTCGGCCACCTGGCTGATCAAAAGCATTCAGCAGCGGCAGAAAACCATTTACCGTGTTGCCGAAAGCATCGTGAAGCACCAGAAGGAATTTTTTGACAAAGGCATCGACTATTTGAAGCCCCTGGTGCTGCGGAACATCGCCGACGATGTGGAAATGCACGAGTCGACGATCAGCCGGGTGGTGACGAACAAATACATGCATTCTCACCGCGGCATCTTTGAAATGAAATATTTTTTCGGCAGCTCCATTCAGAGAACCTCCGGTGAGAATATCGCCTCCAAAAGCGTAAAGGAGGAGATTCGGCAGATCATCGGCAAAGAAGACCAGAAAAAACCCTACAGCGATTGTGAAATCGTGCGGCTGCTGAAGGCCCGGAATATCGACATCGCGAGGAGAACTGTGGCAAAATATCGCGAAATGACTGGTATTTTGCCGTCGTCCAAGCGGAAAAAATATTTTTGACGCAGGCGTTTTGCAGCGGGAAACCATCAAGGCAAAAAGTAAAATTCCGGTTGACATTTGGTTTCGTCGCCACTATACGACTAACCTTTGTTGCCGGCCGTGAAGGCGTGTTTTGAATGTTTTTAAACGGCCTAAACTCAAGAGGGAGGAAAAAGGATGAATATTTCGGTGACTTTCAGAACGGGCGAAGGGGAGAATTGGCAAAAGGAATACGCGGAGGAAAAAATTGCCAGACTGAAAAAATATCTCGATGTGCCTGCCGACGTCCATATGATCCTTTCCACGGAAAAATTCCGCAACATGGTGGAAATTAATCTGACCGCCAACGGATGGAATGTAAACGCGAAAGAAGAAGCCAAGGACATGCGCCTGGCCGTGGACCGCTGCATCGTGAAAATTGAAAACCAGCTCAAAAAACAAAAAGAAAAAAGCAGGCAGCACAAGCCCAAAAGCATCCGTCACGCCGGCGACAAAGCCCTGGAAGGCGCGGAGGAGGAAGATGCCGCCTCCAAAGTGGTCGAAACCCGCAAAATCATTTTAAAACCCATGTCTCTGGAGGAGGCGGTTCTCGAACTGGAGAGCGGCAAGGCGCGTTTCCTGATCTATCGGGACACGGCTTCGGAGAAAGTGAGCCTGGTGCACCGCCTGGATGACGGCCAGCTCGCGCATATTGAAACAAACAGCTAGTTGCCAAAAGCCGGGTCCGCGGCATGAAAATGCGCCGGCCCGTCGGGATCATGGATCTATGAGACGTCAGGACAGCGTCCCGGATTTCAAATACAGGTGTGGCGCATGCGACTGGATCAAATATTTAAAATGGAATTTCTCAGCGAAAATCTCCTGTCCGACACCAAAGAAGGAGTGCTTGCCGAGCTGATCAGTCTTCTGATCGGAAGCGGCTTGAAGATTGACCGGGCAAAGGCGCTTGATGTGCTGCAGCAGCGGGAAAAGCTGGGCTCGACGGGCATCGGCGACGGCGTGGCCATTCCGCACGGAAAGGTTTCCGAACTGCAGGACATGGTCATTGCCTTCGGGAGAAGCCGCCGGGGCGTTGCCTTTGACGCCATTGATGGAAAGCCGGTCCAGCTTTTTTTTCTGCTGCTGGCGCCGGAGCAGTCCACGGGGCAGCACCTGAAGGCTCTGGCCAGAATTTCCAAGATGTTGAAAACCCCCAACTTTCGGAAAACGCTTGTCGATGCGAAAAACAGAGCCGATTTGTACAAAGCCATCGTTGAGCAGGATGCGACCTGTCCCCTCTGAACGGGATGTGCCCCATCCGGAGGCTTCCGCACGCGAATGGTTTCGGGACTATCTGCCGTATCTGGGCATTCGAACAATTTCCGGCCCGCGCAATCACAAAAATCCTTTTCCCGCCGGCGCGGTCCAGTGTCTGCGGAGTCCGACCGCATTCCCCCGGCGGGAAGCCGCGATTCTTCTTTTTCCGCCCGAGACGGCAAATAAACTTCTGGCGCTTTCCGGGCCGTCCCGCGAGGAATATTTTTCCCGCATGGCCGGGCGCCGTCCGGTTTTGCTGATTTTTTCGCAAAGCCCGTCCCTGCCGGCCGTGATCCGCAATCAACTGCGGAACCACTGTCTTTGGGCGGCCGCTTCCCCGCTTCACGAGAATCTGCTGGCCAGCCGCATCCGTTCAATCCTCCTGGAGAAAATTCATCAATGCATGGCGATGCACGGCGTGGCACTGGCTTGCGGGGACCGGGGCGTGCTGCTTACCGGACCCAGCGGCATCGGCAAAACCACGGCCGCGCTGGAAACCGCCCGCGAAGGCTGTTTCTGGATCGCCGACGATCTGGCCGTGATTAAAAATGTTCGGGGACGGCTGATGATTTCCGGCCACCCGAGAATTCAAAAATATGTCCATGCGGGGGAGAAGGGAATCGAGTTTGCAAATCGGGTGCTGCCGGCGCGGCGGACAAAACAAAGGGCGGAGCTTTTCGGCATTGTCGATGTCTGCCGGAGTGCCGGGAAGAAAATCTCCCGGCCCATAGAGATCCGGATTTTGGAAAAGCGCCTGCCGCTCGTTCGGGTGTGCATTTCCCGGACTGGATATTTGCGTCAAAATCTGTTAACCAGAGCCATGCAAAAACTGAACGAGGTCGGATAATTGAAAAATCTCCAGGTGGTGATCATTACGGGATTGTCCGGTTCCGGCAAAAGCACCGCGCTCCGGGCGCTGGAAGACATCGGCTTTTTTTGCGTGGACAACCTTCCGGTTGTGCTGCTGCCGAAGTTTCTTTCCATCACGCTGCAGTCTTCTCCGAAGATCAGGCAGGTGGCGATGGTTATGGATTTGCGGCAGAAAAGCTTTCTGGAGAAGTACCAGCGCATCTTTGAACGCCTGAAGGAAAAGGGCTACCGGATCAATATTCTGTTTCTGGAAGCCGGGGAAGAGTCTCTGCTGCGCCGCTTCAGTGAAACCCGGCGCAGCCATCCGCTCTCCGAAAAGCGCTCCATCATGGAAGGCATTCAGGAAGAAGTGAAAAAGCTTTCCACCCTGCGGCAGATGGCCGACACCGTCATCGACACCACCACCTCCAACGTCCACCAGCTCAAGGACACCGTGCAAAAGCAGTTTCTGCCTTCTTCCACCCGGAAAAAAATGATGATCAGCGTCATGTCTTTCGGATACCGCTACGGCCTGCCGGCGGACGCGGACCTGGCGATCGACGTGCGGTTTCTGCCAAATCCCTATTACGTGGAAAAGCTGAAAAACCTAAACGGTCATCACCGCGATGTGGAGAAGTACGTTTTGAACAACGAGGAATGCAAAACCTTCATGAACAAAGCGGCCGACATGCTGAACTTCATCATTCCGCTGTATGAAAAAGAAGGAAAGGTGCGGCTGAATGTCGCGTTCGGCTGCACGGGCGGCAAGCATCGGTCCGTCGTCATGGCCAATCAGTTCAGCCTTTTTTTTCAAAAGCAGAAGTTCATCGTCCACACCACGCATCGCGACATCAATAAGAGTTAGGCAAGCGCGCTTCACGCCGCCTGTGGCGGCGACTGATGAGGGAGTCCGTTCGGGGAACTTGCTCAGAAGCGTGCAGGCAACGGGCGACAGGCTATAGGAATCCGTTTTATCCCGCCTATCACCGATTGCCCCTCGCCCATAGCCTTATAGATTCATCTTTTTCATCACGTTGTCTTCAATCCAGTGCGGGTCCCACCATTCCTGCGGGTTGACAAACTGGCCGCCGACCAGAATGCTGAAATGCAGATGATCGCCGCCGGCCAGTCCGCTCAGGCCGGAGAGGCCGATCTTTTCCTCTTTCTTTACCGGCTTGCCGACCGCGGTTTCAATTGACGAGAGATGGCCGTATAAACTGAACAGCCCCAGGCCGTGATCGATAATCACGGCATTGCCGTAAATGCCCAGCGCGCCCGCGAAGACAACGATTCCGTTGTTGGCGGCTTCGATGGGGGCGTGTGCGGTTGAGGCGAGATCCACGCCTAGATGCACGGAGTTGCCAAAGGGTTTGCCGTCCACCAGGTAGGTGCGCTCGTCGCCGAACAGGGCCATGGGCGAGGCATTGCGCATCCGGTGAAACGCGCCTTCCCATAATTTTTTATTGACGGACTTGCGGCAGACGGATTGAATGGTTTTTGAGTTTTCCTCCCGCAGCGTGGTGTTGACATAGCCGAAGACCTCCACCGGCGTTTTCCCCTGCAGCTGCGGAATCGATCCCTGGAATTCGGGCATGATTTTCTGGAGAAAGGTTTCGCTCAAGTTCACTTTATCCGCGCGGAATTTCTTCGGCTTGATCGTAAAGGGCATGGACGTTCTGGCTTCGTTGCCGGCGCTGTCCCGGGCGAAGATGACGATTTTGGTTGAGGCGGATGCGCCGGTGCCGACGGCGAAGGTTGCCACCGACGTGGGTTGGCCGCCGATCACGATGTTGTATCCCGGGTAAAACCGGTCGTCCACGAAGACGCCGGTCAGCGCCGCGGGCTTGGACGTCCGGTACGGGATGAAGCCGGCGCCTCCCTGGTTGATGTAGTTGACGGGGCTCATTACGTAAACCTGAGGCGGCATCATGTCAATCCGGACCTGCTCGGAGATGACGGTTTCATTTTTAAAGAGGGAGGCATCCCCGGCCGTGATGCGGACGACGGCCGGTCCGTTGTTGAGCTGGAGCAAGAGGGGCTCCACCGTAAGGCGAAGAACCTTTTGCCTGGTGCTCCGGGACGGAAACGATTCCTGTGCCAGAAGACGCGGCTTGTTGTCCTGAACAATTTCCACCTTCAGGCCCGACAGGCCGCTTCGCTCGTCGGAAAAGGCGATGCTGATGTCCTTTTTTTTGCCGATGGCCGTGATGTCAGAATCCAGCCGAATCGCGGGTTTGTCCCGATCCAGCCAGCCGGCAAAATAAAGCCAGCCCAATGCCCCCGCCGCCAGAACGATGACGACCGCCGCCGCAATAATCCCCGTCTTTTTCATTTCCGAAGCTCCTTGATTAAATCCTGATATTGAATTGGCGGTTTTCATAATGGCTTTTGCCGCGGTTTGCAAGGAAAATATACTTTTTGCGCGGGCGCATGGAAAGACTTTATACCTTGATCTTGCTGGGAAACGCTGTTATATTCGCCTAAAAAACAGCGAAGTGAAAGACAAATGCTGAAAAATAAGAAAATTGTTCTGGGCATCACCGGCGGTATTGCCGCCTACAAATCAGCGGAGCTGACCCGCGCTTTCATCAAAGCCGGCGCCGAGGTCAAAGTCATCATGACCCAAAGCGCGACGGAGTTCATCGCGCCGCTGACGCTTCGAACCCTTTCCCGGAACCCTGTCTATGCCGGCATGTTTGAGGACGCGGAGCCATACGACATGGCCCATATCGCGCTTGCGGAATGGGCGGACGCGTTCGTCGTTGCGCCGGCCACGGGAAACGTGATCGGCAAAATCGCCTCCGGCATCGCCGACGACCTTCTGACCACAACCCTGATGGCTGAAAACAGGCCCACGCTGATCTGCCCGGCCATGAACGACAAAATGCTGGCCAATGCCTTCGTGCAGGAGAACCTTCGGAAACTCGCCGGGGCCGGCTATCGCGTGATGCAAAGCGGCGTGGGCGAGCTGGCCTGCAACGCAGCGGGCGCCGGACGCCTGCCGGAGATTCCGGAGATTCTGGACGAGATGGAAGCGCTTTTAACCGTCCAGGATTTTGCCGGAGAAAAAGTATTGGTGACGGCCGGGCCGACGCAGGAGCCGCTGGATCCGGTGAGGTACATCACCAATCATTCATCGGGCAAAATGGGCTACGCGCTGGCGAAGGCCGCTCATCAGAGGGGCGCGCAGGTGACGCTGATCAGCGGGCCGACCAGGATCGTTCCCCCGAAAGTTGAAACGGTCGTTTTTGTGCGCACCGCGCAGGAAATGCACCGGGCCGTCATGGACGCCTGGACCAAAGCGTCGGTCATTATCAAAGCCGCCGCGGTGGCCGATTACCGGCCCCGGGTTGCGGCCGGCGAGAAAATCAAGAAAGACCGGGGGCTGTCCGGCATCGAGCTTGTGCGCAATCCCGATATCATCGCCGACATCGGCGCGAAAAAGAAGAAAGGCGTCCTGGTGGGATTTGCCATGGAAACCGAGGACCTGCTGGACAACGCGCGCCGGAAAATGATCCGGAAAAACATGGACATGATCGTCGCCAACAATCTGCGCGACGATGGCGCCGGTTTTGAAGGCGACACCAACATCATCACGATTCTTGACCGGCTCGGTCATACCGTCGCTCTGGATAAAATGACCAAACAGGATGCGGCGCACCGAATCCTGGATCATATCCGCTCTTTTAAATCCAAGAAAGGACCCGCCGGAAAAAAATGACGCAATCCTTTCCGCCATCTTCATCCGACGAGATTCGGAATGAACTGCTGTCCGTGGTGAAATCCGTCAGAGGACAGGTGCTGGACGCAGAGCGCCTGTATGTCGCCCTGGACTGCAAAAGACCTCAGCCGGCCCGGAAAAACACGCCGGACGGCAGTGATCGCGGCGAGGCGCTTCACTCCCTTTCCCTGGAAGCCGCGAACTGCCGGCAGTGTCCGCTCGCGCAAACGAGAAAAAATGTCGTATTTGGCGCCGGGAGTTTATCGGCTCAGGTGGTTTTTGTGGGCGAAGCGCCGGGCGCGGACGAAGATGAACAGGGCCAGCCTTTTGTCGGCAAGGCGGGACAATTGCTGACGGACATTATTGTGAAAGGAATGAAACTGACGCGCAAAGACGTTTATATCTGCAATATCCTCAAATGCCGCCCGCCGGGGAACCGCAACCCGCTGCCGGAGGAAATCCGTCTGTGCGAGCCGTTTTTAAAAAAACAATTGCAGTTGATTCGGCCCCGTGTGATTTGCGCTCTGGGAAAATTTGCGGCGCAGGTACTTTTGAAAACGGAAACGCCGATTTCCGCTCTGCGCGGGCGCTTTCAATTGTACGAAGAGATCAAACTCATGCCGACCTATCATCCGGCCTATCTTTTGAGGAACCCGTCGGCCAAAAAGCAGGTCTGGGAAGATGTTCAGCTGATCATGAAAGAAATCGGGCTTGGCGGACCGTCATGAGGAAAGAGGCGTCACCATGTTGAAAAAAACGGGAATCCTTTTCATGATTCTCCTGTGGATCGCGTCGGCGGGCGTTGTCCCCGCCGAGGAAGCCAGGCCACTGTTTCATGTGATCGAGCTGGGCGGCGTAATTACATCCCCATCGGCAAAATACGTCGCCCGAAGCCTGGAAGAAGCGACGGCCGCGAAGGCGGAAGGACTGATCATTCTGCTGGATACGCCCGGAGGCCTGGACACCGCGATGCGGGACATCGCCAAAAGCATTCTCAACGCGCCGCTGCCCGTGATCGTTTACGTCTATCCGTCCGGGGCGCGCGCCGCGTCGGCGGGCGTGATCATCGCGCAGGCCGCGCATGTCGCCGCCATGGCGCCCGGCACGAACATCGGCGCCGCTCATCCAGTGGCGATCGGCCTCGGAGGCAGCGGCGAGATGGACAAGACGATGTCTAAAAAAGTGGAAAACGACGCGGCGGCCTATGCCCGCAGCATTGCCAAAACGCGGGGGCGCAGCGAGGAATGGGCGGAAAAAGCGGTGCGCAAAAGCGAGTCCATTACGGCGGACGAAGCCCTGAAGCTGAACGTCATTGACGTCGTGGCCGCGGACATCGAAAAGCTGCTGGCCGCGATCGATCAGAAAACCGTGACCGTTGCCGGGGCCAAAAGAAAAATTTCCACCGCCCGCGCGGTGCTTGACACCAAAAAGATGAGCACGCGGCAGGGGATTCTGGCGGCGATTTCCAATCCGAATATCGCGTATCTGCTTTTGCTGATCGGCCTGGCGGGGCTGTACTTTGAGTTTTCCACACCGGGCGCGATCCTGCCCGGCGTCATCGGCGGCATTTCCCTGCTCTTGGCTTTTTTCGGCTTGTCCACGCTGCCGGTGAGTTACACGGGGATTCTGCTGATCCTGTTCAGCGTCATTTTATTTATTGCGGAGATCAAAATCATGAGCCACGGCATGCTGACGGTGGGAGGAGTTATTTCACTTGCGCTGGGATCTTTTTTGCTTTTTGATTCCCCGGAGCCTGCGCTGAGAATTTCCCTGCAGGTTCTGCTTCCGGCCGTGCTGGTGGCGTCCGGGTTCTTCATCGTCATTATCCTGCTGGCCGTCAAGGCGCAGATGAGGAAGCACTATTCCGGGACGGAGGCCATGATCGGAGGCGAGGGGGAAGCCGCGACGGACGTCCACGGCGCCGGCAAGGTATTTTTCCAGGGCGAATACTGGACGGCCCGCAGCCAACGGGCGATTCCAAAGGGCGCTTCGGTCAGAATTGTCAAAGTGGAAGGCCTGAAACTGGTGGTGGATGAAATCAAAAACAACGAATAAATATCGATAACGAAGGAGGAAGGATTATGTTGGGTTCTTTGCCGTTGCCCCTGTTGGTGGTGATCGTGCTGGTGGTCATGTTTTTGGCTTCCGCGATCAAAATCCTGAATGAATATGAACGGGCGGTCCTTTTCCGGCTGGGCAGGCTTCGAGACATCAAGGGACCGGGGTTGATCGTTATCATTCCCGGCATTGATAAAATTGTCCGGATCGACATGCGCACCATTACCATGGACGTCCCGCCGCAGGATGTCATTACCAAGGACAACGTTTCCATCAAGGTCAACGCGGTAATTTATTTCCGCGTGCTGGACGCCAACGCCGCCGTTGTGAATGTGGAGAATTATCTTTTTGCCACGTCCCAGCTAGCGCAGACGACGCTTAGGAGCGTTTGCGGCCAGGTGGAGCTGGACGAAATTCTGACAGAGCGCGAAAAGATCAACCTGGAAATTCAGGAAATTCTGGATCGAAGCACTGATCCCTGGGGAATCAAGGTGTCGCTCGTGGAAGTGAAGCATATTGACCTGCCCGAAGAGATGAAGCGCGCGATGGCCAAGCAGGCCGAAGCCGAACGCGAAAGACGGGCGAAGGTCATCAATGCGGAAGGAGAATTCCAGGCCGCGCAGAAGCTGATTGATGCGGCCGCCCTGATGGAGACGCAGCCCATGTCGTTGCAGCTTCGTTATTTGCAGACGCTGAATCAGATTGCCGCGGAAAATAATTCAACGACGGTGTTTCCGATTCCGATCGATTTGTTCAAGCCTTTCCTGAAGCTGGCGGAAAAATCATAAGCGCGCGCCGGGGGGGCGATTCCCCGGTGCTCAAAAAACACATTTATTGAAGGAGAAGGATATGCCAAATGAAAAGCGCAACGTTCTTACCGGCGGACTTATTCTGATTACCCTGGGGGTTTTGATCTTTATCAGCAAAACCACTTCCTGCAGTTTCGGCCAGACCTGGCCGATCCTGCTCATCGTCATCGGCATCAGCACGCTGATTTACAGCATCCGGGCCATCGAGGGCTGGTTTATCGCCACGGTCGGCGTTATTTTTCTCGTCATCGAATTGTACGGGTTTGATTTATACAGGTACTCCCAGTACATTCTGCCGGTGATTCTGATTGTACTGGGCGTTTATGTGCTGCTGAAGCGCCGCAAACGATAGGAACCCTGTTGCGAAAAAAGCACTTGCCATGCGCTTTCAGCAAAAAAAGGCTCTGGTTCTCAGTGATTTTGACGGTACGATTTCCAGGGTGGATGTTGGAAACAGCGTTCTGGACCGGTTTACACCGGAAGGCTGGGAAGCCATTGACCGCGAGGTTGTCAAGGGAAGCCTGGGATCGCGGGAGGCCTACGAAAAAATTGCGCCGATGGTGCGGGTCGATGTCAACCGTCTCCGGACCCATGTGCTGAAGCACGCCGCCATCGATCCTTTTTTTGTCCGGTTTTGCCGTCTGGCCGGAAAAAGAGGAGTGGACGTCAAAATCGTTTCCGACGGGCTCGATTTTTACATTCGGGCGATTCTGGAAAAACACCGGCTGGGGGAGATCGAATTTTATTCCAACCGGGTTGTGTTCGGCCGGGAGGAGGCCGTGGCGTTTGAGTTTCCGCAGGCCAATGCGCTGTGCGGCCGCTGCGGAACCTGCAAGAATAAAATTCTTCACGATCACCGGCTGATGTACGAAAAAATCATCTATGTCGGCGACGGCCACTCCGACATCTGCCCGTCTCAGTGCGCGGACCTGATCTTTGCCAAGGGCGAGCTTCTGCGAAAGTGCGAGCGGGAAAGCGCGGTTCCCTACCGGCCGTTCCATGATTTTCGCGAGGTTTCGGAGTATCTGAAGAAAACGTTTGACAAACGGCGCGCTATTCGGGGAGCTACCCGGGAGAAGGAATCATGAGCATATCCAAGAAAATCAAAGCCTCCATGTCGCAGTCTTCCCTGATCCGCAAAATGTTTGAAGAAGGGAACCTTCTGAAAAGCAGGCACGGACACGACAAGGTCTATGATTTCAGTCTGGGCAATCCCAACGTGGACCATCCGCGCGAATTCAAGAAGGAGCTGATTCGCGTCGCCCGCCAGGAAATCATCCTCAAGCACGGCTACACACCCAACGCCGGCTACCCGGAAACCCGGCGGGCAGTCGCCCAAACGATCAGCCGGTCCATCGGCCTGAAAATGGATGCCGATCACATTGTCATGTCCTGCGGGGCCGGCGGCGCGCTCAATGTGATTCTGAAGTCGATTCTGGATCCCGGCGACGAAGTCCTGATCCTCAAGCCGTTTTTCGTCGAGTATCCCTTTTATATCGAAAACTACGGCGGGGTGGTAAAGATCGCGGACACACGCCCCGATTTTTCTCCGGATCTGGAAGCGATTGCCCGGATGATCACCCGACGGACCAAGGCGCTCATTCTCAACTCGCCCAACAATCCGACCGGCCGGGTGTACAGCAAAACGAATATTGCCGGCCTGGCCCGGCTGCTGAGAGAAAAGGAGAAAAAATACAGCAAGGCCATCTATCTCCTTTCCGACGAGGCATACGCGCAAATTCTTTACGATGGCATTCAACTGCCTTCCGTTCTGACGGCTTATGCCGACAGCATCGTCGCGTATTCCTACTCCAAAACCCTGTCGCTGCCGGGCGAAAGAATCGGCTACATCGCAGTAAATCCGAAAATTCACGAGGCGGACGACCTGATCCGGGCGCTGATCCTGTGCACGCGGATCATGGGATTTGTGAACGCCCCGGCCCTGATGCAGCGCATCGTGGCCAATCTTCAGCACATCACCGTGGATGTAAAGATTTACCAGAAGAAAAGGGATTTGCTCTGCGGCGGCCTGGCCCGCGCGGGATACCAATTCATCAAACCGCAGGGTGCTTTTTATCTGTTTGTGAAAAGTCCGGTTCCCGACGATGTGGCGTTCGCGCAGAGGCTCGTGCAGAAAAATATTCTGGTGGTTCCCGGAAGCGGATTCGGAACGCCGGGCTATTTCCGCATCGCTTTTTGCGTCGATGACGCGACCATTCGGAATTCCATGAAAGGCTTCGCAGCGGCCATTCGGGATTGCCGGGGCTGAACCCTTGCATTTGGCACTCATGGCGCCGACCAACGTAGGGCGGGTCGCTTGTGACCTTCAGGTTATCATACCCGCCGAACCGACATGCAAGGTCCATTTGGCGCACCTAAAGGTGCGCCCTACATAAAAAACTGTCAAAAGACGGAAGCTGTTCCTCGTGTTTTTGTCGAGCGCTCTGATTACAGCATATTTCCGATTTCCTGAATCAGTTGATTCAGGCGTTTGGGTGAAACAGGGTAGGGGGTTTTCAGCTCCTGGGCAAAAAGAGACACCTTGTATTCTTCGATCATCCAGCGCAGTTCATCCGTCTTGTTTCGCTTTTCCTCCGATGCGTCGGTGTCCATTGCGCCTCGGATTTCCTGAAGTTTAACGGCGTAAGTCGCCGCCTGGCGCAATTTCGATTCCGTGGACGCCAGGTTCAGGCTTCCCCGTTCGGCCCGCAGAAAGAGAGCTTTCAGGTAGCGGGGCAGATGGCGCAGACGGTCAAAATCGCAGTGCAGAATGAAATCTTCGGGGACCAGGACGTGTGCTTCCGCCAGGGTCGCCTGCAGAAACTCGGCCAAGGGCGGATGCGGCCGGTTTTTGAATATCAGTTTTTGCAGGCCGTCGTGAGTTTCGGCAAAGCTTCGAAGAACCGGGGCGATGGCCGCGACGACTTCCTGACCGTAAGAAAGGATCTTCGGCCGGACCTCATCGGCATGCTTCATAAACTCTTTCGGGCTGCGCCAGGAGCGCCGGAAAAGATCTCTTTTCACCCGCTCCAGAACGGATCGTTCGACCTGCCGGGGGCTGCCCAGCAGGGACGCCTGCTCTTTGAGTTCACCGCCAAGGGAGATGTTTTTTTTCAGTTGCTTGATCCTGTCCTCGAAATGGATGGCATAGAGAGCGGCTACACCGGCAGCGTGGACGGCCGCGGCTTCCCGGGGGTCGGCAAAAATCCGCAGACGAACGGCTCCTCCCTGATCCTGAAGCGCCGGATAGGCTAAGCCGGTCACGCCATGCTTTCCGGCAATCTCAACATTCTCGGGCAGGTCTCCGAAATCCCAGCTTGTAAGGTTCTCCTTTTCCCATTGCCTCCGGCAATCCTCCATAGAGGTGCGCCGGATCTCTTCGGTCAGCTCCCGTTGCAATTCTCCAATGTCGCGGCTGCTTCGGATTTCACTTCCCCGGTCGTCGATGACGCTGTAGCGGATCTGCAAATGCGGCGGCAGTTTTTCCGGCGCCCAGAAGCCGGCCGGCACCGTCAAATGATATTCATCGAATAAAAACCTGCTTAACGCCAAAGGCAGGGCCTGGTCTTCACCGGCGGTCTGCCGGTTGAACCGTCCGGCAACCTCAATCAGGGGAGGAAGATTCCGGCGGATATTTTTGGGCAGGGATTTTAGCCAATGCAGGGCCTTCTCTTCCCGCAGGGACGGCAAATGCTTTTCGATGTTTACCGGGGAGGCTCCGGCGATGAGGCCCAGCGGCATGCGGACGGTCACGCCGTCGCCCGCGCGCCCCGGCTCAAACTTGTAGCGGCAGGGCAAGACGGCATTGCCCATCCGGATCTGATCCGGATACCGGTTCAATTCATCGAGGTCGGGTCCGGCGGCAATCAGGTCTTCCTCCCGAAAGCGCAGAAAAGCATCGCTCCCTCTGTCTTTGATGAGTTTCTGCAGGGAACGGATATCGGAAAGAAGCGGCAGACGCTGTTCATAAAGGCCGGCGATGGTTTCTTCATCGGCGGCGATGCCGCGTTTGCGCAGCTTGTCTTCCATCGTTTTGACTTTTTCCCGCAACGACAGGTTGTGCTCCAAAAAGGGAAGTTTGCGCCCGGTCTCTCCCGTGACCAGCGCTTCACGAATGAAGATTCTCCAGGCTTCCTCCGGGTTGATCCGTTCATAGGCGACGCTTCTTTGCTCCACGATGGTCAATCCGAATAAAACAACTTTTTCCAGGGCAACCACCTGCCCGCGGCTTTTTTCCCAGTGCGCCGCCCAGTGCTGGCAGCGGCAGTGCTCCCCGCCCAGCTCTTCGAGCCACTCGCTTTGAATGTTGGCCGCGTTGCGGGCAAAAACCCTGGAGGTCAGGCTGATTTCCGCGGCGACGATCCAGGGCCCGCCCCGGTTGAAAAGACCCGAACCCGGATACAGCATCACCTCGCGGCTTTTGGCGGCCGTGTAAAAATTTTTTTCTTTCTTTTGCGCGATGTTGGAAAGATAGCCGCTCAGGATCGAGCGGTGGATTTTGTCGGAAACCTCCTGGTCGATTTCGGCTCTGACGGGTTTTCGCCGCGATATCGCGCCCGCTTTTCCGCCGAGAATGTCCAGAATCTGCGAGTAAACGTCTCTCCATTCCTCCATCCGCCGGTAAGATAGAAAATGATCGCGGCAGAATTTGCGCCGCTGTCCCTGCGGCTGCATTTGCTCAAAATAGTCCGAATACCGGTTCCAGATCTGCAGGTAGGCGAGGAAGTCCGATTCCGGATGCGCAAATTGCGCGTGCGCGGCCGCCGCCTGATCTATCTTGTCGTAGGGCCTTTCGCGGGGGTCCTGGATGCTCAGAGCCGCGGCGATCACGGCGATTTCACGGACGCAGCCGTTCTTTTGAGCTTCGATGATCATCCGCGATACCCGGGGATCAAGCGGGAACTGCGCCATGGTCCGGCCGATCGGAGTCAGCCGGTATTGCCCGGCTTCCCCTTCGTTTTGGTCGCGGCGGATCGCCCCCAGGTCGCGCAGGGTATCGACGGCGTCGCGTAGGCTTTTGGGCTGCGGCCGGTCGATAAAGGGAAAATCATCGATCATCCCCAGATTCAGAGACAGCATGCGCAGCACCACGCCGGCCAGATTGGATCGCAGGATTTCCGGCGTGGAATAAACCGGCCGCGAGGCCAGATCCTCCGCGGAATACAGGCGGTAGCAGATTCCGTTCTGCACGCGGCCGCAGCGGCCTTTTCTCTGCTCGGCGCTGCTTTGGGAAACGGGTTTGACCGGCAGCCCGGTGGTTTGGCTGCGGGGATTGTATTCCAGCACGCGGGCCAGACCCGAATCAATGACATACTTGATGCCGGGAATCGTCAGAGACGTCTCTGCGATATTGGTCGCGACAATGATTTTTTGACGGTCGGCGGAATGGAAAACCAGCTTCTGCTGTTCCGAGGAGAGCCTCGCAAACAGGGGCAAAACAAGGCCGCTGCAGCGCTTTCCAATTCGTTCGCAGGCTTCTCGGATGTCCTGCTCCGTGGGGAGAAACATCAGGATGTCTTCGAAACACCCCCGGCGCTGCAAATCTTCCGCGCAGGCCACGGCTTCATCAACATAGGTCGTTTCGCCTTTCTCCTCCGCGACCGGATCCAGCGGCCGGTAGCGGACGTCCACCGGATACATCCGTCCGGAGACTTCGATAACCGGCGCTCCGTCAAACGCCCGGGCGAATTTATCCGTGTCGATCGTGGCGGATGTGATGATCAGCTTCAGGTCTTTTCTTCTGGCGAGCAGGTTGCGCAAATACCCCAAGAGGAAGTCGATGTTGAGGCTGCGCTCGTGCGCTTCATCGACGATGATTGCATCATACGCCAGCAGGTTCCGATCCCCGACCGTTTCGGTCAGCAGAATGCCGTCGGTCATGACCCGAATGAGCGGCTCCGCCGATGTTTTTTCTTCAAAGCGGATTTTATACGCCACGGCTTGGCCGCAGTCCTGGCCGAGCTCCGAGGCAATGCGCGCCGCGATGCTGACGGCGGCAATCCTTCGGGGCTGGGTCAGCCCGATAACGCCCCGCAGGCCCAGCCCCGCCTCCAGACACATCTTGGGAATCTGCGTCGTCTTGCCCGATCCGGTTTCGCCGGTTACGATGACGACCTGATTTTTTCGAATGGCATCGACAATGTCCTGACGTTTGGCGCAGATGGGCAGTTCCGGGGGAAAATTCAACGAAGGAACGGACTGACCGCGTCTTTGCACACGGCGGCGCGATGCGTCCATCCGGCTTTGCAGACGGGACGCTGCAGCGGCGGTCCGGTCCGGTTGCCCGACCGAAGAGGCATTCGCGGTTTTCAGCGTTTGCAGCAGGCGATGGTAATCGGCGATCATGATTTCGCGCGCGTGGCGTTCCACCCGGCGGATCAGCCCGTTATGGGGATGGTTTGACGACAACATTTTTCCCCGTCATCACCGGCCGTCAGCGCCGCCAGCCGAAATCGAGAGCCATGTCCTGGGGCGCTTCCAGTTCAACGCCGGTTTCAATATTCTTTTTCTGCAAAGCGGGCAGATCAACCAGCCAGATGAAGACGGCCTCGCCTTTTTCCGAAGGCTCGGGCTGATGTTTGAACGTCAGCTTGATTCTTTCGTCTCGGGGCTGAGGAATCGGTTCTTCAATGCGCAGCTTGACCGGTGTGTTTCCGGTGTTTTTGGCTTCCAGACGCCACTGCCACCGGCGCGTCTGTTTGTTGGAGAAAAATCTTGCGCCGCCGGATTGATCGGCAACGGTCAAAGAGCTGACCATGACGAAGGGGCTGTTGCCGAAATAGATGTCCGCCTCCTTGCCTGCAAGAGCGAAAGGACGCTTGCCGATGATCGCTCCGTCAATGACGAACGTTGCTTCCCCGGAAGGGATTTCCGCCGGTCCCGGCAACTGGATCTTTGCCTGCAGATAGGCCTGAGGGGAAACGCTGGGGCGCGCCAGGAAAAGGAACTGCGCCGGCCAGGTTTCTTCCTTGATTTTCAAACGCTGGCGGTCCCCCGGCGTCACCGTCTTTTTTCCCAGCGACCAGACCGAATAGGTGGTGCGGACCGTTTCGACGGGCGCCTGCGCTCCTGCCGCCAACGTGTCGTTGGCTTCTTCCATTGCCATCATGGTCGATGCGGCTTTTTCCCGCCGCGCTGATTTATAAATCACAGGCGACCTCGGTTTGATAATCCAGGGGGGCAGCTCCGGCGGCGTGATCGTCCGGACCGGCTGCAGCGTGGCCAGATGGATTTGGGCCATTTTCCATTCTTCTCCCGTGGATTGCCAGATTTCCGCGTCCCAGGAAAACAGAACGCTCGCGGAGGAGGGCAGGGCCTCCATGCGGTAAAGAGGCTGCCAGCCGCAGCCGCCCAGCGTATAGCTGTAGTTCAAAAACGCGTCACGGGGCGCGGCTCCGGACAGGGTGACCGTCGCTTCCCAGGATTTTTCGCTTTTGCCGGCGGCCCGGTCCAGATTTTCCTGAATCTCTTTGATCTGCTTGTCGATGTTTTCCATCTCCGCTTCCACGGCATTCTTTTCAGAAAATATTTTGCGGCTGCTTCTGCCGATGGCCGAAGCCAGCGTGTCCGCCTCGGTCACCGTTTTGGTTTTTGCCTTGGTCTGCGCCTGCCAGAACTGAATCTGGATGTCCAGGGCTTTGAGCCGGGCCGTGAGCTCCTTTTTTTCGTTCTGGGTTTTTTTTAACTGGGTGCGCAGTTGGGCGATTCTGTTTTCGTCAATCCGCGCGATGGATTTGATCCGGATGTCGTCTATCTTGATGCGTCCGGCCGAAGACGGCGAAACCGTCAGGGATTCCGGATCCGCCTGGGAGGGCAAAACCAGAATCACCTGATTTTTATTTGCGTCCGCGGACTGTAGATCGATTTTCACCGTTTCTTCAACCCTTGCCGAATCGGGAAAAAGAGTCACTTCCCTCACCGCGGCCGGGGACACGGAAGGCAAAAACAACAGGCCGGCGGCCAGAAGCGGCAATATTCCCATCCATGCATGCTTGCGAATTTTTAGAAACATACGCGCACCCTTTCCTTTACATGTTCATGCTTTTTTTGACGCCCACGGCGATTTTTCGGACTTCGTTCATGACATCCGCTTCCGCAATCGTCAGCAGCCGGCGGTTTTCCATGACCACTTTGCCATTGATGACGACCGTATCAACATCCGCGCCGCCCGCCGCATACACCATGTGGGAATAGGCATTGTACAGCGGCGTCAGATGGGGCTTGTTCAGTCCGATCAGGATGATGTCCGCTTTTTTTCCGACTTCCAGGGAGCCGACGAGATGCCCCATGCCGAGGGCCCGTGCGCCGTTGATCGTGGCCATGCGCATCGCGGTTTTGGCGTCCATGACGGTCGGGTCGAGCATGGCGACCTTGTGCAGCTTGGCCGCCGTGGACATTTCCTTGATCATATCGAGCGTGTTGTTGCTGGCGCAGCCGTCCGTCCCCAACCCTACGGTAATGCCGGCTTCCAGCATGTCCGTGATGGGGGGAATTCCGTTGCCCAGCTTCATGTTGCTGGCGGGATTGTGCGAAACTTTGCAGCCGTGCTTTGCGAAAAGAGAAATGTCGTTGATGGTTAAATAGACGCAGTGAAACGCCAGCAGTCTTTCGTTGAGGTACCCGATGTCGTCCAAAAAAGCCACCGCGCTTTTTCCGTGTTTCTCCAAAAGCTGGTCATGCTCCTGCTGATTCTCCAGAAGATGAATCCCCAGCATCAGGCCGAATTCGTCGGCGATCATTTTGGCCTGCTGCAAGAGCGGGCGCGAACAGGTGTAAAGCGAATGCGGTTCGACGATGATTCTGACCAGGGGGTCATTGTACCACTTTTCGGCAAGCCGCCGCGTGCAGGCGAGGCCTTCCTCGGGCGTTTTGCAACTGGGCGAGGGGAAGTCGAAGAGAACTTCACCCACCAGGCAGCGGACCCCCGCTTCTTTGGCTGCCCGGGCCGTTTCTTCTTCAAAGATGTACATGTCGCAGAATGTCGTCGTGCCGGATTTGATCATTTCCGCGCAGGCCAGCATTGAGCCCCAGTAGGCCAGGTGCGGATTGACGTTTTTTGCCTCGGCTGGGAAAATGTAATTATTGAGCCAGTCCATCAGTTCCAGATCGTCCGCGATACCGCGGAAACAGGTCATCGCGGCGTGCGTGTGCGTATTGACGAAACCGGGCAGCACCAGCGAGCCTTCGGCGTCGATGATTTTTTTTGCGGCATACCGCTTGAGAATATCTTCCCTGCGGCCGATGTCGATGATGGAAGAATCGTGAATGGCGATTCCGGCGTTGTCCAGACAGGTATTTGCCTCGTCGAGCAGGAGCGCTTTTCCGCCGGAGATGATCAGGTCGATGTCGTGCATGGAGGAGTCCTTTCAAAATATGCAGGTCATTACCATAAAATGCGGACGGGCCACAAGAAACAAAAAGAGCAAATCCTTGACACATCTATGCAAAAATAATATATGCCGCCAAGATTTTTCGCGAAATCAGCATCGGCCTGGGTGGCGGAACTGGTAGACGCAAGGGACTTAAAATCCCTCGTTGCTTAGCGACGTGTCGGTTCGATTCCGACCCCAGGTACCA
>JAQUVQ010000064.1 GCA_028693285.1 Smithellaceae bacterium
CACCGCCCCGGCCGTCCAGCCGGACCGCCAGGACCCGCAGGTTCGTGCCGCCCAGATCAAGCGCCAGAAATTGTCCCTTTTCCGTTCCCGTTGGACGGCCGACATACGAGGGAAGCATTCTGAGGGAGCTGGTTTGTCCGTCCAGACCGTGTTTCATCTCCTCGTGGAAACGGGCGGCGGCGCCTTGTGCGTCCGCGGGAGAAAAGGAAAAAAGATCCTCCAGCTTTGATAAATATTTACGGGTTGTCTGATTCATACGTGGCACGCAAAAACCCCCGTGCTTTTTTGGCGAAAGCGGGCA
Source organism: Smithellaceae bacterium (assembly GCA_028693285.1). Taxonomy (GTDB): domain Bacteria; phylum Desulfobacterota; class Syntrophia; order Syntrophales; family Smithellaceae; genus UBA8904. The sequence goes on from JAQUVQ010000064.1 coordinate 302, forward strand.
TCCGGAATCGGCGGCGCTCCGGCTTTTGCCGCGTTATATGCGGTACGGGGCGTTTTGGTTATGCCAGACGACAACGCAGTTTCGCCCCTTGTGTTTGGCTTCATAAAGCGCCTGATCCGCCCTTTCGAAAAGGTCAGTCGCGGAAATGGATTGGGTATGATCGGTGAAAGCCACACCGCCGCTGACCGTTATTCGGATTTTTCTCCGGCCGTCGCCAAACTCATGGCTCGCGCACAGAGAGACGATTCTTTCGGCCATGTGGAGCGCTTCCTCCACGCGGGCATCGGGCATGAGCAGGATGAACTCTTCTCCGCCGTAGCGGCTGATCAGTGTGGAGCCTTTGCGCACGTGGTCCAGCATGAGCGCTGCGAATTGGCGCAGAACTTCGTCGCCCGTCAGGTGGCCGAAAGAGTCATTGACGTTTTTGAACTGGTCCAGATCGAAAAGAATGAGAGACAGGTGTCCGCTGTTTCGCCGGAGCTTGGCGAGCTCTTCTTCCACCCGGATTTCATAAAATCTCCGGGTGTAAAGGTTGGTAAGGCTGTCATGAATGACCTTGGAAAACAGCTTCGCGTTTTCCAGAGAAACGGCCAGGGCGGTGCTGAGAACTCTCAATTGCTGCGTTTCGAAAAAGCCGAAGCAACGATCCGCGGGGATTTCAATTGTAACCAGTCCCACCGCGCGCAGAGAGGACCCCACCAGCGGCAGGCATAAACATTGGTCTTCCCCCGCTTGTCCGCTTTCCGCCGGCAGGGGGACTTCTCCTTCCAAAATGAGCGGAGCGACGCCGACCATTTTTTGAGACAACCATTTTCCCAAAACCGTTCCTTCCACGGGGACAGACAGGTCCAGGCGGATGGATTGGTTTTGATAAAAAACACCGTCCACTTCCAGCGTTTTACACTGTTCGTCGAGGCTCATGATGGCGATTCTGGTGCCCTGTGAGAAATCGGCCAGGGTTTCCAGGGCGATGTCGATCAGAATTTCCCTGTTGGTAAAAGCGGTGAGAAGCCGGGTGCCGAAATTGAGAAGAAAGAATTCCTCGTCGAAACCGGAGCCCAGCTCGCATTCGGCAAAAACGCCGGAGGATTGCCCCGCTGCGGCCTGCATCTGTTTTTCCATGTTGTTCCTTTTTAGCCTTGCGCCTTATGGTGTCGTTCAGGAAAATGAAACGGCAAAAAATTTATACAGCGCTCTTATTTTCCTGCGGGCGGGAGTATAGGACAGGCCGGTCCGGTCTGTCAAAGAGAATCTTTTTTTGGGTTCATCCGGCGGATGCGCACATTTCCTTTTTTCACCTACAAGTCAATAGAATCATGGCGCTGGGAATACTGAAAATTACTCATTGAAAGAGTAGATTTCCGTCATGATTAAAAGACGCGCAAAAAGTGCAAGATTGTTGACACTACCGCGCATTTTAAGCTATACGCAAAAATACGGATCAAAAATAAATAACTATTCTGTCTTGAACGGATAAGCGAAAACAGACAACCGATGCTGAAATGTCAAGATTAAAGATTTGACCTCTTGCCCACACAATTAAATTGCGACATGCGGTCGACGGCATTTGGATGAATTAAAAACGCCGCCAACCGCATGTCCTTTTGCTAGAACTTGTTTTTCTCCGCTATAACTCGTCGATACTGACCTGCTTGGGCTTTTCCGTTGCGCTTGTCGGTAACTTGACCGAGATATCTGCAGCCGACATGAATGTTTTCAGAGAGCTGATCATGGTGACGGAGCCGGTTGCGATTCCACCCAGTGATGAGATTGAATCTTTAACCTCCCCTAATTTTGTCGCTGCTTTCGCGGCATTCATCGGATTGGTCACAAGGGCTTTCCCATCCTTTACAATCAAACCCGCCTGCAGAGCACCTAATGCATAATTGAAGAATGCATCTGCAACGTGCCCCTTTTTCTTGTCATCCCATGTTGCAGCTTCTTTCTGAAGTTCTTTGTTACCTGCCTCCTTTTCTAGGACTGCTAATTGGCTTTCGGTCAATTCACGCTGAATTGCATTCTTTTCCTTGGGGTCAGATGTTTCATTTAACTTTTTTTGTTTTTCTTCGAGCTGAGCCTTCTCTTTATCTGAAGCAATGGCATTAAACATTGCTTTTGTGCTGTTATTAATCAATTCTTCAGACAATTTTGCTCTGGCAAGAAATGTATCAAGATCGCCTGCATTTCCTCCACCGCCGGTAACCATATCAAGAAGACCGGCACCTGCAGTACCAACTGATATAAGACTAACAAGTAAGCCAATAAGAAATACACGACGTAGTTTCATTTTTTAAATCCTCCTTTTAGGCGTTATTTGTAATTTAGTTTAGTGATGTTATCCTTTAGAAGTTCATGGAGTGCTTTGCTCAACGCTCCCTGCATGACCGGTCCGCAAACCTTACGTTGGCAGTCATTAACTGTTACTTTTGTTTTTAAAGCTGATCCCCCCTTTCTTTCATCATTGATATACAACCGGTAGCCGACGGCGATTTCAATGGTGTCCGTGCAGATTCCCTTTTCATCACAGTGGATGATCGTCTGATCCGTTCCCTTTTCACCCCTGCTTGCCCGATAAACCGGCAGCACACAACGCCCCGCCGTGTCAGTCTTATTCAATTCCAGCGTATCTCGGAAGCCACCGAATTTTGCCGCAGCCCGAATTTTTTTGGTAAAATCTTCATCCTGATCATAAAGCGTGTAAGGCGACAAATAACCGTATGATCTTGATAATACTTGGAAATCATCGATGATCAGAGGGCCACGCTGGGAGCGTTCATGGGTGCAATACTTTATTGAAGTATTGCTTTGATTTGCCGTATCCGAAGTGGACATTGCGTCCAAAATCACCACATCATCGGCGGAAACAGAAATCTCTTGATCCGTCAATTTCATGATCAGATCAAGCTTTGCCGTGTCATTCTGCACTTCCACCACAACAGCCTGCCACAGCGGAACAACAATTTCCGTGGCAATCCCGTTTATGTTACCGATTTTTCTATAAACAATAACATCCTTGCCGATGCGCAAATCCCTTGATGTATCTTTGATTTCAATAATTTTACCGTCGGCGCCGGTAACTGGCAGAACAAAGCGCGAAAACCTGATGGAGCGTGAAAACTGCTCCGCCAATTTTAGCGTGGCATTTTTTAGCAATATTTCCAGTCGGTCCTTTACCGCAAACACCATGCCGGCTACATTTTTATCTTCAATGCGATCGGTTCCCACAGCGGAGAACAGGATACGTCCCTGCCTGTCCAGAAGTTCGCCCACCACGCTCTGCTCATACACATTATGGCCAAACTTTCCCGCTTCGCTGATTGTATAAAAACGCGGTCTGGTGGCGGAAAATTTGATAAGATAATCTGGCATGATCCGCTGGTTGGTGGTTTCATATTTACCGGCGTATGTGTCTTGAGCGACGCAATGGAGCAGCCTTGTAAAATGTTCGTTTACCGGAAGAAGTGTAAAGGCTGACTCTTTGGATATTTCGGAATCAAAAATGTAGGAGATTCCTCTTAAAATCGGGTCTCCCCATCCCTCGTGCATCGTCAGGACCCGTGGTTTATTAAACTGCCCGGCTGCGCTGCCCGTACTATATTTAAAAAACTTTCCGCCCCGATCAACTTTGCCCAGCAGGCTCTGGGCCACGGCGTAGTCTTCCGCCGAGTGGATTACCGTCAGTTCATTTGCGGACGCATCCTGTATAGTATCGTCTTTGACGATTCCGTACTTGCTGCCTTTGTCCAGAATATACAAACCTTTCCAGACATCCGCTATTTTGATCTCGATGTTTGACGGGTTATAGCCGGCTTTTGCTTCCTTGATCAGCGCCATGACCAAGGCTTGATAATTAGCGCCGGCATCGGCAATCATCTGGGCCTGTTCCTGGTCGCTGGGACGGGCATTGACAAACATTTCCCGATCTTCCTCCGCATCTTGAGCATCACTGGCCGCAGCCGTCGGCAACTGCTCCTGTCCGCCTGCGCTCTGCGCCGACGCTTTCTGGTCTTCAGTTTCCGCGCCGCTGACGTTTGTTTTTACAACCCGCGTGGTCGCATAAGATGTTTTGGTAAATGAATACAGGGCTTCTCCCGTAGCGGGGTTGGTGATGATAATGCTCAGCGTGATGGGCATGGAAACTTCGGAAAATCCTATTTTAGGTACGGTATATTCCGACGCGCGCAAAAGGTGCAGAGATGCAACCAGTACTTCATGTTTGTTTTTGTCCGTGATGTTGTCTGCGGTCAGCAGGCCGAAGGTCTTCTTGAACTCAGTTTCGAATTCTTTAGAGAGAATGCTTCTTGCTTCACGCATTTCTCCTGCCGAGCTCCGGGCGGCAACCCATTTTTGAAAGGCCGGTGAACTTGCCAGAGCCTTTTGACGGAAGCCAAAAACTCTTTTTACAGGATAGACTTTCGGCGCGGCCTCCAGCACGACGGGGACCAGACAAATGGATAACAAAATAACGATAAAAATTAAACGTTTCATAAACCCTCGCGCGACTGATTCACACAGGTGATTCTTGTTGAATTATTCATGCAGAGAACAATGCAGCTTTTACCTGCTCAACTGTTTGCAACGATTTTTTCCCTCCAGACAGATGGTGACGGTTGTGCCCATTACTTCAAAATCCGCCTGATTCATGGCCGGCATGGAATCGAGAACCTGCGTTACAGCATCCGAAAAAGGAACTTCGCCTTTGTAGGTCAAAACAACCTCATACATTGAGCCGGTGTTAGTTCTCTCGTTTAATTTACTATTCAGACCTTTGATGTTCCGCAGATTTTTGGAAAATGAATTTACCATCCTGCCACCCAGCCCATCAGCCGAGCTTAATAATATGATGCGATATTCCTTGCCAGATTGCGCGCGCTGTCTGCTGTAATTCTTGATGGAATGGCCGATGGTTTTGCCGACGAAATAGGCCAGTTTCTTTGCCAGCGTTACCCGGCAGTCATCAGGGCTTGTGCCGCGCGCGCTTTCATTGTGCGTTGTGGCCGTTAAACTGGTGTTGTCATCCACGGAATACGCGGCTATGGATACATCACCGTCACATTGATTATGTCCCAGATCGCGCATGATGGCATTGCCCATCATGAAATACTCTGCCCCTTCTTTTCTGGCCTGTTGAACATACTTGTCGAGTTCTGGCCCATTGGCGAGATCATCGAGGGTAACTGCTTTATTGGGGAAATATTTGCTGCGGAACACCGTGCTGTTCATAAAATTCAGATCGTATTGCCCGGCCATGTTCAGCAGTTCATTATAAGTGGCATTGCTCTTGGACGGACCGACATTGCGCGGCTGGTACTCCACCAGTTTTTTAAAATTGACGACGTTTTTCTGCTGATCAAATGATTTTGTATCCAGTCTGGCGGATTCGGATGATTTATCAGAGTAATCGGCGGAGCTTTGCGAACGCTGTGCGCCGGATGCCGCAACCTGACCGCTGGCGGAGCCGCCGGCTGAATATCCATATCCGCTGGCATGAGCTCCGTATTGTGCTTTGGCAGCATAGTTTGCCGAACTTGCGCTTGCTTCCCGCGAAGAAGCCTTTGTTTCAGAAGAAGCACCGGAGGCAGCGGAGAGACTGGCTTCTGACGTGGCTGTTTTATCGTGCGAATATTCGATAACTTCCTTGAGTGGCTTTTGCATGTCGGTAGGCGTGGTGTGATATTCATCCATCAGCGCCAACACTTTGGATGTGCGGTCAGCCGTTGGCGCAATGCCCTCTGTTTGCAGCAACTGCCGGAATTCGAGGTCGTCAATTCTGATTGTGATAGGTAAAACATAATTATTTTCCCCATCTCTGGATGGATTGTGTCTGATAATTTTGCTGTCATCTATCTGCGGAAGGATATTCTCGATGGCTTCTTTCACTTTTGGATCATTGGCCGCCGCAGGTCCGATGAGACTTCTGATGGCCACGTTAACAGCGTTGCGCTTGGCGTTGTTTTTCGCCGCCATCACTGTGGCCGCGTTGTTGTCTGGATTGATCGGCGCTTTGCCTTCGCCCCGAAATTCAAGCATCGCCGCAAAAACATTCAGTGGCGCAAGAAGACAGACATATAGAATAACCACCAGCAACAATTTATTTTTCATGATTAACGGTCCACCTCCTTGGTAATTATGGTAATTTTGAATAAAATCAGTTTGTTCGTACTTCCAGGATATAGTCCACCGCCTTGTCGGTCGGACAAACTGCCGTAACTACCATCTCCTGTTGGCCTTCCAGTGCAATGGTTGACCAGGATTCATAGGGGGCGGCCAGCAGGCCGTCTTTGTCCAGCCAGCGCATCCGGTAGTTGATGACATTGCGGCGTCCGCGATCGTTGAAAATTTTAAAATCCACCCGCATTACGCCTTTTGTGAAAGCGGTGCGCGCTCCCCGCACAACAATGCTGTCGGCTGTGCTGGACAGCTTACTTGCCGGAACAGCAAAAAATTCAGAGAGCGTCACGGTTTGATCCGGCGCCGTCTGTGCCGTGCTGCAAGAAGTCATCAAAAACACAATAGCGAAAATTATGGCCGCAGGTGCCAGCTGTCGATAATGATTCATAAATCCTCCTGATTATTGTTTTTCCCATGTGGTTCGGCTGCCTTCGGAGCGAATCTTCTTGAACTTCCAGTTCAATAGTCTCGCGGTCCGTAAAACGTCGCGGTCAAGCTCGTCTCTCTTCCCCCGGTAGGCCGCTTCGAATGTGGTTTTACCCCCGCCTGACTCCACTTCGCGGGCGGTGTTGACTCTGGGATATTTCTCAAACATTTCTGTAAATTTTGCGATTTCTTCCGGGTCATCCACGCCATCAAGGACAACGATGTAAAGCGAGCCGTTTTGTTGCATGTCCATCCAGTGGCGCTGAAGAATTGCGATGATCGGTTCAATAACCTCTTTTCCTCCGGCGCGTCCCGCCTTTTCCAGGGCCTGCTCGGCTGTCCGTCCCTCGCCCGGCGAATCAGTCGTTTTGTTCGTAATAACTTGTGCCAGCGTATTATCGATGAGCCTTGCTTTGACGCGCAAATTGGCGGAAAAGGAATCAGAGTGCTTTGTGATTTCGCCATCGACACCGTAGAAGAGAGTATATTCAGCGCTGTACTTGAGGCCGAAAGCGGCTGCTTTATTCACGGCTCTATCAATGTCATGCGTTTGTTCAAGCTGATTTGAAAATGCCGCCGCGGTGTTCCTGTCCACAACCCGAAACTGCCGGTCCGAGAGCGCCTCCTCAATGCCGTCGTTGATTTCTTCGACAAAATTCTTGCCTTTGATTGCCGCGCTGCCTTCCGCCCGGGGATTGAATACCACCAGAATGCGCGGGTTACCGGCGCTTTTCCGCAGAATGGTCAGCGCATTAATGTCATCTTTCACTAACTTTTGATCAATCGAGGCCAAAATGGTGACGAAGTAACCGTCGTCGGTTTTGCCTTCCTTGAGGATTTTATAACTGGTGACATACCCCTGGGTGTGGGAAAATATTTTATCTTCCAGAACGGCGGCATCAATGACCGAGGTGGTGGAATGTATGTAAACGCCCGCTTCCTTTTCCACTGTATGACGCATGGCGGCGTAAAGCGCCTGCTCCCTGCTTTTACCTTCTCCGGTAGCCTGCTGCAATGCAGCGGCGTTAGCAATATTTGTAAAAAGAATTAAAAAGAACAGCAGAATGCTTGTACACAAAAAACGATACGTTTTCATGGTTGTCTATTCTCCATTTATAAGTATTCGGAACTTATCACCTGAATTCTCCCCAGATGGTCATACTATTATGCTTTATTTTGAATTTTTAAATCAATTACTAGTGTAATTGGAGGCTGTCAATATTTATAGTTAATTTTATTCGTGTATATCAATACACGTTATGAATGGGATAACAGGTGGGCGCGAAGATTGATTTTGGCATTTCTCAGGTTCAATTTTTTACGGATATTATTGCGATGGGTGGCAATCGTGTTGGCTGATGCGTTGAGAATGTTGGCTATTTCTTTTGTCCCCTTTCCCCTGCGGATCAAATCGGCGACTTGAATTTCTTGAGGGGTGAAATTTTGATGCGCCGATAGAAAGTTTGTCAAAAACGGGGACAACACATCACTCAGATTGTTTTCCAATTCACTCAGGCATTCTTTCTGGGAATTATTCATACCGACATTTTGAGCTTTTTCAAATAGGGGATCACGAGGTCATGGATATTGACTTTCAATTTGTCCTGCATGGTCTTTTGATCATGATCTTTGCTGTTCATGAGGACGCGCAGCGTGGTGTTGGTTTCGGTGAGCTTCCGCGTCTGTTCCTCGACTCGTTTTTGCAGCTCTTTCTTGAGTTGAATCAAATCTTGTTCGACTTTCTTGCGTTTCGCGATGTCACGGACGCTTATACGGTAACCAAGGTTAGCCCCGTCAGAACCATAGATCGGTTGGTAGGATGCTTCCACCCATGTCCTGCTGCCGTCTTTTCAGATAATTTGCACTTCGACATTATTGGCGCTTTCGCCTTGAAGGGCTGCTTGACGGATTTTAGATATTCTTCCTCTGTCCTTTTCATTAAAAAGGAAGTTGGGTGCATCCGCTGCTCCCAGATACTCCTCACGTGTGTATCCCGTTAAACGAAATACGGAAGGACTGGTCCATACTGCTTTTCCGTCGGGTCCGACCCAGCTCTCCCAATCATAGCTGTAATCGGCAATGGCATGGAATCGCTCATTGCTCTCTCTCAGGGCATCTTTGGCACGCTTTCTTTCGCTGACATCTTTAAAATAATAGATTGTTGCAGGACTGCCGTTGAGATGGATGGTTGATGCGACGATATGGACAGGAAATTCCGTCCCGTCTTTCCTCACCGCAAAGGTGTCGTAGGCTGTTGGGACAGACTCGCCCCCCAATCGTCGGATATGCCTGTCTTGGAGTTCGGCATGACAGCGCTGAGGAATGAAATGGAGGAAATCTTTGTCCATCACCTCTCTGACGTCTTGATAGCCAAACATCTGCATGGCAAAGGAGTTGAAATACAGATGTTTTCTGCTTTGCAATATCGAAATGCCAATGGGTGCCTGTTCAATGAAGATTTTGAAGAGCACATCGGAATGCTGGGATACCTTCGCCAGGTCCCCCCAATCGGATAGTTCTTGAAAATGATTAAATTTGCTCTTGCGCATGCTTTCCTTTTTGACGACTATTGTTTGAAAAGTTGTATAAATTGGTTGATTAAATAAATCAAGCTTTCAGGAAGCAAAGACCCGGATAGACTTTTTTTGTTAGCGGACGAATAAAAGAAAATTTGTATCCCCGCCGTCCGGTGGCGCTGTCAGACGGTTATTTCAGCACCACGCGGTTTCGTCCGGATTCCTTGGCCTCGTAAAGGGCGGCGTCCGCACGCTCGATGAAGCTGTCCTCCGTATCGGTCGGCATGAAGACCGTTGCGCCCAAACTGACGGTTACCTTCCGGTCGATTTCCGGAAACTCGCTTCCTTCAATGGCTTTGCGGATTCGCTCCGCGCAATCCAGGGCTGCCGCGACAGGTGAATCGGGAAGGAGGATGACGAATTCCTCTCCACCGTAGCGCGCGACGATGTCTTCTTTCCGGCACGTCTGTCGCAGAATGGAGGCAACCCCGACCAGCACCGCGTCGCCCGCGGCATGCCCGTAGGTATCGTTGATGGATTTGAAATGGTCGATGTCCGTCATGAGCGCGGAAAGCGGATGGCCGTGGCGTTTGGCTTTGGACAGTTCCACATCCATCTTTTCCTTGAGCTGACGTCGGTTGGTGAGGCCGGTTAAGGGATCGGTGTTCATCAGCCGGGTGATGGTTTTGTTGGCGGCTTCCAGCTCCCGGTTTTTCTTGTTGAGCTGCCGGGTCAGATCGGTCAGTTCGTCCGTAAGTCGGGACAGCGTGGCGACCATTTCATGGTCGGTCAGGCGGACGGTGTGCGCAAAAAGGAGATAGTGCCCGTGGATGTTGAGGATGTGACCCGACAGGGAATATTCCAGCGGGCCATTCAATGTAAACGTCAGCTTCACGGGCCGGCAGTCTCCGTGGACGCAATCCCATCCGGCCTGAAGACCTTCCCGAAGAAAAGTATTGATGGATTGGCCGACGGGTTTGTCCGTCAATCCAACGCTCTCCAGGAAGAAGGCGTTGCAATCCAGAATGACGCCTTTTCGGTCCAGAAGGATCATCGCCATTCTGCCGGAAGACAGCAGGTATTGGGTGATTTCCTCCGGGGTCTCCCGCAGCAGACTTTCCAGATCGGTTGACGCGCCTCGGCCTTTTACCATGACTGAACCTGCCGGATGGCGGACGGGGGATCTTCCGCCCAGGCGTCGGCGCCGAGTCTTCGCCAGAGCGTGCGGTCCGTGTTGAAAGCGGCCCCGCCGACCAGAATCTTGACGGAGCTCAGGGCTGGATCGTTCCGGATGCCGGAAATCATGGCCGCGACCCGGTCCATGTTGAAAGGCATGGTCACGGAGATGGCCAGGAAACGGGGGTCGGCTTTTTTGACCAGTTTAATCAGCTCTTCGGCGGGCGTGTTCGCGCCGAGAAAAAAGATGTCCCAACCGTCCGCTTCCAGCATATCGGCCAGGATTCTTGCGCCGAGTTCGTGAAATTCGTTGGGAGCGGAGGTCACCACGGCTCTGCCCCGGTTTGCGGAAGAAACAGGAAGTCTGGCGTAAAGGCCGGCCAGGACTCTTCCCACCATGGAGGTGGCCATGTGTTCTTCGGCGGCGCTGATTTTATCCTGTTCCCAAAGTCTGCCGATTTCATACATGACCGGCTGGATCAGGCCCAGGTAGAGCGCCTCCTGCCCGTTTTCCCGCTCCAGAACGGAGCCGGCGATCTTCATGCACAGCGGAAAGTCCGCCGCCAGAAGGCAGGCGCCAAATTTTTTGCGCTCGTCCTTCAATTCCGGGTGGGGTTCCTGCTTGTCGGGAATGAGCACGGAAAGTTCAATCATTTGTCCATGGTTTTTCAGCATCCAGTCGTAAACGGCGTTGATTTCCCCGGCTGCTTCGGGGCTGAGAAATTGGCTGACTGCCTTTTTCCAGGCTTCCAGCTCCAGTGGAAAGTAGTCAAACGAAAAGCCGTGCGAGTGGTAGGAGCGGTATACCCAGGGGACGGTTTTGACCAGCAGC
>JAQUVQ010000065.1 GCA_028693285.1 Smithellaceae bacterium
CGCGGCGTTGCCTTCCCCGCACCCCACGTCCAGCACCACATCCTTGGGGCCAACCTGAAAGCCCGCAAACAGCTCTCCGGTCTCCAGGCGGTACCAACCGCGCCTCACCGCGTCTTGCAGGCCGCAGAAGCGGGGATCCGCGTCTTCCGGGGCCGCCGAGGTTCTGCGGACGCTTTTCGGCCTCCTGCCCGCGTCAAATCCAGGCCGCGGGCGGCCTCGTTTTCCCGATGGGTTATTGTCTTTGTTCACAGGCGGCATGCTCCGGCGCAAAACATCTTTTGTCGAACCCTGTCCGTTCTTTCCGCCGGCGGCGCGTCGCCTGACGGGCCCCCGGCAGGGCCTCTTTTCAGGACCGGAGGGCCTGGTACATTTTCTGATATTTTTCATGAATCATCATGCGATCAAATTCATAAAACCGGTTGAGGAGGTCCTCCAGCTCGTCCTGCCGGAACTGCGGCTCCGTGCCGGGAAAAAACACGGCATCTTCCTTTCGAATGTGGGCCGGGTAAAACCCCGCCAGCCAGATCACGGCGGACGTAATCGCCGGGACGACCTTTCGATCGCCTTTTTTGAATTTTTCATTCAGCTCGACGATTTCCTTTACCTTTGCCCTTGCCTGTCGATGCTCATCGATTAATTCCTTCATGATGCGCAGATGGTCGTCATCGAGCTTTTTCTTCGCCAGCTCCGCAAACAGAATATCTTCCTCTTTTCCGTGATGTGTTCTGTCCGCATAGGTTTTGATAAAATCGACGATCGTTTCAACAAAAGCCGGATGATAGTCCAGCTCCGTCATGGACAGGGCCTTTTGCTGCGCCACCAACAATACTTTTTCGATCAATCGATGTTCGATCATCAGGAGTCCGCGCGGTTTCATTGCTTTCACCTCCATGAAAACGATTTGTCTCAAATTTGAAGAAAAGGCGACTTCTCAACATCCTCCCCCTCATCCACGGCAGGCCAGCAGTTTCTCCCGCGTGATGGATTCGGGGAACCCTGGATTGTCGTGTAGCACAAAAACGCCACAGGGCAAAACAGGATTTTTGAGTATTCGAACTAACGCTTGACAAGAAAAATCATACCGCCTATAAAATTCACTACAACAAGGGCGCCGTCAAAAATACGGCCCATCAACCTGTCGGGGACGGCCGCCGCCGGCCCCGGAGAAAAGAGGGATTTCGCATGGAGAAAGAATACCAGATCGGAACCTTTTGCAAAGACATCAAGTGCCGAAAACACAAGGCCCTCGAGGGACTCAGCGGAAATGCCTATCTCAGGAAAAAGCACGTGCACTGCAAGGATTGTGAAGCCTGGAAATTTTTCAATTGGTCAAAGGAAAAGCAATTCCGTATTGTTCATTCCCTGCCCCAAATGTCGAGCAAAGAACTCGCCGCCAGACTCAGGGGTCTTGATGTCGTGCGGGTTGAGGACCTGACGGAAGACGAAATCATGTGCCTGTAGAAAGGCGGTCTGTGCGTTTCCACCTGTCCCTCCGGCGCCATGGATCTGACGGAAAGAAAGCAGGTCCCGGCCATTCCCGCGACAACACAGGATATGGCGATTCAGGTTCTTCAGGAAAAGGGAAGACTGGAAGCCTTTATGAAAGTCGTGCAAAGCTAAAAACCGAAAGCAGGGAGCCGGCATGGGGAATGATGTGCGAATGATCGAGGTCAGAGAAGACATCCTGGCCGACAATAACCGAATGGCCAAAGACGTTCGTCAGCGTCTTTGCGATACGAAAACCCTGCTGATCAACCTGATGTCCTCGCCCGGTTCGGGCAAGACCAGCCTCATCCTCCGCACAATCGAAGGGCTGCAAGGCGCCGTGAGACTCGGCGTCATCGAAGCCGACATCGATTCCAAAGTCGATGCGGAAAAAGTGGCGGCCGTTGGAATTCCCGCCGTTCAACTGCGCACGGGCGGGTTCTGCCATCTGGACGCAACCATGGTTACGCAGGGTCTGGAGGCCCTGTCCGCCCGCGATCTGGACCTGATCATCATCGAAAACGTCGGCAATCTGGTTTGCCCCGCCGAATTCGATACCGGCGCCCACAAAAACGTAATGATCCTCAGCGTTCCGGAAGGCGACGACAAACCGCTCAAATACCCGCTCATGTTCACCGTCTGTGATGTCCTGCTGATCAACAAGATCGATTATCTGGCGCTAAGTGATTTTGATGTGGCCGCGGCGCGTGAAAGGGCCCTGGCGCTGAAGCCCGGCATAAAAATTTTTGAAGTGTCCTGCAAAACCGGCGCGGGCGTTGCGGAATGGATAAAGTGGCTGAAGCAAGAGACGGATGATTTTCTGGCCGGCCTCAGGGAGAAAAACCCGCCATGCCCCAGGAAATGATTCTTCTGCTCGGAACCGCCGCGTTTCTAGGCTTCTTTCACACCCTGCTGGGTCCCGACCACTATCTCCCTTTTATTGTCATGGGAAAGGCCAGGAAATGGTCGATGCTGAAAACCTTCTGGATTACCCTGCTGTGCGGCGCGGGTCATGTGGCAAGCTCCGTCGGGCTGGGGTTGATCGGCATCGCGCTGGGGATCACAGTTACCCGATTGGCGGCAATCGAATCCTTTCGCGGCAATCTGGCCGCGTGGGCGTTGATTGCCTTCGGGCTGGTGTATTTTGTTTGGGGCATGCGAAGAGCCTGGAAGCACAGGCCTCATGAACATATCCACGTCCACTCCGACGGCCGCGCGCATGTCCACCCGCATGTGCATACGGAAGAACACGCCCACCTTCATGAAGAAAGCGGTGCAGGCCATCTCACGCCCTGGGTGCTTTTTACCATTTTCGTGCTCGGACCCTGCGAACCGCTGATTCCGCTCCTGATGTATCCGGCGGCGAAGGAAAATCTGAGGGGGCTGTTTCTGGTCACGGCCGTATTCGGCGCCTCGACCCTTTTGACCATGCTGGCCGTTGTCCTTGCCTCCTCATGGGGACTCAACCGCCTTCCGCTGCGAAGGATGGAGCGATTTAACCACGCGTTGGCCGGCGGATCGATCTGTCTTTGCGGAGCTGCGATTCAGTTTCTGGGATTATAAAATTTGTTCCCGGGCCTGCCGACTTATACCACTTCCAGATTTTTGATGCGGTACTCCCTGCCGGAAACCAGCAGCAGGCTCTTCCGGCCGCAGAACGGACAGGCCAAATCCCGCAGGTTTTCCCTCTCAACGTCAAAGGATTTTTCGCAGTCTTCGCACCGGAACACAATGGGGTTCCACCGGATTTTGATTTTCGCCTCCCGGGCAATCGTGTCTTTGCTGAGATAATCAAAATAGCGCTGCATCCACTCTTCTTCCAGGTCGCTCAACCGGCCGACTTCCAGGTGGACGGCGCGGACGCTCCGGACGCTGTGAATCCGGGCCTGCTCAAGCACAATATCCAGAATGCTCTTCATCACCGGCAATTCGTGCATTCGTTCATCCCCGGTCTTGGTGTGGATTGGACAAAGCGGCCGCTTCCCGCTGCGCCTTCAGCTCCTGATAGGATGCGACCGGCAGCCCCCCGACATCGTGGTTGATCCGCCCCAGAAGATCGTCGACCGTGGCCTCGATATTCTCCACGGAAACGTGAATCGCCTGCTGCGGGCACGCCTGCGCGCAAACGCCGCAAGTCTTGCACCGATCGGGGTCGATCCGGGATTTTCCGCCGCCGAGAACCGCGGCGCCGGTCCAGCATACCGAAGCGCATTTGCCGCAGCCGATGCATTGGTCCCGATCCACGCTGACCGTCACCCCGTGAAGGCGATGAATGCAGGCCTGTGCCTCGGGCGGAAGATGGCGGTAATAGTCGAAATTCGTGCAGCAGCAGGGGCAGCAGAAACAAACCGTGGTGAACGGCCGGTCTTTGGAGACATTCCAGATGGTATTGTCCGCCGATACATGTCCGATGAAAGGGACCAGGCCCGCGGCAAGGGCCTTGTGCAGGTGCGCAATCGCCTCTTCCACCGACGCATGGTGAGCCACGGTGGCGTCTTCTTCGGCCGTGGGGAGTCCGATGTGAATGCAGCCGATGTTCCAGTCGTAGTTTTTGCATTTCCAGGCGTCCCGGCATGTGCACCGATGCGTAATAATGCGATGTTCCGAACGGAGGATCATGCCTTCCAGAATGACCCTGGGCAGGGGAAGGCTGTCCACGCTGAGCGCCGCGTTGACGGGCAGATAGGAAATATTCAACTGATCCGGCGTCGTCGCGTTCACCCGGATTTTGTACATGAGCCTGCCGAAAACCGGCACGGACGGTTTGATGTAGGCAAGCTTCCAGATTTTCGCCAGAAAGGTCAGGTACCACTTTGGCCGATTTCCCACGGCAAACCCTTTTTCTTATCCGGCATCCTCAACAACGCCGGTCCAGAAGAATACTCAGGAAGCTTCGGTTGAGGACGCGGGGCAGTCCGATAAAATACACCAGCGCGATGGCCAGATCGCCCAGCGCGGCAAGCGCCAGAGGAACCCCCATTCCGGCGTACAGCCCAAACCATAAACAGCCGAAAAAAGCCGCCACGCGCGACATGCCGTCCCAGAAAACAATCGTGGAGCGGTTCTTCAGATCTCTGGAGCAAATCATCAGGATGATGCCGAGAAAAAACAGGAAAACGGCGGGAAACATGAGCCAGAAAGAATGGTCGGGCGGCTCTACCCCCGCCAGGCGGATCAAGCCGGGCATCGTGAAAAGGACGCCCAGCAGGACATTTAAAAGACCGGTCAGAAATACAAATTTTTTCACGTCAGCGTCCTTTCTCCTCGCATTGAATCGGCAGGTTGGAAACCCCTCGAATCCATCGAACCAGGTCGTCATACAGGGCTTCCTCGTTTTCGATCTCAAGCGAGATGGCCTGATGCGGGCATCTTTCCACGCAGCGGCCGCAGCCGGCGCAGGAATCTCCGATCACCGCCTTTTCATGGATCAGGGCAATCTCTCCAAGGAAACACTGCTCCACACATGTGCCGCAGCCCTGGCAGGCGTCTTCGTTCACCCGGACCGACAGACCGGGAAGCCGCTGACAAGCGCCCTGCAGGGAGGGTCCCCGGTTTTTCATATGCGTGCGATACAGGCAGTTTGTGTCGTCGCAGTAGCAGATGAACATGAGATCATGGAATCTCGTCTGAAAAGCGACCGGATCAATCCACACATGGGCGACGTTGGCGATCAGACCCGCTTCGGTGGCGCGGTCCACGTGGCGGAACGCTTCCTCCTGGGTCGCCCTTCTTCCATGGCTGGGATGAATCCGGCGAATGGCGGGGCCCAGCGCCATGCACCCGATGTCCTGCGGCGGAGAAGAAACTTTATTGTGTCTTCGACAGATGCATTCGTCAAAAATGAACAGCTCGTCCACATTCGCCAGAAGTCTTTTGACGACGCGGCGGGGCATCGCAATGTTTTCGGGGCGCTGAACTTCAATATTAAGGGGAATGGAGCTCACTTCATTGTACGGCCGGATGAAAAAAGGATAAATCAGCCATTTCAAAAAGGGGAAATTGCTGAGCCGCTTCCCCGCCCGAATAAACGGCCAGGCGAGTCGAACGGCCAGTCTCACAAAATTTCGACCGGGACCGTATTGCAAGTTTGAAATGTCCCTTCTAGAGGCACATGATTTCTTCTTCGGTCAAATCCTCAACACGAACGGGATCAATTCCCTTGATCATGGCGGCCAGCTGCTTGTTGGAGACTTCGGGCCAAGTATGAACAATGCGCCATTTGTTGTCTTTTGCCCAGTTGAAAAATTTCCAGGCAAGGCACGTCTTGCAGTGCACCTTCTTCTTCTTGAGGTATGCGTCCCCGGCAAGCCCCTCAAGTTCCTTGTGCTTGGGGCACTTCACCTCGACGCAGTATGTCCCTGATTTGTATTCTCTGCTCATGGATGGTCCCTCTTTTCTCCGCTGCCGGACTGCGCCGGAAACGAGACAGTGAACAGGTCTTCGGCATTCCGCGGATTCCCTGTTTTGGTGCAAGACTATAGGGTGTCCGTTTTGAGTTGTCAAGCGATAGTTTGGCGGAAAGCCTCCAAGCGGCGGAAGCGGCCGGCACGGCGGGCTCTGCTCCACTGAATCCTTTGCCGCGCGCGACCCGCAAAGCCTTCCCTGAAGACGTCATGAATCCTTCATGACCAGCGCAAAAATCTGTTTTTTTGTTTTCTCGGTATAGGCGGAATAATCGAAAGCCTCCTGATCAATGAGGTGCTGGAAAATATTCCCCTGGATCAGAGAAACAATGGTGACCGACGTAAAGCGAACATCCTTCACCGCAAAGATTCCCTTGGCCATGCCTTCCTGAAGAATGGCCTCAATCTCATCGCGGTAGCTCTGAAAAAGTTTCGCCATCGCCTGACGGAGCCGTTTGTTGCGGTTAATCTGCGCCAGAAAATCGACCAGCACGCTGAAATACGCTTTTTCCTTATGCACCAGATCGAACGCTTCGTTGCAGAAAGCCAGGAGCTTCTCCCGCGGATCTTCCAGCGCCGAAAGCGCCTTGCCCAGATCGCTTTTGAGATTGGCGTTCATTCCCTTGAGCAGTTTGAACAGGAGATCTTCCTTGTTCTTGAAATAATAGTGAACCAGACCCGTGGAGAGGCCGGCTTCCCTCGCGATGTCCTTGATGGTGAAATCCGAATAGCCTTTTTCCCCGACCACTTTGTACGCCGCCCGGGTCAACTGAACCCGTCTCAAATGGATCAAATCATTTCTGTTTCGTTCTTTCATCATATTCCCGTCAGAAGCAATAAATTCTACTTTTTCAAAATCCCCGCATCCTGGATCCGCCCGACGCATGGCCGGAATTTTCCGGCGCATCGCGGGGCAGCGCCTCCTGGAGAGGCGCCCGTCTTTACGGAAAAGCGAGCATAGGAAAACTTCACTTTGATGTCAATGAAATATTGCCGGAGCATGAAGAGCCGTCGCGCCTTTTTGTTGACAGGCCACCGCTTTTTCCCCTATACTCGCTCCACATCAAAAGCACGATGCCTTTTGCGCATAAGGAGAAAAGAGAATATGATTCCTTTCCGGAAGCCGCTTCTCAAAACCCTGAAGGCCTCCACGGCCTGCTTCATGGTTCTTGTCCCTTCACGGGAAAACGTGGTCCTTGAAGGTCCGGGGAGCATTCGAAAGCTCCCCGATCTGATGAAAAAACAGAATATCCAAAAACCTCTCGTGATTACGGATCGCGTGCTGATGGAGAAACATCTGCCCGTCAGTCTTTTTGAGGCATTCAAAGCCGCCGGCATGCCCTACATGGTCTATGACGGCGTCCAGCCGAATCCCTCCATTGAAAACGTCGAGGAAGCCTACGGGCTGTACGTAAAAAGCAACTGCGACGCCGTAGTCGGTTTCGGCGGCGGCTCGTCCATGGACTGCGCAAAGGTGGTAGCCGGAAGAGCGGTCAGGCCTCACCTGACGGCCGAGCAACTGGGGGGATACTTCAAAATCATGCTGCCGTTCCCGAAGAAACTCCCCCGCATCATTGCCGTGCCGACCACCGCAGGCACAGGCGCGGAAACCACCAGCGCCGCGGTCATCACCGACAACAGCAGAGACACCAAGTACACGGTGAACGACTTTCTGATCCATCCGCACGTCATCGTGCTCGATCCGGAGCTTACCTTGGGCCTGCCGCCGTTCTTCACGGCCATCACCGCCATGGATGCTCTGTCGCATGCCGTCGAGGGCTACATCGGCGGCGCGCACTGCAAGTTCTCCGACGCCTATTCGGAGAAGGCGGTCCGGATGATTTTCAGCCATATCGACCGCGTGTATAAAAACGGCGGCGACCTGGAAGCGCGCGGCCAGATGATGCTTGCCTCCTATTACGCCGGCATCGTCCTCAACCGCGCATTGACAGGCTATGTCCACCCGTTCGCCCATAAGATCGGCGGCATGTATCATCTGCCTCACGGACGGGTCATCGGCGCGGTGATGCCGCCGGTTTTTGAATTTTACAATGAGACGGTCAGCCGCCGCCTCGGGCGCCTGGCCGATGTCATCGGAGCCTCAAAACCCGGCATGAGCCTGCATCAGAAAGCGGCCGCCTTCATTGCGTCCATTCGCGGCTTTAACCGCGCCTACGGCATCGGCGAGACCATTCCGGAGCTTCGGGAAGCGGACTTCCCGGAAATCGCGGAATCGGTGCACGGGGAGTGCGTCCCCTATCCGGTTCCCAGAATCATGGACGACGGGGACATTTTCAGAATCTTAAAAGCATTGAAGGGGTGAGCCGGCCGTTCAGAAAAGAATACGGCCGCGTCCGCTTTTTGAAGGAAACCGGACTCCGGCGCCATCCGGCCGGTGCGGAAGAATCAAACAAACGATCCCGGCGATATGCCCCGTCAATCCGCGCGGCGCTGGCGCTCCTGCCAGTACCGGAAAAACCGGCTCCAGAACAGACCTGTCCAGCGATGCAGCGGCCTGCCCCGCCGGCCGCCAAAGATCAGCCAGCCCAGTTTTCGATGGTACTTGACCAACCGGCTGAAACGGGCAAGCGACACTTCCGCTTTATGAATCGACCAGCATCGGGGCGCGCAGACGAAAGGCCACTTCCCCGAAACGACTTTGAGGATTTCCAGGGCGGCCAGGCTTGCCGCGAGCCACGCCACGGCGCAAAGCTGTGCCAGAGGACGCTCGCCCCGAAAATACTCCCGATACCAGTCCACCCGCCACCCGCCTGCCGTAACATAATGGTACTGGGCGCATTTGAATTCCTGCGTGCGCACGACATCCGTCAATCCCTCGTAGTCAAGATCGGGAATGCCGAGGCAATCTTCGAGCGTGCTCGATTCGGGCGTAAACACACTGACCCAGCCCATGGCGCCGGAAGACATGCACAGAACCGCGGTCTTGCCGTTTTTTCTCGCTGCGCGGAAAAGCAGGACGCTGTATGCCAGATCATCAACGGCGGGAATGACGATGTCCGCGCGGGACATCCATCCGTCCAGGGCCTCCGGCGGGGGAAGCGTCCGGAAAACGTCAACGGTGATTTCGGAATTGATGGATTTCAGAACCTCCGCAATCACCGGAACTTTGCTCCGGCCGATGGTGTCCGCGCCGCAGCAGGGTTGACGGTTCATGTCCGCAGGTTCGTAAGCATCCCGTCCTATCAGGACAAAGTGCTCGCACCCGGAGCGGGACAGAAGAACCGCCAGCGTTTCTCCAACGCCGCTGTCGCCGACGATGAGGATTCGTGCTTTTCTGATTCGCTCCTGCTGAGCCGTGGAGAGTATACCGTAATTTCTCCGGAAAAGATCCGTGTAGCCGAGAGCATCGTCCGTCTTCATATGCGATCCTGGCGGTTCTTTCTTTCGCGGCAGAAAATCGGCCACCACAGGTTTTGCAAGCACTCCAGTCCCGGACCGAGCCGCGTTTGAAAAACGCGCCAGAGGATCCTTCTCTGCCAAACAAGCAGCGTCTGGACATACGGGCCATTGACCCGCTGGATCCGGATGCGGTTTTTCGTGATCATCCAGTACCTCGGAGCGACGACGGGTTTCCACTGGCCGGTCAGGTGTTTGACGACCTCCAGGGCCGCGAGGGATGCGCAAATCCAGACGGAGGGGCAAATCTGAGGGGGACGACCGTCGTCCTCGATAAACGACCTGTAGGCCTCAATTCGCCAATCCGCCCGAAGAGGAAAATCGTAGGTGCCCAGCTTATACTTCCGGGTTTCAAACATCCGCTTCAGCGCTTCGTAGGTTTCGAGCCGGGGAACGCCTTCGATATCTTCAACCGATGGGCCGCGCGGGGAAATCAGGCAGACGTTCGCCCAGGTTCCGGAGGGCACTGCCAGCAGCGCCATCCGGCCAAGCTTCTGCGCATCCCGGAAGACCATGATGCTGAAGGCGAAATCATCGGCGGCCGGGAAAACAACGTCAGCCCCGGGAATCAGGGAAGCAATCCGGACATGGTCCAGAAGCCGGTCATGAATCTCGACGGCGGCACCGGGATTGATTTTTACGATCTGCTCTCCGATCACTTGCGCCTTGTTGCGGCCGAGCGTGTCGGCAAAACAGGCAATCTGCCGGTTCATGTTGGCCGGTTCGTAGCGGTCAAAATCCACGAGCACGAAACGGCCCACCCCCGAGCGGGCAAGGATGATCGCGACAGTGCCGCCGATTCCTCCGCATCCCACGATAAGAACGGAAGCCCGGCGGAGCCTCTCCTGCCGGGCTTCGGAAAAAATTCCGTAATTTCTGGCAAACAGATCTTCGTAGGACGGCAGGGTCATTCCATGAGGAGACTGTTCTTCCTTGGCCATGATTCCCCTGACGGATAAAATTCAAGCGTTGTGGAAAAAAGCTTCGCCGCGCGTTCTGCCGGGACACTCCGGACAAAAATGCCGCGCCGTTATTGACCGCGCGTGCCGGCCAGGAACTGATCTTCCGTGATTTCCATGATCTCGGACTGCGGCAGCGTCACTTTGTTCTTGGACACCTGATCTTTAAACTGGATGACGCCGCTGCCCCTGTTGTCGATGCTCTGCGTGTAATAGACATTCTTGGAAACCGGATCGACGACCTTGTAATAACTGGCGCACCCCAGAACGGCAAACAGCAACAACAACGAAACGACATACCCTGCGACTTTTTTCATTTACTCTTCTCCTTTTCCCCGCGGCAATTGCCTGTTGCTTATGGAAAATCCAATTTTTTCTGTAGGCGAAATCTAAAATGACCAAAAGTTTTTGTCAAGGCAAACTTGAGGCAAAAACGCATGAGTACGTGGCGGTTCCCGCCGGAAGCGCTCCTCCAAATCGATCCCGCATCGAATGCGTCTTTTGCATCGCGAATCAAAGTTTTTCATCATAACGTTCAACCCCATTGAACATTTGGTTCAGGAAAAAGCGGGAAATGAAGTTTCGGGAGCCTTCCTTTCCAGGACACCATCCAGTGATTTGTTTCTAATATCATATATTTGCAGAGATTCCTCGCCTGTTTTCCAATTCTGGCACAAAATTTTCATTAAGTATAAGGCAAATGAAACAAAAACCCTCAAGGAGGAAACAGATCATGAAGAAGACCATCGGAACAATCGTAGCGGCGGCGGCAGTGGTTCTTTTGACGGCAACCTTTGGATTTGCAGAGTATGCAGCGGCAGGGGCAGCCAATTTCCCGTATTTTCAGCTGGGCTGCCTCATTGTGGGCGGACTGATCATGGTCAGCCTGAAGAGGAAGTATGACAAGATGTACACGGCGGAAGTCGTCGGCGCCTTCGCTCTTTACACCCTTCTGATGGCGCTCTTCACCAATCCGGTCATTGACGCGGTGAAAAACATTGTCACCTGATCAAAAGCGGCAAGAGGGCCAATAAGATACACCGATAGAAGAAAGAGAGACTGGGAAAGGAGGACAGGGCCATGATCAAGACGCACAGAATGCAGCAATACGGACATTACCGGCAGTACCAGAAGATGAGCGGAATTCTGATG
>JAQUVQ010000066.1 GCA_028693285.1 Smithellaceae bacterium
TTCAATCCCGGGGAGTGGACAAAGTCGCCGGGATTTTCGGACCGGTCATGGCCTTGTGGTTTTTGTGCCTGGCGGTCACGGGGCTGGTTTCCATCGCCGCCATGCCGGGCATTCTCAAGGCCGTCAATCCCTACTACGCCTTTGCCTTTCTTTCGGAAAACGGACTGGCGGGATTTTTTGTCCTTTCCGAGGTCATCCTGTGCGCCACGGGCGGCGAGGCCCTGTACGCCGACATGGGCCATCTGGGGAAAAAGCCCATCCTGCACGCCTGGTATTTTGTTTTTGTCGCGATTCTGCTCAATTACATGGGTCAGGGCGTCTTTGCCTTTCTCCATCCGGACGTCAAGTACCTGCTGTTCGGCATGGTGCAGCACCAGGCGCCGTTTCTCTACATCCCCTTTCTCCTGCTGACCTTCCTGGCCACCATCATCGCCTCCCAGTCGATCATCAGCGGAACCTTTTCCATCGTTTACCAGGGCATCACAACCCGGATTCTGCCGCTGATGAAGGTGGACTACACGTCGAGCCGGATCAAATCGCAGATCCACATTCCGTTCGTGAGCTGGTCGCTGATGGTCGCGGTCATTTTCATGATCCTCCTGTTCCAGAAATCCGAAAATCTCGCCGCGGCCTACGGCATGGCGGTGACCGGATCGATGACCATTACCGGCCTGATGATGATCCTGATTTTCTCGCAGATTAAAAAGATGAAATGGAAGCTGCCCGCCGCCGTCTTCATCACCGCCATCGCCTTTGCGTATTTTCTGGCCACGCTGAGCAAACTGCCCCACGGCGCCTACTGGTCGCTCATCCTCGCCGCCGTCCCCCTGACGGTAATTCTCATCTGGACGACCGGACAGAAACGTCTTTTCAAGGCGCTTCGTCCCCTGGACTGGGAAACCTTTTTCATCAGCTATCAGCAGATTTATACCAAGGGGAGGAATATTCTTGGCGCGGCGCTGTTTTTCTGCCGGGGCTACCAGATGATCTCCCCGTACATCATTCACAGCATCTTCCGCAGCAACATCATCTACGAGCGCAACATCCTGATTTCCATCAACCGGACCGATGAACCTTACGGCATTGCGGTTCACCGGAAACAGGACCTCGGCCCGGGCCTCGAAGCCCTTGAATTCGAAGCCGGCTACCGGGAAATACTGGATATCGAAGCGCTGATCAAGGAGCAGGGCATTCAGGAAAAGGTCATCTTTTACGGCGTGGAAGACATTGTCACCCGCAATCCCGTCTGGAGGATTTTCAGCCTGATCAAAAGGATTTCGCCCAACTTCGTCCAGTTCAGCAAGCTGCCGCCCAGCCGCCTGCAGGGAATCGTGACGCGGGTGGAAATGTAGAGAGCGGCGGCGTTAATCCATGTGCTCCAGCGACAGCTTCGCCGGCTGTTTCCCCAGAAGCACCATGCCGAAATGCTCGTATTTCTCGCCGGTTTTCACATCCACATCGTGCCAGCGCGCCAGAAACTCCCTCTCCCGCAGCCAGGTGCGGCGAATGCTGGCCGGATCCTCGAACAGCAGCACATCCTTGTTGAGGCCGATCACGATGGCGTAGTGGCCGTTGTCCCAGTCGCTGCGCCAGTCGTCGAGCGTCATATAGCGCTCCGCCCAGGCCTGCAGAAGAACAATGACCGGCGTGCCCGCGTCCACGAACTGCTTCACCTGGTTGAGCGACCACTGCGTTCCCGATTTGACTTCAAATCCGAAGTGCTGCGCGGCGGCGATCATGGCCTTGGGCGGCGTGCCGCTTTCCTCCGTCGTGCCCAGCGTCCGCACCAGCTCGTCGCGGTCCGCCTCCACGCCGTAATACGTCATCACCGTCTGAAGCGCCTGCACGCCGCAGTCATAGTCGAAGATCTGCTTGCCCAGGTGCAGATCGATCATCGTGACTTTCTGCGATTCCTGAAGCGACTGGAGCGTCTGCGCAAGCGATTCGGCGAACGCCCGCCTGAGCCGGTTGATCCGTCCGACATTCGGCGTCCCGTCGCTGTTTTTAAAGAGGTTCTCGTTGGTTTCCTGAATGAACGCGGGAGCGCGCGCGCCGATCCGCTTCAGGCTGTTGACCGAGTGCGCCGCGCAGATATGGCCGTGCACCGACAGGTATTCCGAAGCGTTCACGGTCACCAGCGCGTCGGGCAGGCGTTTTCGCAGCTCTTCGGCGTAGGTTTCCACGATGACGTCCGGGCAGTAGTACAGCGGCTTTTCCTCGCGGTCCGTCTGCTGAAAATTCATCAGATCGATCTGGTTTGCCGCCACGCCGCGCGCCGTCACCGTAGAATGGCCGTCAAAGAGCAGACCTGCGCCCGCGGAAATATTTTCCTCGATGCCGCGATGGAACGGTTTCAGATACTTGTCCGACCAGGCCGCCCGCATGGAAGGCGACGGTTCGTAGGCGCTGCGGTAAATCGGACGGCCGAAAACATCCCGGACCGGAACGCATTCGTCGAGATCCGCGGGATCCCGGTTGGCATCCAGCAGAATGCTGCAGTAGGGAAAAACCACCTGGCGGTTTCCGAGAATATCGCGAAAGTCATACAGCCACTGCGTGTACCAGTCCACGTTTTTGAGCAGAGCGGTAAACTCCTCCGTCAAATCCTCCAGGGAAATCTCCGGCGGAATCACGACGCCGCTGTGGCCGACCACTGCCAAAACATCCGATCCTGTCATTTTGCAAACCTCTGATCACGGAGTCCCTTCTGCGAAAGACTCCATTTTGCCGTGTATTGTAGCGCTTTTATCCCTCTTTGAATACGCAAAACATACTCTATGATATCATATACTTATGTTTATTGATTGACAGGCGCGGGCGTTCTTCCTATAGTCGCGCTTCATAAAGGCGGGTAACCAGGGATCGGCATGATCCATTCATCACCAACCACGCGGCCGGCATTTTCGGGCTGGACAACGCTGGCGGGCGTTATGCTGGCCTACGGGGCCATCTGCGGCGCCGTCACGTACGGCTTCGGCGTCTTTCTGCCGTCGATGAGCGAATCATTCGGATGGAGCCGTTCCGCTCTGTCCGGACCCTATACGCTGTTCCTCATGATCGGCGGCCTGCTGGGGCCGCTGGCGGGCGTCACCGTCGCCCGGTTCGGCGCCCGGAAAAATATTATTCTGGGAAATGCCGCGGCGGCGCTTGGTCTGCTGGGAATGTCCCAGGTTGGCGAAATCTGGCAGGTTTATCTTTTTTTCGGCGTGATGGGGGGCCTCGGGCTCGCTTTTGCCGAGTTTCTGGCGGCCACCACCGTCATCAACCACTGGTTTGTCCGCAAAAGGTCGCTGGCGCTGGGTTTTCTTTTCGCTTCCGGCGGCATCGGCGGTTTCCTCATGCCCCCTTTCATCAGCGCGCTCATTTCCGGCCTGG
This sequence comes from Smithellaceae bacterium, assembly GCA_028693285.1. Lineage (GTDB taxonomy): Bacteria > Desulfobacterota > Syntrophia > Syntrophales > Smithellaceae > UBA8904. The sequence continues at coordinate 3,376 of JAQUVQ010000066.1, forward strand.
GCTGGCGCTTTGCCTGGGCGGCGCTGGCCTGCGTTCATTTAATCATGGGCGTTGTGGGGGCCGGCTGGCTCATCCGCAACAAGCCGGAAGAAGAAGGCCAGTTTCCTGACGGGCACGCCTCACAGGAACAGTTCGACGCGTGGCGGGAAAAGGAGACCGGCCCCGTTTATCACACCCGGGAGGACTGGGGCGTGCGCGACGCCCTGCGGACCCCGGCGCTGTGGATTCTGCTTTGCCTCTTTTCCGTCTTGCTTTTTGCCACCACCATGCTGACCGCGCACCAGGTGGCCTACCTGCAGGATTTGCACTACTCGCCGATGGTTTCCGCCACGGCCCTGGGACTGATGCTGGGAACGAGCATCCTGGGACGGCTTTTGAGCGGAGTTTTGGGTATGCGATTTAAAGGCATGCACCTGGCAGCCGTCTTTATGGCCTGTATGGGATTCGGTTTTCTGTCTTTAATGAACGCCCGGGATCTCTTTTTTGTTTACCTTTATTCCATTCTGACCGGCCTCGGCTTCGGCGGCATGATCGTTCTTCTGCCCCACACGATGGGCGCCTACTTCGGGCGCGCGAATTTTTCCCGCATCGTCGGCTGGACCACGCCGATCGTCACGCTGGCTTCGGCCGCAAGCCCCCTGCTGGCCGGATTTCTCCATGACTCGACCGGCAGCTATACCCTGCCCTTCGCCGTTGCGACGGCGCTGATTTTTGCCTGCTGCCTCCTTGCGCTCGCGGCTCGCCCGCCAAAGCCTCGGAACAAAGCATCCAATCCCCGCGCGTAAGACCGGCCTCCGATTTTCTTTTTGACATTTCCCCGGCCATCCGCTAGATTTCCCCAAACGCGGACCATTAAAAATATCATCCTGGCGTCTCCATCCAGCATCTCCGGCCGATGAAGGAACCTTCGATGAATGACCCATTCGAAACAGGGCTCAAATCAACGCAAGATCACCCCGTCTTCAACCAATTCACGGCAAACGTGAGCCGCGAAGTTCTGAATCGCATAATCCTGATTCTATCCATCCTGACGGGCCTTGGGTTGATTGCCGCCATCTTCCTCTTTCAGAAGAAATGGGGGAGCGCCGCCATGCTTCTGGCGCTGATGGCGATCCTCATCACAGCCAAACTTTTGATGCGGCGCGGGCAGCTCCGTTTAGCCGCCATTCTTACGATTGCCGGCGTGTGGCTGGTTTTCGGCGTCAATATGCTTTTGGGCGGAGGCGTGTACAACGTCAATGCCGTTTTTTTTCTGGTAATGACGGTGATCGCCGGACTGCTCTTTGGAGAGAAAGCGACGTTTTGGGCCGCCGCCGCAAGCATTGCCGCGCTTTTCGTCCTGGCCCTTTTGGGCTTTTTCGGCCTCCTGCCTTCCCCCTACTTTGTGGAATCCCCCCTCGGCAATCTGGCGCAGTTGATTTTCGCGCTGGTCACGACGGCCGGCACGCTGAACCTGGCGCTGGGCGAGCGGGACAACGCGCTGGGCATGGCCCATGAACGGCTTGCGGACCAGTTGAAGGCCCGGCGAGCTCTTCAGGAAAGCGAAAGAAAACACAGGGAACTGGTGGACTTTCTTCCCGTCGCGGTCTTTGAATGCGACTTCGAAGGCAACGTCCTTTCCGGCAACCTCGCCATTCGGGAGATGTTCGGCTATTCGCAGGCGGATTACGAAAAAGGGCTGAACGGTTTTGATATGATTCATCCGAACGACCGTGAAAGAGCGGCCCAAAACCTTCAGGCGCTGGTGCGCGGAGACAAAAAGGATCCGTTCTCCGAATACACGGCGCTTCACAAAGACGGCACCGCCTTTCCCTGCGCGTTTTTTACGAGCGTCATCCTTGAAGAGAAAAAGCCAGTGGGCTTCAGGGGCGCCATCATTGATCTTTCCAGCCAGAAACAGGCCCGGGAAGCTCTTCGTCAGGCTGAAGAAAAATACCGGACGATCATTGAGCAGATGGTGGAAGGTTATTTTGAACTTGACCTTGCCGGGAGTTATACCTTTGCCAATGACGCGGAATGCAAAATCGCCGGATGTTCCAGAGAGGAATTGATCGGCATGAACAACCGGCAATTTCAGGACAAAGAAAACGCCAAAAAAGCCTATCAGGTCTTCAACCGGATTTACAAAACCGGCAAAACGGTCAAGTCCCTGGAAGTTGAAATCATCAAGAAAGACGGGTCAAAAGGTTTTAATGAAATATCCGTATCTCTAAGAAGAGACGCCGAAGGCAGACCCATCGGATTTCGCGGTTTCACGCGCGACGTCACCGAACGCAGGCAGGCGGAAGAAAACCTGCGGTTCAGCGAAGAGAGATTCAGGGGAATTGCCAGCAACCTGCCCGGCGGCGTCTTTCAATTTTTCGCCCGCCACAATGGAGACATGGGACTCAACTACATCAGTGAAAACGCCCAGGATCTATTGGGGCTGCCCCACGATCCAGAGCAATTTTTCCCAAAACTTGCCGCCTGCATCGCCCCGGAAGACCGCGAAAGATTTCTCGAGTCCATCAATGAAGCGATCCGCTCCGTCAGCCGGTGGAGTTTCGAAGGGCGCTACATCAAACCGACCGGCGAAGAGATGTACCTGCGGGGGATTTCCGCTCCCATCGAGATTAAGGATGGATTGATCTTCAATGGCGTGATCCTGGACATCACCGACCGCAGGCAGGCGGAGGCGGAGAAGCGAAGGCTGGAGGAGCGTTTGCGCCGGGCCGAGAAAATGGAAGCCCTGGGACAGCTGGCCGGCGGCGTCGCCCATGACCTGAACAACGTCCTGGGCGTTCTTTCCGGATATTCCGAACTCCTGCTCGCCGAAATTCCCGAAGGACAGAAAGTCCGAAAACACGTCGAAAAGATCCTCCAGTCCACCGAGAAAGGCGCAGCCATCATACAGGACCTGCTTACCCTGGCCCGGCGGGGCGTCATGTCGGCGGAAGTCCTCCAAATCAACGAAACCATTTCCGGTTTTACCAAAACCCCGGCGTTCGAGAACATTCGGGACTATCATCCGGGCGTCACCTTCCGGACGGAATGCGATCCGAACCTCCTCAACATCAAAGGCTCCCCCGTCCATCTGGAAAAGACACTGATGAACCTGGTGTCCAACGCGGCGGAAGCCATCAGCGGCGAGGGGGAAGTGACCATTCGGACCGAGAACCGCTATCTGGACAAAGCCATTGTGGGCTACGACGAGGTCAAGGAGGGGGACTATGCCGTTCTGATCGTATCCGACACGGGGGCGGGCATTGCCGACGAGCACCGGGAGAAGATTTTCGAGCCGTTCTACACGAAGAAGGCCATGGGCAGAAGCGGAACGGGTCTGGGGCTGTCGATTGTCTGGGGGACGGTCAAGGACCACAGCGGGTACATTGATGTAAAGACGAAGGTCGGAGCGGGCACTTCCTTTACGCTGTACTTCCCGGCCACCCGTGAAGAAACGAATTTGCCGACGCCCAGGACGCCTCTGGAGCGGTACATGGGCCGGGGGGAGACGGTTCTGGTCGTAGACGACATTGCCGAGCAGAGAGACGTGGCTTCCGGGCTGCTGAAAAAACTGGGATATTATGTTCACGCTGTTTCCAGCGGGGAAGCGGCGGTGGAGTACCTCAAAGAGAACCGGGCGGACATGGTGATTCTGGATATGATCATGGCGCCGGGGATGGACGGAATGGAGACGTACAGGAAAATCCTTGCGATCCATTCACAGCAGAAGGCGATTCTGGTGAGCGGTTTTTCGGAAACGGATCGCGTCCGGACGGCTCAACGGCTTGGAGCGGGGGCATATGTCAAGAAGCCCTATGTGATGGAGACGATCGGCCTGGCCATTCGGAAGGAATTGGATCGCGCAGCGGTTTGAACGGCTGTTCGGTCTATGACGATCCGTTCAGGCCTTCCCGGATGACGGGGAAGCATGCCTTCGGCTGAAACAGGACATTTCTAAACCGGCCGTACAAAAGAAGAAACCGATTGACATTAAAGATGGGTTTTCTTATACTCCGGCCAAACAAAAACCAGAGAATATGTGCACAAACATCCAGACTCAACAGGAAGGACGAGGGGGGGGGAAGAATGAAAATTTTAGTCGCATATGTCGGAGGGTTGGACGTCGATCAGGCAGTGCTGGAAGTGGCGAAAAAACACGCCAAGGCTTTTAACGCTTCCCTGTATGTCGCGAGCTCCATGGAACGGGTATCGGAGAGGGAGCGCAGGGACCTGGACAAAGTGGAAAAACAACTGGCTTACGTCAAGGAAATGATGGATGCCGAAAGGATTGAGTGCGAAACGCATATTCTGGTGCGCGGACTCACCCCCGGAGAAGACATCGTGGAATTCGCGGCCGACAAGAAAGTGGACGAAATCATCATCGGCATCGAGAAAAAATCCAAAGTCGGCAAACTGCTGTTCGGATCCAATGCCCAATACATTATTCTGCAGTCCGCCTGTCCGGTGGTTTCCGTAAAATAACAACAGCCGTCTTAAAAAAAAAGGCTTGCCCCGCGGGGCAAGCCTTTTTTGTCTCTGGCGACGAGCGGGCGGCTACTTCTTGCGCTTGGCCAGTTCTTCCGCCCTCAGTTCCTTGCGCAGAACCTTGCCGACGGTCGATTTCGGCAATTCCTTGCGGAATTCGACTTCCGTGGGCAGCTTGTAGGTGGCCAGTTTCGACTTGCCGTATTCAATCATCTCTTCGGCCGTCGCCGTTTCGCCTTCTTTCAGAACAATGAACAGCTTGACGTTTTCTCCCCGCTTTGCGTCCGGAATGCCGATGGCGCAGGCTTCCATAACCTTCGGATGCTCGTAGTACGCTTCATCGATATCACGGGGATAGACGTTGAATCCGCCGCTGATAATCATATCCTTCTTGCGGTCCACGATGTAGAAGTAGCCGTCCTGATCCATCGTGGCGATATCGCCCGTGTAGCACCAGCCGTCTCTGAGCAGTCCCGCGGTTTCCTCCGGTTTGTTCAGATAGCCCTTGGTCACCTGCGGACCGCGGATAATGAGTTCGCCCGGCTCGCCTACGGGCATATCCGTCTCGCCCTTGTCCAGATCGACGATGCGGCACTCCGTATCCGATATGGGCAGGCCGATCGAACCGATTTTCCGAATCCCTTCAAACGGGTTGGTGTGCGTTACCGGCGTGGTTTCCGTCATGCCGAAGCCTTCACAGATGACCGATCCCGCCGTTTTTTCAAAATCATGAATCACTTCCACGGGCAGCGGGGCGCTGCCGGAGAAGAAGCCTTTGAAGCAGGTCATATCGGTCGTCTTCATCTTCGGATGATTCAGCATGCCGATAAACATGGTCGGAACCAGCGCGCCGAAGTTGGGCTTGAACTTGCGGATGGCATCCAGAAGGGGCTCCGGCTGCGGTTTGGGAATCAGGATGTCGCCCCATCCCTGGATAATGGAGAAATTCATCGCGCAGGACATGCCGAAAACATGGAAGAAGGGCAGCGCGCCCAGGTTGACATTGTAAGTGCCGGTGAACTTGGGGAACCAGGCGCGAATCTGCTGCACCTGCTTGCTGATGTTGCCGTGCGTCAGGATGACGCCCTTGGAAACGCCGGTCGTGCCGCCCGTATACTGGTACATGGCGATGTCGTCGAACGTCAGTTTGACCCTGGGCGGGTTGGGCTGTGATTTCGCGATGCAGTCCTTCCATTTCAGCACGTCACTGGCCGGTTTCATGGGCTTTGACGGCAGCAGGCCTTTTTTCTTGCCGACCAGCGGGAAGAGAAGATTGACCGGGAAAGGCAGATAGTCCCCGATGGAGGTGATGATAATCTGCTTCACCTTGGTTTTGGGCCTTAAATCGATCATCCGGTTGGCCAGCAGGTCGATGATGATCATGATCTTGGCGCCGGAATCGTTGAGCTGATGCTCCAGTTCGCGGTCCGAGTAAGTGGGATTGTTCAAAACAACAATGCCGCCCAGTCGATGGATGGCATAATAGGCGACGACGGTGGGAATCATATTGGGCAGAATGATGGCCACGGCATCGCCTTTTTTGATGCCCACGCCGGCAAGGTAGGCGGCGAACCGGTCCACCATGTCTTTCAACTCCTTGTAAGTCATGGTGTAGCCCTGGAAATTCAGCGCCATGCGGTCCGGATTTTGGGCCGCGCTTCTGTCCAGAATGTCGGGCATGCAAATTTGTTCGTATTGAATTTTTTCAGGAACACCCTTGTCGTAAGATTTCAACCACGGTTTTGACGCATATGAAACTTCTCCAGCCATTTTAACTTCCCTCCTATTTTGGTGTTAAGACGTTGTGAATGAAGCCACCCATATCCTGCGGTCTTGTTGGTGATGAATCTCCTGCAGTAAACCCTCCTCAAGTTTATTTTAATGATAAAGCCAAAACGAATTGTCGATAATTGCAAGGATTCTTATCAATTTTTTTCAGGGAATGCCATAAATTATTCTCCCCCGAAGCGAAATATTTTTATCTTATGCAAAAAATAGAACCGTCCCCTTTTCTGCTACAAGCAGGCGCTGTCCCTATTTTTTGCCAGCCCCTGACGCTGATCCCTTTGTGCTGAAAGTCCTGGGAGCCGCCATAAATCAGGGTTGGGTTGGTCGCCTTGGCTCCGGCGAGGGAGAGCCACTTCTCCAAGCCGGAGAAGAAGTCCTTGGCGACGGTTTTGCCGGACTTGATCTCGACCGGTACAATCCGGCCGCCGTGAGCGATGTCGCCCCGCTCGATGAGGAGATCCACTTCGACGCCGTTGCTGTCCCGCCAGAAATAGAACTCCGGCCTCTCGCCGCGATTGAGGAACGACTTCGCCAGCTCCGAGACAACAAAGGTCTCGAAGATCGCCCCCCTCAGCGGATGGGTGTCCATCTGTTCCGCGGACTGGATGCCTAAAAGCCAGGAGACCAGCCCGGTGTCGTAAAAGTAGAGCTTGGAGGCCTTCACCAGGCGCTTGTTCCAGTTTGCGTGATGCGGCCGAAGCTGAAACGCAATGTAGCTTGCCTCCAGCACGGACATCCAGGCCTTGGCCGTGTTGTGGGTGATGCCGCAGTCCGTGGCGAGAGAAGAAAAGTTCAAAATTTGCCCTGTTCTTCCGGCACACAGGCGCACAAATCGCTGGAAGGTCTCCAAATCCTGAATTTTGAGGACCTGACGAACGTCCCGTTCGAGGTAGGCGGTCACGTAAGCGCTGAACCACGACCGGACGCCGATTTGCCGATCGTAGAGCGGCGGATAGCCTCCCGTGTGAAGCATTTGATCGATCCGGTCCGTCGCCTTGCCGGCGTTCGCGAGCTCGCCCAGCGAAAAGGTAAGCAGCTCCACGAAGGCGGTCCTTCCCGCGAGCGACTGGGTGATGCGCGACAACAACCCGAACTGCTGGGAGCCGGTAAGGACGTACAGCCCCATGCGTCCGTCGGCATCGACGGCGGATTGAAGATAAGAAAAGATCTCCGGACAGCGCTGCACCTCGTCGAGCACGGCGCCATCGGGAAAGCGCGCCAGAAACGAACGGGGGTCGTCCTGGGCGGCAAGCCGGATATCCGGGTCCTCCAGAGATGCGTAAGGCTTGTCCGGAAAAATGGCCTTGGCGAGCGTGGTCTTCCCGGACTGCCGGGGCCCGGTGACGGTCACAATGGGAAATCCCTTGAGCAGAGAATGAATGGTGTCTTGAGCGTCACGGCGTATCATGTGGGGTATGGTGCACTATATTATGCAAATTGTCAATCACTTTTACAATCTGAATAAGAAAAAGGGGACGGTTCTATTTT
>JAQUVQ010000067.1:0-3034 GCA_028693285.1 Smithellaceae bacterium
AATTCCTCCCCCAGCGGGGCGGAAAGTGAAGCGACCCTGTTCCAGTTTTCGATCCGGCGGTTTGGATCGTCGATGTGCGTCAGGAAATCGTCGCGGTCGGGAATCTTGCCGTCCGGCAGCCGGTCCACAAAACTCTGCGACGGGAAAATCATCACGACGTTGTTCAGTGTCTGTTCATCCGGCGCGCGCTTCGTGATTTTTTTGTCCAGCCAGCCGGGCACGATCCTTTCTTCATGATGGAAGAAGAGGACCAGATCGTCTTCCTTCCCCGCAAACTGGTGCGACAAATGATAATCGATCAGTCCGCCGTCGCGGTACACGCCTTCCGGCGCTCCGAAAATATTCTTCACGCCCGCGACGACCAGCGGAATCGCGCCGGAGGCCATCACGGCATGCTTGAAGTTGGCTTCGTTGAGCCGCACATACCGTCCCCGGAAGCCGGGCTGAAAACAGAAAGGCGGCGGCTTCGAGCCTTGGTAGAAAACCACCCTTTCGGCAAAACGGTGCAGTTGGCTGCGGCTGAAATAATTCAGCGCGAAGCAGGCGGCCAGAGCGGTTTTCTGAAGCGGAAGCGCTTCGGACGCGACCAGCCCCCGCGAGCGGGCCGTGATCACCGACAGGCGGTAGCGCTTGCTGGCCAGGGCAAAGGAAAGCGCGTCGTCTTCGATGTACGAACCCAGAATGCCGGAAAATTTTTCCAGAATCGTCGCGGGGGTGTCCTGCCTTGTAAAGCGGGCCGAAATATAAGCGTTCATGAACCGCCGGTAGCTGTCGGCGGCCTGCGGCTGAATCCAGGCGGCGAAGCGCCAGGCGCCGGCGGACGAACCGATGAGATGCACCGGCCGGGAGCGCCCCAGCAGGCCCTGGGTCAGAAGCGTCTGATCGAAACCGCTCGCGACCAGCCAGCGGGGACCGACCGCCGCGCCGAAGCAGGCGGAAACGGCGTCAAAATGGAAGCCGCCGTCCCTGATGATTTCGTAAGCTTTTTTTCCGGCTTTGACGCGCAATCGGCTCATGAAAAGTTCCCGGGCAAAAATCTTGACACCTGTCTTTTTGTTTTGTAAGTAGCACACAAGCCGCCGGACAACCTGCCGCTGATCGTGATTTCCCCGACGGTCCTTCTTTCGGAAGTTGATGCGGCTTTTTATCAATATTTGCAGAAATTGCAAGGTCTTTTACCGGAATTCAAATCGAGGGAAGCCATGGATATTTCCGCCCGTGTTCAACAAATAGCCGCCGATGCGCTCGCGGCGTCGCGCCTTCTTTCCCGCTGCACCGCCGGAGAGAAAAATGCCGCCCTGATGCGCATGGCCGAAGAACTTCTTCACAGCCGGGACCGGATTCTCGCCGGGAATCAGCGCGATGTTGCCGCCGCGAGGGAAAAGGGGCTTTCGGCGGCCATGATCGACCGGCTGACCCTTCAGGACGCCACACTGGAAGCCATGGCCCGGGGGCTTCGGGAAGTTGCGGCCCTGCCCGATCCGGTGGGCAGGGTAACGTCCATGTGGCGCCGCCCCAACGGTTTGCTGGTGGGACGGATGCGGATTCCCCTGGGCGTCATCGGCATCATCTACGAGTCGCGCCCCAATGTCACGGTGGACGCCTCCGCCCTGTGCCTCAAATCCGGCAATGCGGTCATTCTGCGCGGCGGATCGGAAGCCATCCATTCCAACCTGGCTATTGCGTCCGTCCTGCAGGAGGTGCTCAAGAAAAGCTCTCTTCCGGACCACGCCATTCAGGTCATTCCGTTTACCGACCGCGAGGCGGTTTCGGTTCTGCTCACGCTTGACGAGCAGATCGATCTGATCATTCCGCGGGGCGGCGAGGAGCTGATCCGCGCCGTCGTGTCCCAGTCCAAAATCCCCGTCATCAAGCACTACAAGGGCGTCTGCCACATTTTCGTGGACGCCTCGGCCGACATGGACATGGCCGTGAACATCTGCGTCAACGCCAAGGCGCAGCGCCCCGGCGTCTGCAACGCGCTGGAGACGCTGCTGGTGCACGCGGACATTGCCGGCGACTTTCTGCCGAAGGCGGCCGAAGCGCTGGAACAAAAAGGCGTGCGGCTTCGGGGCTGCGGCATCACCAGAAAGATTTTGAAAAATATCGACGCGGCGACGGAAGAAGACTGGTACGCGGAATACCTGGACCTGATTCTGGCCGTCCGGGTGGTGGCGTCGATGGACGAAGCCGTCGCGCATATCGAAAAATACGGGTCGCTGCACACGGAATCGATTCTTACGAAAGACTACGCCAACGCGCAGCGGTTTTTAAACGAGGTCAATTCCTCCACGGTGCTGGTCAACGCGTCCACGCGATTTTCCGACGGCTTTGAGCTGGGCCTCGGCGCGGAAATCGGCATTTCCACCACCAAGCTGCACGCCTACGGGCCGATGGGCCTGGAAGAGCTGACGACCTCCAAGTTTATCATTTACGGCGACGGACAGGTTCGCTCATGAAGCTCGGGCTCTTTGGCGGAACATTCAACCCGGTCCATTTCGGACACCTGCGGGCCGCCCAGGAGCTCGCGGAGATTCTGAAGCTGGACCGCGTCGTCTTCATTCCCGCCGCGACGCCGCCGCACAAGGAAAACGGCGGAATCGTCTCCTTTGAACACCGCCTGCGGATGCTGCAACTGGCCGTTGCCGGAAACGATTCTTTTTCGATTTCGGACGTGGAAAATTCGCGGCCGGGAAAATCCTACTCCATCGACACCGTGCGCCATTTCCAGAATGCCGGCGATTCAAGGCTCGAATGTTTTTTCGTCACCGGGCAGGATGCGTTTGACGCCATCGCCACCTGGCATGACTGGAAAAACCTTTTGCGGATGTGCCGTTTCGTGGTCATGACCCGCCCGGGGTATGAGAACCTCGGACTCGATCGGATTCTGCCGCCGGACGTTGCCGGCCGCTATGAGTACGACGCGGCGGGCGATGTTTTTAAGGATTCACAGGGCGGCTCGATTTTTTTCCGGCAGACTACGTTTCTGGACATTTCATCGTCGGAAATCCGCAAAAGAATTCAGCAGGGCCGC
>JAQUVQ010000067.1:3134-11021 GCA_028693285.1 Smithellaceae bacterium
CAGGAAGCCCTGCCGTCCCTGCGTCCGGTAGATGTCGAGGCAGGCATCGACCACGTTTGCGTCGTAAAGGATTCCGCGGTGGTCGGTGATTTCCTTCATGGCCGTGTCGATGTCCATGGCGGGGCGGTACGGCCGGTGCGAGGAGATGGCTTCAATCACGTCGGCGCAGGCGATGATCCGCGCCTCCAGAAGAATGTCCTCCCCCTTCAATCCCTGCGGATAGCCGGACCCGTCCATCCGTTCGTGGTGCTGCAGGATGATCTTCGCAACCGGATAGGGAAATTCAATCGCCTTGAGAATATCGTAGGCGTTCCGGCAGTGGGTTTTGACCATCTCCATTTCCAGGGGGCTCAATCGCCCCGGCTTGGTCAGAATCTCGGACGGGACGGCAATCTTGCCGATGTCATGAAGCTGGCCCGCGATCCGAATGGCTTCCACCCGGTCCACGGGCAGGAGCAGCTTCTCCGAGATGACGCAGGCGATTCTGGCCACCTGCTGTTCGTGGCCGGCCGTGTAAGGGTCCCGGCTTTCCACGATTCTGGACATGGCCAGCACCGTCCCTCCCAGAATCATCCGGATTTTTTCCAGGCTGGACCGGAGTTCTTCCAGGCTTTGGTTCAGGTGCCGGGTTTTCTGCCGCACTTTCTCTTCCAGTCCCTTGTTGAGGTCCAGAAGCTCGGCATTCTGTTTTTTGACCAGCTCATCCAGCCGGCGGTTTTCCCGCATCAGATCCGCCTTGCCCAGCATCTGCCGGATCGTGTGAAGAAAATCCTCCCTGCTCCAGGGCTTGGTCAGATACCGGTGAATGCCTCCGCTGTTGATCGCGTCGATGATGGCGTCCGTGTCCGTGTAGCCCGTCAGCAGCACCCGCAGGGCGTCGGGACTGATATGGCGGGCCTGGGCGAAAAACTGCACGCCCGTCATGCCGGGCATGTGCTGGTCGGAAATGATCAGGGAAACGTCCGGGGTTTTTTTCAGAAGGGCCAGCCCTTCTTCCGCGGAGCCGGCCGTCAGCAAATCATATCCCTCATCGGCCAGCATCGCCGCCATGATCTCGAGGATGGCTTCCTCGTCGTCAATCAGCAGGATCGAATGCCGGTATTTTAAAGGCGACAACGCCATGGAATTCACTTGCTTTCGTCTCCAAAGACCCTTCGTTTTTTCCGGCCCGTCTTTTGCGCGCCGGCCGAAAACGCCTGCTCTATACCTGAAAAGCGCGCCGTACACAAAATAAAAAACCGGCCGTTATCCGGAAGGCGGCGCGTTCATGCTTCTTCGGCGCGCCGCTTCCGCAGGTCGTCGAGCGCTTTCTTCAGAAAAGCGCCGGTGAAAGACCGCGGGTTTCGCGCCACCTCTTCCACCGTGCCGGAGGCGATAATCCGCCCGCCGCCCGGACCGCCTTCGGGCCCCAGGTCGATGATATGATCCGCGGACTTGATGACATCCAGGTTGTGTTCGATCACCACCATGGTGTTGCCCATGTCCACCAGGCGCATCAGCACGTCCAGGAGCTTCTGAATGTCCGCGAAGTGCAGGCCGATAGTGGGCTCGTCCAGAATGTACAGGGTATTCCGGTTCAGCTTTTTCCCCAGCTCCCTCGCCAGCTTGATGCGCTGGGCTTCGCCGCCGGAGAGCGTCGTGGCCGATTGTCCGAGGCGAATGTACCCGAGGCCGACATCGGCCAGCAGTTGAAGATGGGAGCGGATGAACGGAATGTTGGAAAAAAAATCCAGCGCCTGGTGAACGGTCAGGTCCAGAACCTCGGCGATGTTTTTATCCTTGTATTTGATGTCCAGCGTGTCCGCGTTGAAGCGCTTGCCCCGGCAGACGTCGCAGGTGACGTAAACATCCGGAAGGAAGTGCATTTCAATTTTGATGAGCCCGTTTCCCTCGCAGGCTTCGCAGCGGCCGCCCTTGACGTTGAAGCTGAAGCGCCCCGGCTTGTAGCCGCGGACGCGCGCTTCCGGAAGTCCGGTGAACAATTCGCGGATAAAGGAAAAAATGCCGGTGTAGGTTACGGGATTGGACCGCGGCGTTCGTCCGATCGGCTGCTGATTGATCATGATGACCCGCTCGATGCCCCCCATATCCTTTACGCGCCGGATTCTGGCCATGGCGCCGCTGTGCTGGTTCAGGCGGCGCGCCATCACCTTGCAGAGCGTTTCGATCACCATCGTGCTTTTGCCGGAGCCGGAAACGCCGGTTACGGCGGTCAGGACGCCCGTCGGAATCCGAATGTCGATGTCTTTGAGGTTGTTTTCCGACGCGCCTTCCAGAACGATGTGGCGGCCCCTGACCTTGCGCCAGGCGGGAAGCCCGATGGATTTCCGGCCGGAGAGGTAGAGCCCGGTGAGCGACGTTTCGCTTTGCAGCACTTCGGCGGGGCTGCCCTGAAAAATCACCTCGCCGCCCTGGGTGCCCGCGCCCGGCCCCATATCGACGATGTGGTCGCAGGCCAGCATCATGTCGGCGTCGTGCTCCACCACCAGCACCGTGTTGCCCATGTCGCGCAGCTTCTTGAGCGTGTCGATCAGGCGCAGGTTGTCCCGCTGGTGCAGGCCGACGGTCGGTTCGTCCAGAACGTACAGCACGCCCATCAGCCCGGAGCCGATCTGCGTGGCCAGCCGGATGCGCTGGCTCTCTCCGCCGGACAGCGTGGCGGTGGACCGCGCCAGGCTCAGATAATCCATGCCGACGTTGAGCAGAAAGGAAAGCCGGTTTTTGATTTCCTTCAAAACGCGCTCGACGATTTGCTCTTCCAGGCCGGTAAGACGGAGGGCTTCAAAAAAACCGAAGCACTCGCGGATGGACATCAGGCACAGCTCGTAAATGTTTTTGCCGCCCACGGTCACGGCCAGGCTTTCCTTTTTCAGCCGCGCGCCGCCGCAGGCTTCGCAGGGGCGCAGATCAATAAAGCGCGCCAGGTCGTTGCGGATCACCTGCGAGGCCGTTTCTTTCCAGCGCCGCTCAAGCTGCGGAATCACGCCTTCAAAAGGGCGCTCGGCGAAGTAGCGCATGTTGTCGCGGTCGTGGTGAAAACGGATGGCTTCCTTTCCCGACCCGTACAGGAGGACATGGCGGATTTTTTCCGCGAGTTTGTCGAAGGGCATGTTCAGGTCGAATTTATAATGCGAGGAAAGCGCGTCGAGCAGGTTAAAGTAGTACAGCGAACTGCGGTTGGCCCAGGGCGCGATGGCGCCTTCGCGAAGCGACAGGCCCGGATCGGGCACCACCAGGTCCGGCGCGAAGTGCATCCGCGATCCCAGGCCGTTGCACTGGGGGCAGGCACCGTAGGGATTGTTGAATGAAAACACGCGGGGGGCGAGAGGCGGCATGCTGATGCCGCAGTCCGGACAGGCGTATTTTTCGGAATACAGGGTTTCCCGGCCCTCGGCGGCGGCAATGCGGACCAGTCCGTCGCTCTTGTGGGCGGCAATCTCCAGGGAATCCCGAAGCCGCTTTCGGATGCCGTCTTTCAGGACCAGGCGGTCCACGATCAGGTCGATGTCGTGGCGTTTGGTTTTGGCAAGGACGATGTCCTCCGCCAGGTCGCGGATTTCTCCGTCGATGCGGACCCGCGCAAAACCTTCCTTCTGAAGCTTTTTCAATTCTTTGGCAAACTCGCCTTTTTTGCCCCGCACCAGCGGCGACAAAATGCTGAAGCGCGTCCCTTCGGGCAGGTCGAGCACGCTGTGCAGAATGCTGTCGATGGTCTGCGAGTGAATCTCCCGCCCGCAGCCGCTGCAGTGGCATACGCCGATGCCGGCGAACAGCAGCCGGAAATAATCGTAGATTTCCGTGACCGTGCCCACGGTGGAGCGAGGATTGTGGCCGGCCGCCCGCTGTTCGATGGCGATGGCGGGCGAAAGGCCTTCGATGGATTCCACCTCCGGCTTGTCCATCTGGCCGATGAACTGGCGCGCGTAGGTCGAAAGCGATTCGACGTAGCGGCGCTGGCCCTCGGCGTAGATGGTGTCAAAGGCCAGGGAGGATTTGCCGGAGCCGGAAACGCCGGTGATCACCACCAGCCGGTCGCGGGGAATGTCCAGAGAAACCTTTTTGAGATTGTGCTGGCAGGCGCCCTTGATTCTTATGCAATCCATTGCCGTTTCCTAAAGCCGGACGTCAATGAAGGATTTTTTGCGGATGCCGTCCATCCATTCGTCATATTTTTTGGCGACCTTTTCATCTTCAATCTTCGATTTGATTTCATCGCGCACCACGGACAGAGGCTTCAGCCCCGCTCCTTTTCTGTCCACGACCGTCAGGAGCTGAAATCCCTCTTCCGTATCGATGACGCCGCTGACCTCCCCCACGGGCAGGTCAAAGGCCGCCTTTTCGACTTCCGGCATCATGACGCCCCGTTCCACAAAGCCGATGTCGCCGCCTTCGGCCGCGGCCGGCCCCTTCGAATAGCGGGCGGCGATGACTTCAAACCGCTCGCCCTTCAGGATTCGCTCGCGAAGCCGGTTCGCCTCGGCCCCGACCCCGTCGCGCGCCGCGCGGTCCGCCCCCCGGGGCGCCGGCAGAAAAATCAGCCGGATATGCACCGCTTCCCGGCCTTCGTATTCCTGCCGGTGCTTGTCGTAGTATTCGCCGATTTCCTCATCCGTCACCAGAATCCGGGACTGCACCTCCCGGCGCAGAAGACGCATGCGCAGCATCTGTCCCCGGATTTCCTTTTTGACGCCTTCCAGCGTCTGGCCTTCCTCGGCCAGCTTTTTTACATAGGCCGGCATCGTCATCTGGTTTTTCACCAGCATGTCCCGAATCACGCCCATGACTTCTTCATCCTTGACGTCCGCGACGCCGGCGCCCGGTTTTTTCGCCTCCTGCTCGATCAGCATCTGATCGATCAGGCGCTGCAGAAAAGCTTCCCGGTTCTTCTGGAGAAAGGCCCCCTTGTCCGGGCCTTTGTACTTTTCCTCGATCTGGTCGGAATAGGGCTCGAAAGCCCGGTTGAGATCGGAAAGCGTGATCACTTCTCCGTTCACGACGGCGACGATTCGGTCCGCCAATTCCGCGGCCGCCGGCGCACTGATCAGCAAAACGGCGAGAATGACCGCCAAACCTTTTCTGTAAATCTTCACTTGATTCCCCCTGTTCAAATCATGATGACGGCGTGCCGCGCCCGGAAACATTCGTTTCCTTTTTCACGACGGCTTTCATCTTCAACGCGTTCAGCCAGGCCCTGAACGCCTCTTCTTCCTTTTGCGCCCGGAGAAAATCCAGAATATCCTGCCGGCATTGGTCGAAGGAACGGGCATGGGCCGGCTGACGCTCCGCAATCCTGAAAATATGGTATCCGTAGGCGCTTTTGACAATGGGGCCCGTTTTGCCGGGCCGAAGGGAAAAGAGCGTCCTGTCCAGCGGCTCCGGCATGGTTTCCCGGGCGATCAGGCCCAGGTCTCCGCCGCGGACCGCTTCCGGCCCGATGGAAAACGCTTTGGCCAGTTCGGAAAAGTCTTCGCCCTTTTCCAGTCTTCCCTTGACTTCCCGCGCCCGTTCCAGGTCGGGCGTGACAATCTGGAACGCCCGGACCTTTTCCCCGGAGCGGCAGAAACCGGGATTCCCGTGAAAAAAATCCTCCGCTTCGTCTTCCGAAACGCGCAGGGCCGCATGAACGTCCCCGGCCACAAGCTTTTCGAGCAGCATCTCTTTTCTCAGGGCTTCGCACCAGTCTTCATAGCGCACATTTTGCCGGGCGAGCAAGTCCAAAAAATTCTCTCCGTAATCTTTGCGGATTTCCAGAAGCCTCTCTTCCAGCTCCGTTTGGCTGACCGACAGGCCCAGCTCGCGCGCCCGCTGCAGAATGATTTTTTCCGTAATGAGCGTCTCCAGTATTTCCTCTTCCAGGCGCTTGCGTTTGCCGGATTCGTTCTGAAGGGCCCGAAGCGAAAACAGCCCCCTGCGGTCGCCGAGCCTCGCCTGGTATTCCTCCAGGTAAATTTTTTCGCCGTTGACCGTCGCGACATGCGGACGCTCGGCTTCCTGCCGTCCGCACGCGGAAACGAGGCACAGGGCGCAAAGCATTGCCAGCGGCGCAAGCGGCCTTACTTGCCAAACCAGATTTTGCCAAACCGTCCGCTTCATCATGCGCCGTTTCCCCGAGACGTTTGCACCACTACAGAAAACCAAGAATTTTGTCATTCCCGCGCGCCTGATTCACCGCGCCGGAAAACGCCTTTATGCATATCCCGATAAAGGCTATTGGGCAAGCATCTTTAGAAGCTCCTCCGCCTGGTCCAAAATCTCCGGCGCACCGGCCGGACGGGCCGGCAGAAACAGCCTGAAATCAGGGGTAAAGCGCAGGTCCCTGATTTTCTTTCGGGCCAGCGCGGTGATTCTGGCCGGATCAATCGGGGAGGTTTCGCTGAAATAAATATAAAAATATTTTCCGTCGAAACCCATTTTCCTGGCGTTGAGCGGCGCGAGAAGATTGCGCAGGCCGATCACGCGCAGCAGATTTTCCGCCGTCTGCGGCAGGGGGCCGTAGCATTCCGTCAGTTCGGCACGGAGGTCCTGAAGGTCTTCGGGGCCGGACGCAAGCGATATTCTCTTGTACAGGACCAGGCGCCGGTGAACGTCCTGCACGTAGTCTTCCGGCAGAAAGGCGGAAATTCCCATCTGGATCTCCGGAAGAGCTTCTTCGACCGGCGCCGGAAGGCCCTGGATTTCCCGCACGGTCTTTTCCATCAGTTCGGTGTAGAGCTCATACCCGACGGCGGAGATGTGCCCTGCCTGCGAAAGGCCCAGCAGATTGCCGCCTCCGCGGATTTCCAGATCGTTGTGGGCGATGCGGAACCCGCAGCCCGGCTCGGAAAACTCCTTGATGGCCTGAAGCCTGCGCAGGGCGTCCCGCGAGAGCAGCGCCCCGCGGGGCAGAAGCAGATAGGCCGCAGCCTCCTCGCTGCCGCGCCCCACGCGGCCGCGAATCTGGTAAAGCTGGGACAGGCCGAAGCGGTCGGCGCGGTTGATGAAAATCGTATTGGCGGAAGGAATGTCCAGCCCCGCTCCGATGATCGTCGTGCAGACCAGGACGTCGAATTCCCGCCGGATAAACCGCGCCATGGTTTTTTCGATTTCCGCGGGCTTCATCTGGCCGTGCACCACGCCTACGCGCGCGCGGGGAACCAGCCGCTGCACCAAATTTGCGATCCCGTAAATGGAGCGCACCCGGTCATGGACAAAAAACACCTGGCCGCCCCGGGAAATCTCCGCCTCGACGGCGGTCCGAATGACGTCCTCGTCAAATTCCATCACGTAGGTCTTGATGGGCCGCCGGTCCGCAGGCGGCGTGTTGATGATGGACAGGTCGCGGATGCCGGCAAGCGACAGGTGCAGCGTGCGCGGAATCGGCGTGGCCGAGAGCGTCAGTACATCCACCAGCGTTCGCATTTTCTTGAGCTTTTCCTTGTGCGCCACGCCGAAGCGCTGTTCCTCGTCGATGATCACCAGCCCCAGATTTTTAAACGCCACATCTTTCTGCAGCAGGCGGTGCGTTCCGACGACGACATCGACCCTTCCCCTGAGAAGGTCCGCCAGCGTTTTTTTGATTTCGGCGGGGCTTCGAAAACGGTTGAGCGCCTCCACGCGAATGGGAAAATCCGACAGCCGCCGCGAAAATGTCGCGAAATGCTGCTCGGCCAGAATCGTGGTCGGCGCCAGAAGCGCCGTCTGCTTGCCGTCCATCGCCGCCCGGAACGCCGCGCGCAGCGCGACTTCCGTTTTGCCGAACCCCGCGTCGCCGCAGATCAGCCGGTCCATCGGTTTGACTTCGTCCATGTCGGCGTGAATGTCTTCGATGGCCCTGGCCTGGTCGGGGGTCTCCTCGTACTCAAACGTCGAGCAGAATTCTTCATAGACGCGGTCGGGCGGCAAGAAGGG
>JAQUVQ010000016.1 GCA_028693285.1 Smithellaceae bacterium
GGGAAAGGGAATTCCTCAGCAGGTCGGGCGGCAGATTCGAGGCGGTTCGTCCCGTCGGCGGACCGGGCACAAAAAACAGCGGCAGGACGACATTTTTGCCCGCGGCAATCGCATTGGCCAGAATCGTGTCGTTGTCGAGCCTTTTTTCGGATTCCTTCAGCGACGTCAAAACATCTTCCAGCCCTTGCCTGGGAGGGGAAGGTTTGCTTTGAGCCATGTTTTTCTTTGGAGGAGCCGGAGTCGTTTCAGCGGCGGCGGGCGGCTCAGCCGGCGCCGGTTCTCCTTCGATGGACCGGATCAGACCGCGCACTTCGACGAGCCCCTGGTTGACGTCTTTTTCCGAGTAAATGATGTCCAGACCGATGACTTTGACCTGGTAGGATTGCAAAAGCTCGACCATCGAGGCGATATGTGCGCGGGGCCAGGGCCACCGGCCCAGGT
This sequence comes from Smithellaceae bacterium, assembly GCA_028693285.1. Taxonomy (GTDB): domain Bacteria; phylum Desulfobacterota; class Syntrophia; order Syntrophales; family Smithellaceae; genus UBA8904. Next base: position 442 of record JAQUVQ010000016.1, read on the forward strand.
TGGCAATACTTTGTTCATCAATGGCGATGACGGCGACCGGGGCCTTCGATGATGTAACCCGCAGATTGGCGCGCAAGTCATAAAGGCCGTTTTCCAGCGTTTCCAGGGGGCCCCAGGCCAGAAGAAAGGCAAAAAGCGTCAGCAGCATTAAAACGACGCCCAGAATAAAATCGGAAATCATCGACTTGGTTATTTTCTTCATGCCCGATCCTTTTTCCGAAGATTGTGAACAACTGCAATGAAAATTATAGCGTAAGTGATGAGATATTTTTTGGCTGAAGTATAGGGGGCGCGGCCCCCTATGTCAAGAAAATAATAACCTTTTTCCGTGTTCACGCAGGGTGTGCTCAAACAGGGAGTTTCCCGGGCGGCCAGAGGGAAGGCGATAAGCGCTATGATTTTCAGACTTTTTTTGAAGCAAATCGCCGTGTGAATCGCAAACAACATCTCTCCATACGGCGGCTCAAAGTTAAAAGGAATACCCCGACGGTTTTCCCCTTTGAGCCCGGACAACACGGCCATGAATTTCTTGACAGGTCAAACCCGTTTCCTGTACATTGCCTTCACCCGCCATCAGACACCGGAAGGGAGGAAGAAAAAATGAAGGCGCTATACTTCGACAATAATCTTCCGCGGATCGTCATGGTTCAGGCCGCATCCCTGGTGTACCGGAATGCCGCTCTTCTGCCCTTTTCACCGACGCACTACGCCGAGGTGCCGGAACCGGAAATTCCCAACCCCCGCTGGCTCAAAGTGAAGAACCTGGCCTGCGGCCTGTGCGGCTCCGACATCCACTTCATGTTCATGGAAATGGACCCCAAGTGCTTTCCCGCCGCGACCCCGGGCATTGCCCGGAAATATCTCGGCCACGAACTGCTCGGGGAAGTGATGGAAACGGGAAATGAAGTTGCAGGATTTCAGAAAGGCGACCGGGTTTGCCTTCGAATCGACTGGCCTTCCTGCTTCCAGATGGAAATGGATCCGATGTGCCCGCAGTGCGCCCAGGGAGAATACATGCTCTGCCAGAATCTGGGGGCAAGGGAGCTGCCCCTGACGGATGTGGGAGGCGGGTTTTCCCCGCGAATGGTGATGCACCGGACGCAGCCCTTCAAGGTTCCGGACAACCTGACCAATGACGAGGCCCTCCTGCTGGAGCCGATGGCCTGCGCCGTTCACGCGGTCCTGAAGCATTCACCGACGGCGGGAAACCGCGTGCTGGTCATCGGATGCGGCACCATCGGGCTTCTGACCGTCGCGGCGGTGAAGGCCCTGGCCAAAGACGCGGAAGTGACCGCCTTGGCGCGGTATCCCTTTCAGGCCGACATGGCCCGCTCGCTGGGCGCGGACGAAGTCATCACGGGGCGGGAGGACCCTTACAGAAGCATCGCCAAACAAACCGGCGCGAAATATTTCGAGGGGTATTTCGGCAATCAAATCCTTCTGGGAGGGTTTGACGTGATCTATGACTCCATCGGCAATGACGGCAGCCTGAACAGCTCGCTCAGGTGGGCGAAAAGCCGGGGCACGGTCGTGATTGTGGGCGTCAACTTCAAACCGGGGAAAATCGACTATTCGCCGATGTGGCATCAGGAACTGCATGTCACGGGCATCAACTGCCATATTCTTCAGGAAGGGTCTCTTCCCTCCTCCTTCGATATCGCCGCGCAACTGATTGCGGAGAAACGTCTGCCCGTCAGCCGACTCATCACCCACCGGTTTCCCATGGACCGTTGGCGCGACGCGGTGAAAACATTTCTTTCCAAAGGGGACAGGGGGGCGATCAAGATCGTCCTCGAACATCCTTCCGTTTAGCGTTTTTAGCCCGGTCCCATGACCGGCCCGGAGCCGCCGGAAAACGATTCCTGCTGTCCCGTCGGAAATTCAGAATGCGGCTTAATCGAATCCAAAATCCTGAAGGTTATAAGACCGGTCTTTGAGCCATGCCCGGCAGCGATTTACCCCCATCATCTGCGTTATTTTTTCAATTTCTCCAAACCAAACTTTTTGATCATGATCCGGTCTTTCACGTTATTCGGCAGCCATCTGAATTGAGATTTCAGAAATGAATTTCCTCGCAGCAAGCTACGAGGCATCTAAAACAGCAAGGAACGAAGCAAGCTTCGGGGAATTCACCCCGAGAGATTAACGCCGTGCAGTTCCTTCTCAAATGGATTTCCATTCTGCCATCCGGTCTTTCCATAAGTGCGCAGACGTTCGAGACGTCGAATCATTATTTCACAATAGATGGGGTCTATGTCACAGATCACGCACCTTCGCCTCATATAGTCTGACGCAACAAGAGTCGTCCCGGAGTGACCGAAAAAGTCAATCACGGTGTCGTTTTCCCTCGAACTGGCCGCAATAAGACGCTCAATCGCCTTTATGGGTTTCTGTGCGTAGCACCCATTGACATTCTCTTCCATCCGGTAGAATACCTGCTGAACATCCACCCAGACATTCCCGGGACGGATATTCTCTGACTTGCTCCGCTCCATATTCTCCGTTTTCTTCCCATTGATCTCCTTGTAATATCCACGGAGAATTTTCGGAATGTCCGTGTACTGGACAAAAAATACAGGATTGCCTTTGGTGTAGTACAGACACTCTTGACGAACCGACATCCAGTTCCTCTGCGTTCCGTACCCACGCTGATTTCGCATAGTGATAAAAGAGCGTGATGAAAACTCTTTGAAATCGCGCATCATTAAAATGAATTCCGGAAGAGGCTGAAAGTCCTCGTTCTGATCCGCACCAAGCCAGACATAAAGACTGGAGTCGGGGGCGAGGGAAGCACTCGAGGTTTCAATCCACCGAGCGCACCAGTGGAGGAACTCGCCGATAGAACGTTTTTCGAACGCAACAAGGTTATAGGGGGGATCATGAACGGCTAAAGATGCCTGTTGTCCCTGCATCAACTTTCTGATTTGCCCGGCATCAGTTGCATCGACGCATCCGATACGATGACCGCGTACAGGGTCTATCCAAATTTCACCGGGGGCCAATCGGCAGTGGGGAAGCAATCTCTGTCTGATTTGCTGATCCTCATCAAGCCTTGGCAATGTATAGTTCTTCATAGTCTCTTTTTCTTATGCCCAACAGTTAAAATGTTCGGTTGGCTTTTTTGGATTTTTCAGGAAATATCACTCTTTGTTAAAAAAAATGCAAAGAATAAAGTGCTTTATTTTAACAAAAGCAGTCCATAAACCTAGGCCAGCGGCGGCCAATAAAGAGCCAAAAAAGAAAGGGGCCAGCTATTGCCAACCCCTTGATTTTCTGGAGCCGATGGGCGGATTCGAACCGCCGACCTACTGATTACGAATCAGTTGCTCTACCAGCTGAGCTACATCGGCCTGCCTTGAAGAGATGTCGTATTTATATGAAGGGGTTTGCCTTGTCAACCCCAATCTGCGCCCGCGGACCGCTTCGCCTTAATGATTGACTTTCTTCTTGTTTTCCTTTAGCTTCCAGGCGGACAGCAGCCAATGATGGAAATCAGGATGATTCTATTTCTTTTAACCTTTTTATGCCTTTACGGCGGAATTAATTTTTATTTCTTTTTCCGCGCCAGAAGCGTTCTTCATTTCTCCGGCCCGCTGCAGGTCCTGTTGCTGGTCCTCCTCATTCTCCTTATTCTGGCACCGGCCGTCGTCCGGACGCTGGAATCGCTTCACTGCGAGCAGGCCGCGCGCTTCGTCGCCTGCGTGGGCTATATCTGGATGGCGTTTGTCTTTCTGTTTTTCGTTCTGAGCGTTTCTCTCGAGCTGGTCCGGTTCCTTCACAAGCTGATGGTTCCCGAAACCGGCACTTTGACGCTGAAAGCCGTCACGTTCAGCCTGTCTGTTTTGCTGTCCGCCGGTCTGGTGGTTTACGGCTGTGTGGACGCGAGGCGCATCCGCGTCAAGAACCTGCAAATTCCCGTACAGCAGGTTCTCCCCGGAAATGGAAAGCTCCGCATCGTCCAGATCTCCGACGTCCATGTCGGCATCATTATCCGCAACGACCGCCTCACGCCCATTCTCGAGAAGATCCGGGAAGCCAAACCCGACATTCTGGTTTCTACCGGCGACCTGCTCGACGGCGAACTGGACAACATCATGATGGACGCGGAGCGCTTTACCGCAATTCCGGCGCCTGCCGGGAAGTTTGCTGTTCTGGGCAATCATGAATATTATGCAGGCGTTTCGCGCTCCATTGAATTTACCGAAGCCGCCGGCTTTCAACTGTTGCGTGACGAGGTGGCGCAGGCGTCTGGGATTACGATTTTCGGCGAAGACGACATCACCGGCCGGAAGCCCGGCTCTACGCAAAAAAGCGCGCTGTTTCTGAAATCGCTGGCCGAAAAGCAAAACGGCTTTGTTCTGCTTTTGAAGCATCAGCCGCACATTCGGGAAACGGCAAATTTCAACTTGCAGCTTTCCGGCCACACGCACGGCGGCCAGCTTTTTCCCTTCGGCTTCATCGTCAAACTTTATTTCCCAAGAATATACGGTTTGCATACCCTGGCGGAAAACAAGCTGCTGTATATCAGCCGGGGCACGGGCACCTGGGGGCCGCCCGTTCGCATTTTCGCCCCGCCGGAAATCACCGTGATCGATCTGATCGGTAAAAAGAACTAATTCCGTCCAAAAAACCGATTTCAAAGCAGGCAGGGTCCGGATGAAGAAAAACTATATCCACGGTTATCACCCGCGCGAAAATATCCGGTTACAGGACCAGGCCTCCACGCTGGCCGAACTGCTGCATTCCGACACGGCGTACCCCGCGGGAAGCCGCGTTCTTGAAGCGGGCTGCGGCGTCGGGGCGCAAACCGTTGCTCTGGCCCGCAGCAGTCCGGGCGCCTCGATTACCGCCATCGACCTGTCGGAGAGCTCACTTGCCGAGGCCGGCCGGAAAGCCGCGGCGGCAGGCCTGACAAACGTTCAATTCCGGCAGGCCGATATTTTTCATCTGCCCTTCGCGGCAGAGGCCTTCGACCACGTTTTTGTCTGTTTTGTCCTGGAGCATCTGACACATCCGTTGGAGGCCCTGGGCGCCCTGCAAAGCGTCCTCCGGAAAGGCGGCACGATGACGGTTATTGAAGGGGATCACGGATCCGCCTATTTCCACCCGGCAAGCGAATCCGCCCACCGGGCCATTCAGTGTCAGGTTGAGCTTCAGCGCAGGGCCGGGGGCAACGCCCTGATCGGGCGGGAGCTTTATCCCCTGCTGTGCCGGGCTGGTTTCAGCAAGGTTCGCGTCTCCCCCCGAATGGTGTACGTCGATTCAAGCAGACGCGTACTGGCCGACGGTTTCACCAGGAAAACCTTCACCGCCATGATTGAAGGCGTTCGCCAATCCGCTCTGGAAGCGGGCCTGATTGAAGAAGAAACGTTCGATCGGGGCATTCGGGACCTTTACAGAACGGCTGAGGATGACGGCGTGTTTTGTTATACGTTCTTTAAGGCTGTCGGCGAAAAGCCATTGAAATAGAGTTCTTTTGAAATAAAGCGGAAAAAAACACGGCATCGCCGTGGGCGATGCCATGTGCCTGCGAAAATTATTGAAGAGCGTTTACTTTTTTGGTTAAGCGGGAAATTTTCCGGGAGGCGTTTTTCTTGTGAATCAGACCCTTGGAAGCGGCTTTCGCCACCGCGGGGATGGCTGCTTTCAATGCTTTTTCCGAATTTTCCCTGTTTTTGCTCTCCACGGACGCGATCACCGCTTTAACCTTGGTCTTGATCGCGGACTTGGCTGCGATATTGCGCGCGCGGCGGGCCTTGGCCTGGCGATCGCGTTTTTCTGCTGATTTGTGTGTTGCCAAAAGGTTCTCCTCCCCTGCATCCAGTTATTTAAGGTCAGGCTGTTTAACCCAATTATTTCGGGCTGTCAAGCGCAATTTCTGCCGTGTCCCTTTCCGCCGCCCCGGCTCCGCAGCGGGGTTGTTCAATCCGGACGGACGATCCTTGCGCCCGTCAGGTTTGAATCTGCCGGATATCCTTGACATTCGAATCAGCTTTTATTATATATCCCGACCCGCATGACGATCCATTCCGAAAAGCGCGGCCCGTGCGGCGTGAACAACAAAATCGCGCAATCCAAATCCGGAAAAACACAAGAGGATGGCTAAATGAAAATAGGAACCGTTCGAGAATTGAAAAACCACGAATACCGGGTCGGACTGACGCCGGACAACGTCATGGCTTACGTCAAGAAGGGGCACCAGGTGTTTGTGCAGTCGGGAGCAGGAGAGATGGCCAGTTTTTCCGACGACGAATACCGTTTGTGCGGAGCGGTGATTTTTCCGACGGCCGCGGAAGTGTGGGCCAAGTGCGACATGATGGTGAAGGTCAAGGAGCCGCTCGAAGAGGAATATCCGTACCTCCGTCCCGGTCTGATCCTGTTTACCTATCTGCACCTGGCGCCCAACCGTCCGCTGGTTGACGCCCTGTTTTCGTCGGGCGTGAAAGCGGTCGCCTACGAGACGATAGAAGGCAGAATGGGAAGCCTTCCCTGCCTGCGCCCGATGAGCGAAATCGCCGGCCGGCTCAGCATCCAGGAGGGCGCCAAGTACCTGGAACGTCCGTTCGGCGGCCGGGGCATTCTGCTGGGCGGCGTGCCGGGCGTCGAACGCGGAAAAGTCGTCATTGTCGGCGGAGGCATTGCCGGGACGTATGCCGCGAAAGCAGCCGTCGGCATGGGCGCGCAGGTGACGCTGCTGGACATCAGTCTGACCAGGCTGGTGTATCTCGATGATATTTTCGGCACATCCATCACAACGCTGTACAGCTCGGAGACGAACGTCGCCCGAAGCCTCGCGGAAGCCGACCTGGTCATCGGTGCGGTCTTGATCCCGGGGGCGACCACGCCCAGGCTGATCCGGCAGAATCATCTGAAAATCATGAAGCAGGGCGCCGTGATTGTCGATATCGCCATCGACCAGGGAGGATGCTGCGAAACGTCCCGACCCACCACGCATGACGATCCCGTCTTCATCCTGGACGGCATCGTGCATTACTGCGTCGGCAACATGCCCGGCGCGGTTCCCAGAACGTCCACCGTAGCTTTGGCGAACACCACCCTTCCCTATGGAATGATGATCGCCGAAACGGGGCTGGAAAAAGCGTGCGAGTTCAACGAAGGTCTTTCCAAAGGCGTCAATATTTATGAGGGAGTCTGCGCCAACAAAAACGTGGCGGAAAGTCTGGACCTGCCCTACACGCCCGTCCATGAAGTGATGCAGTATCCGCAGATCTGCGCTTCCGCCGGATAACCTCGCGCCGCGGCCGGATACCCCGGGCTGAAACGATGCGTTTTCTCTTTTGAAACCGCTTCAAAAAAATCAGGCAGGCCCGACTGCGGCCTGCCTGATTCCTGAATTGCGGATGGCCTCTTAATCTTCGAAATACTCGTTTTTCATCTTCACGGTCAGGCCGTCGCTGCTAAGCAGCCGGTCGGACAAGCCCTGAATTTTGGGCAGCTCGTAGCCGAAGAAGTAGCGGAACGCGGCCAGCTTGCCCTGGTAGAAATTTTCATCAGCTTCGCCCGGACTTTTGGCCAGCGACTTTTTGGCCGCCGTGGCCTGACGCAGCCACTGCCAGGCGATCGCAATGATGCCGAAGAATTCCAGATAGACCGTGGCGTCGGCCAGAAACATCTCCGGACCTTCCTTGGCGGCCACGCCGAACTGATGCATCGTTACTTTTTCCAGGAGCGCGACGGACGCGGAAAGCTTTTCGGCAAACGGCTTCAATTCCGCATCGCCTTCGGCGTCCTTGATGGCCTTGCGCACTTCCGCCAGATACAACTGGGCGGCCTTGCCTTTTTTCATCATCATCTTTCGGCCGAGCAGGTCCATCCCCTGAATGCCGGTTGTGCCTTCATGAATCGGGTGGATGCGCACATCGCGGTAAAGCTGTTCAAGGGGAAACTCCTCGCAGAAACCGTAGCCGCCCAGAATCTGCAGGCCCGCGGAGCAGGACAGGATGCCCATTTCCGAGGGATACGTTTTGGCGACCGGCGTCAGCAGCTCCAGAAGCAGATTATAGTTTTCACGCTCCTCGCCTTCGGTCACATGCTCCAGGTCCTCATAAATGCCGCACTGGAACAGCAGCGACAGCGACCCTTCCACGACGGCTTTCTGAAACAGGAGCATGCGCCGGATATCCGCGTGCTCAATGATCGGAATCTGCGGCGACAACGGGTCCTTGGAGGTCAGCTTCCGTCCCTGCGGTCTTTCTTTTGCGTATTCCAGGGAAGCGTAGTAAGCGGCGGACGAAATCACGGCCGCGGCCAGACCCACGTCAATGCGGGCGCCGTTCATCATCTGGAACATGTAGGCCAGACCCTTGTTGGCTTCGCCGACCAGCCAGCCGCGGCAGTCGTCGTTTTCACCGAAGGCAAGCTGGGTGATGGGGGAGCCCCGGTAGCCGAGCTTGTGATAGATGCCCGCGCAGTTGACGTCGTTGGGCTCGAGCGAGCCGTCATCCTTGATGCGCTTCTTGGGAATGATAAACAGCGAAATGCCCTTGATGCCGGCCGGCGCGTCCTTGAGCCGGACCAGCGCCAGGTGAATCACGTTGTCGCATCCGTCATGGTCGCCGGCGGAGATGAACAGCTTCTGGCCCTTGATTTTGCAATAGCCCTGATCCGTCGGGGTCGCCGTGGTGGTGAGGTCGGTGAGCGACGAGCCCGCCTGCGGTTCGGTGAGCGCCATCGTGCCCTGCCATTCGCCCGCGATCATTTTGGGCAGATACGCATCCTTCATTTCCTGAGTGCCGTAGGAAGCGATCAGGCCCGCCGCGCCGTGCGTCAGACCGTGGTAAACGGCGGCGGAATAGTTGGCCGCACCGAAAATCGCCGTCGGCAGCATCACGCCGATGGTGAAAGGAAGCTGCTGGCCGCCCAGATCGTAGGGAAAGGTGGAGGCGATCCAGCCGCCGTCACCCGCCGCGCGCATGATCTCGCGGACCCTGGGATGCACCCTGACTTCGCCGTTGACATACTCGGGGGCCTTGCGGTCCATTTCCTCAAACAGGGGTTTGAAGAGGTCCTTGCCCATCCGCATCGCGGTGTCCAGAATCATGTCGAAGACTTCCCGGCTGTGATCGGCAAAGCGGGAATATTTCAAAAGGGATTCCACGTCGTTGACTTCGTAAAGAAGGAATCTCAAGTTCCGGTCGCTGATAAATTTTTCTGCCATCCTGCACTCCTTTGTTTGCTGGAAAAACGCAAGGCCCGTAAAGAGAGGGCTTCGAGATTTTGTGAAAAATCTCCGGAGCCATTCAGCCCCGGAGATGTTGTTGCACCCGCAAGAGGATCATCGCGGAGGAAAACCGCTTAGAACGTCAGGTTTTCCACGATGCAGGCCACGCCCAGGCCGCCGCCGCAGCAGGAGCTGAAGCAGCCGTACTTGCCTCCCTTGTCCATCAGTTCCCGCATGCAGAAAATGCCGATGCGCGATCCGGAAGCTCCGTTGGGATGACCATAGGCAATGGCGCCGCCGTTGGGATTCCATTTTTCCCAGTCAACTTTTTCGCCGGTCTGCTTCTCCAGCTCCGCGGCCACTGCCAGGTTCTGCACGGCGAAGGCTTCGTTGCATTCCATGACATCCAACTGGCTCATCTTGATGCCGGCGCGCTTCAGCGCCTGGGGCACGGCATAGGCGGGGGCGATCCCCATGATCTTGGGATCGACGCCGACATCGCCGCCGGACAGCCATTTGGCCCAGGGCTTGCAGCCCAGTTCTTCGGCCTTTTCCCTGGTCATCATCAGCACGAAAGCCGCGCCGTCGTTGCGGCCGGAGGCGTTGCCGGCGGTGACGGTTCCTTCTTTCGTAAACGCGGGAGGAAGCTTGGCCAGACCTTCCATCGTCGTCTCTAAACGCGGAAATTCGTCCACCTTGAACTCCAGCGGAGGTTTCTTGCCCTGCGGAACCGTGATCGGAACGATGTCGCGCGCGCAGAAGCCGGACTCTATCGCTTTTTTGGTTCTCATCTGGCTTCGGTAGGCGAATTCATCCTGCGCCTGACGCGGAATGCTGTAGATTTTCTGGAGCGCTTCCGCGGTGAGGCCCATGTTCATGGTCGCGGGGTCGCGGGAAGGGGCGAGCGACGGCGCGACCGGCAACGGGGGAATCATGCGGAAGGGCGGCGTGTTCATCGGGAAGCGGGCCGGTGCGCTGCTGTAAGATTCGTAGCCGCCGGCGATGATGACGTCGGCCTGGCCGGCCAGAATCTTCCAGGCGGCGTGGTTGATCGAATCGATTGCCGAACCGCACTGCATTTCAATGTAGGAAGCCGAGGTGCTCTCGGGCAAGCCGGACGCCAGAGCAGGCCAGCGGGCGCCGTTGATGGCCGTGAGCGGTCCGATCGCGGAACCCATGAAACAGCAGTCCACCACGCCGCCTTTTTCCAGAATCTTTGATCTTGCCACAAGGCCTTTGATGCACAGGCCCGCCATTTCCTCACCCAGGATGCCGCTCAGGGTCTTTCCCAGCGTGCCAAACGCCGTTCTCATGCCATCCACAAATACGACTTCTCTGCTCATAACCCCTCCTCTGTATTTTTGTTTTGTAAACGATGAAATCGTTTGCTCGAATGTTGCTCAAGATCCGCGCAGCCCAACAGCGCCTCTTCTTTTGGAGCGGTATCATACATGAAACATGACGTCAAGAAATATACAACGACTGTTGTAAAAATCGCGATGGAAAAGCAAGGGCGGAAAGATTCCGCCCTTGCATGAAAACCGGTTTTTTACAGCCTGCGGCAAAAACCTTCATTCATGCCGGAACATATAAACATTTGTTTTATTTTATTTTTTGTGCGGTTCCGGCATTTTTGGACATGAAATAGGTATGCTCCTCAAGGGAGATCCATCCGTTTCGGTTTTTGTCAATCTCCTTGAACCGCCTGGACATGGCCGCCATAAATTCATCCGTGGTAATTTTGCCGTCGTGGTTCGAATCCACGTCGAAAAAATTTGCCGCCCAGAAAACAACACATTCATCGTCGCCGATTTTACCGTCCCGGTTGACATCCAGTTTTTTCTTTGAAACTGCTTTGACCCTGGCGGGAACCCCGGCTTTCGGCCCGCACCAGAAGGCCATATATTCCTTGACCACCAGCGAACCGTTCTGATCCTCATCCATGGTTCCGAAAAATTCTTTATTGGCCGCTTCAAACTCGGCCGCCGTCAGTTTGCCGTCGCGGTCGATGTCGATGTCTTTAAACCGCCCCTGCCAGAAAGCCGCGTGCTCCGTCACGCTGACAACCGCGTCGCCGTTGACATCCATCATGGAATTGACCGTCCGGGCCAACACGGGTTTTCGGGATTGAGCCGTCGCCGCACCGGAAACCGTCAACGAAATCATTAACAAAGCGAAAACCATCCATCCTTTTTTCATAAAAGCCTCCTCAATAAAATAATGAAACAGCGGGGTCATATTCTAACGCTTCGGAATAGTGATCAATTCCTCAATCAGCGCATTAACCTTTCTGGCTTCTTCATGCTGAATCCAGTGCGAGACACCGGGAAATTTGATGAGCTTTCCCTGTTTGCAGTAGGCCATGCTCTGATCGGCCATCTCCGAAAGCATGGCGACATCGTCTTCGCCCCACAGCAAAATCATGGGCATCGCCACGTCAAAGCTTTGCGGCGGCTCGGGCTGCGTCTGAATCATGGCCCGGTACCAGTTGACCATCGCGGAAAAAGCTCCCGGCTGCGCAAACGCTCTGCGGTACTCTTCCAGTTCTTCAGGCGTAAAGGCGCCGGGGCGGCTCGTGGTCGAAAGCAAATGCACTGGCCAGGCATAATTATGGGCCGAGCCGAATTTTTCCACCGCGCCGGGCAGTTGAAAATAAAAGATGTACCAGCTCTTCTCCATCTGCCGCTGATTGGCAAAGAGATTTCTGGCCATGACCTTGGGATGGGGAACGTTCAAAATGGCCAGTTTTTCAACACGGCTGGGATATTTCAACGCCACCCACCACGACACGGACGCTCCCCAGTCGTGGCCGACCAGAAAAACCTGTTTGCGGCCATAGGCGTCGATGAGGCCGATAATGTCCTTGGCCAGTTCATCAATGTTATAGGCCGCAACGCCGGCCGGCTTGTCGCTTGCATTGTAGCCGCGCTGATCGGGCGCGACCACCAGGCAGCCCCGGTCGGCAAAATACCCGATCTGCTTGCGCCAGGCATACCAGAATTCCGGGAAGCCATGGAGAAACAAAATCATCGGACCATCGGAGGGCCCGGATTCCATAACGTGCAGTTTGATGCCGTTGGTCTCAATGCAACGCTCACGCAAATCCATCTCAGATGTCTCCTTTTGTTGTTAGCGGTTGGCGAAAAAGTTTATTGCTCAATCGGCAGGGAACGGTCGCGACCGTTCCCTGCTATCCACCATCCACTATTCACCGCGGCGTTTTTTGTTATGAGCTGCGAGTCTTTCCCCATAGCCTCTCGCCCATTGCCTATAGCCTGTTTTTAAATCTCCCAGGCGGCTTTCGCCCCCTCCGTCGTCGCTTCGATGATCCTTCTGGGCGCGGCGGCGTCACCCACGACAAAATGACGGATGCCTTTTTTCGCCAGCATGTCTTTCAGCGCCGTGCGGGGTGTAACGCCGATGGCCACAATCACCTGGGCAACCGGCTCCAATCTTTTTTCCTCTCCCTTGACCTCGACCGTCACCGCATTTTCTTCTATCTTTTTCACGCGGGTTCCCAGCATCAGGGCAATGCCGGCCGCCCGAAGGCGCTTGTGCAGCATGTAGCCGTGCGCGGCCAGCGCCAGAACGGGTGAAGCAGGCAGCATCTCCACGATGGTGATGTTCTTTAAGCCCTTCTCCCGCAGAAAATCGGCGGTTTCCATCCCCACCAGCCCGCCGCCGATCACCACCGCCGGCTCTTTGGGCTGTACGGTCCCGTCCAGAATCTGCCAGGCGTCGCAAACCACGGATGCGTTGACGCCCTCGGCCGGGCAGGCGGCTTTGCCGGCGCCGATGGCCAGAATGACGGCATCGGGTTTGCCCGCATCCACCATCTCCTCTGTGACTTCGACGCCTGTCTGGATTTCCACGCCTTTCTTTTTGCATTTTGCCGTGAGGGTCTGAATGTAGCGGCCGTACACCTCTTTGTGGGGCGCTTTGGCGGCATAGCGGACATTTCCGCCCGTTTCCTTTTCCTGCTCGAAGAGGGTTACCTGATGACCAAGACGCGCGGCCTCGAAAGCGGCGGTCAGTCCCGCCGGCCCGCCGCCTACCACCCACACCTTGCGGCGGACGGCCGCCGGACCCGCCGGATACATCAGTTCCTGACCGGTTTGCGGATTGATGGCGCAGCGAATCGGCAGCGCCTCCAGGGAGAGGCGCTCAATGCAGCCCTGATTGCAGGCCAGGCACTCCAGCGTGTCCTCGGGATGTCCGGCCTGCGCGTTTTTGAGGAAATCCGGATCGGCCAGATGCTGGCGCGCCACGGCAATCATGTCCGCGTCGCCGCGGGCGATGACTTCGTCCATGAAATAAGGATCCGTGTAGCGCCCGACGGAAATCACCGGAACGCCCGCGCCCTCTTTCACCCTGCGCGCCAGGTGGGACTTGAAGCCGGGGGCATATTCGACCGGCGCGCTCGGGTTCGGCGTATCGATGTTCACGGCGGGACTGCCGTGCGTGCCGAAGGAAACATTGATGATGTCCGCGCCGGCGCTCACCAGATCGGGGAGGATGGCTTCCATGTCGGTGATGGTGTAGCCGTTTTTGATATACTCCTCGCCGGAGATCCGGATCGACATGGGGAAATCCGGACCGACCTGGCGGCGGACTTCCTCGAGGCATTCGATCATAAAGCGCGCCCGTCCGCGGAAATCGCCTCCGTACTGATCCTTGCGCTGATTGCTGTGCGCCGAAAGAAACTGCATGAGGAGATAGCCATGCGCTCCGTGAAGCTCAACGGCGTCAAATCCCGCCTTTCGCGCCCGCACGGCCGCGCTGCCGAAAGCGGCAATGGTTTCCTCGATTTCGGCAAGCGTCATCTCGCGCGGCGTTCCGAGAAAACCGAAGATATAACTGGGGATTGCCGAAGGTGCGACAGCCTTGTTTTTCTTCTGCAGCAGGTAGTTCTCGCGGCCCGTATGGTGAAGCTGCATGGCGATTTTGCTTCCCCGCGCATGCACCGCATCGGCAAGCCTGCTCAGGCCGGGAATGAATTTGTCATCCCAGACGCCGATGCATCGCGGGGAGGCGGAACCCAGCGGGTGCACTTCCGTGATTTCCGTGATGATGAGGCCGGCGCCGCTCTGCGCCCTGCGTTTGATATAGGCCAGGTTGGCTTCGCTGACGGTGTTGTCGGGATTGCCGAGGGCTGTTCCCATGGGGGGCATGACCAGCCGGTTGGGAATCGTCAGCGAACGGATGGTGATCGGGGACAACAAATGCTCGAGGGTCTTCATAATCGTTCTCCTTCGCGTTAATGCATCCCTAACAGCAATCCGCCGTCGATAACGATTTCGGCGCCCGTTGTGTAGTTTGACGCTTCCGAGGCCAGGTAAACGGCGGCTCCGGCGATTTCATCCGGTTCCCCGATCCGGCAGGTCGGCAGATGCTTGCACATCTCTTCCTTCTGCTTTTTCGCCTCTTCCGGCGGCAGGTGCATCCAGTGGGAATTCATCATCTTTGTGCTGATGGGGCCGGGACAGATGGAATTGACCTGAATGTTGTCCCTTGCCAGTTCCATGGCGAAGGCCTTGGTGATCATCCGCACACCCGCCTTGGAAATGGAATACACGCTGACAAACGGCTCCGGCTTGAACCCGTCGATGGAGGCGACGTTGATGATTTTTCCGCCGCCCTGCTTTTTCATGACCCTGGCCGCCGCCTGGCTCATGAAGTAGGTGCCTTTGAGGTTGAGATTCATCAGCGTATCCCAGAGGCGCTCGTCCGTGTCCAGGACGGAGGCCATGGCGGGGCTGGCGCCGGCGTTGTTGACCAGAATGTCGATTCGTCCGAATTTCTCCAGAACCGTGTCCACCACCCGATAAACTTCGCCGATTTTGCCCAGATGCGCCGGCACCACCAGCACCTCGCAGCCGATGGCCGTCATTTCGCAGGCGGTGGCTTCCAGATCCTGCGCCTTTCGGCTGGTAATAACCACTTTGGCCCCTGCTTTGGCGAAACCGTAGGCAATCGCCTGGCCGATGCCGCGGCTGCCGCCGGTGACAACCGCCACTTTATCCTTTAATGAAAACTGGGAAATATCAAACATGGCAAACACTCCTTTTTTATGTTGTTGGATGCGTCAGAAAAGATGCAGCGGAAATTGCAACCCCTTTTGATCAGGAAAAATACGGGGCGTCCGCCGCGGGGAACGGTGCGAAGCCGCTCCCCGCAGGCGACCCCCGCGGGTAAGATGGTTATTTCTTGTCCGGTTTGGGCGCAAAAACTTCCCGGTCGCCGCCGCTCATGCCGGCGATGTATTTCACCAGCTTCTTGCGGGACTCGATATCGTACTGCGTGGTGATGGCAATCTGCTCCATGATCGGAGAGCCGCCGCCGTGATAGTTGCCGACGTTGACAATGCCGCCGGTGGCCGAACAGAGATGATCGCCCAGGTAGCGCCAGAACTGCGCCTGGTCCTCCGGCGACATCTTCGGATTGCGCTTGGTGTACTTCAGGAGCGCCTCGCCCGTGGCCGGATTGACGAAATCCTTTTCGTGCGGGAACGTCGCCACGACGCCGCCCGCGATGTCGCACAGAATTTCCGCCTCGCGCCAGACCGCCTCGCCCGACAGGCAGCGGCCCACGTTGCAGTAAATGGAATTCGGAATGTAGGAGCCGGGACCGTAGGGAACAAATCCAATGCCGGGCATGTAAACCTCCGGTTTGCCCAGGTCCGAAGCCGTGTAGCCCGCCGCGTAGCCCAGTTCGATCGTCATGATGATTTCGGCCAGTTTCTCACGGACATGGGATTCCTTGTGGACGTTGTTGCATTCGGCGGCCAGCGCCGCGGTGCCCAAAATGACGTCGCCGATGGCGGGCTTGCAGCCGGAGTAGGAATGACGGTGGAACAGGGCAAACAGCAGCGCCAAAACGCCGCCGTGCTGATATTCGCCGGCCAGGAAGACCCTTTCCCACGGCACGAAGCAGTTGTCGAAAATCATGTAGGAATCGGTTGCGCCCGGCATAAACCCGCGTCTGTAATGCTCCCTCTGCCGCAGATTGTGAATGGTCACCACCTGGGTCAACCCGTCCCAGTCGCCCGGAACGGCAAAGGCCACGGCGTAGTCCTTGTCTTCCTTGCGCAGCGCTCGGGTGGGCAGCACGAGGACTTCGTCGGCCACGGAGGCTTCCGAAATGTGCAGCTTGCAGCCTTCCACGATGATGCCGTCCTTGGTTCGCTCCTTGATGCGGACGTACGCCCCGGGGTTGGGCTGATCGGCGGGACGTAGCAGGCGGTCGCCCTTGGTGTCCGTCTGGGCGCAGCATCCAACAAGGTCCCCGGTCTGGAAGCGGGTCAGCCATTTCTTGAAATTCTCGTGGTAATTCGTCTCGCCCGGCTTTACCTTGTCCGCTTCAAACGATACGTTGTAGATGGCGTTGGTGCCGTCAATGCCCATGCACCGCTGAATGCAGCCGCCGACTTTCTGGCAGAGCATCCGGGTCATGTCCTGCTTGCGGTGCAGGTCAACCGTGCTCTGGTGAATGTGCGTGAAGCGGTTGATCTTCTCCCCGGTCAGGTGAGACGTGGCGGTAAGCAGGTCCGCGTTTTCCGGCTTTTGCGCTTCGTCATAGGTTGTCCCGATCGTATTGAGGCAATCCATCTGCAGTTCGTCGGTTCGGTCAATTAACTGCCCGTCAAAATAAATGTTCCTCTTCATTTTGGAAAGACCGTTAATGTAATCCTGCTTGGTTCTCATGGCGTCATCCTTTCTGTTGAAATGATATAAAAAGGGGCCTCGGCCGTCAGGCCCCTTTTGGTCAGTCCATGTTACTTCTTGACTTTCGGCGCCAGGGCTTCACGGTCGCCGCCGCTCATGCCGGCGATGTATTTCACCAGCTTCTTGCGGGAATTGATGTCGTACTGCGTCGTGATGGCAATCTGCTCCATGATCGGAGAGCCGCCGCCGTGGTAGTTGCCGACGTTGGCGATGCCGCCCGTGGCCGAACACATCGAATCGCCCAGGTAGCGCCAGAACTGCGCCTGATCCTCGGCGGACATCTTCGGATTGCGCTTGGTGTACTTCAGGAGCGCCTCGCCCGTGGCCGGATTGGTAAAATCTTTCTCATGCGGGAACGTCGCCACGACGCCGCCCGCGATGTCGCACAGAATTTCCGCCTCGCGCCAGACCGCCTCGCCCGACAGGCAGCGGCCCACGTTGCAGTAAATGGAATGGGGAATATAGGAGCCGGGGCCAAACGGCACAAAACCCATTCCGGGAATATAGACTTCCGGCTTGCCCAGATCGGAGGCGGTGTAGCCGGCGGCATATCCCAGTTCAATCGTCATGATCAGTTCGGCCAGTTTCTCACGGACATGGGATTCCTTGTGGACGTTGTTGCATTCGGCGGCCAGCGCCGCGGTGCCCAAAATAACGTCGCCGATGGCGGGCTTGCAGCCGGAGTAGGAATGACGGTGGAACAGGGCAAACAGCAGCGCCAGGATCCCGCCGTGCAGATTCTCGCCGGCCAGGAAGACTCTCTCCCAGGGCACGAAACAGTCTTCAAAAATCAGGTACGAATCGGTCAGCCCCGGCGTGAAGCCCCGTTTGAAATGTTCGCGCTGGCGGTAGTTATGAATGGTCACCACCTGCTTCATGCCGTCATAATCCGCGGGCACGGCAAAACCCACCGCGTAGTCCTTGTCTTCGGGACGAAGCGCGCGGGTGGGAATCACCAGCACTTCATCGGAGACGGAGGCTTCGGAAATGTGCACCTTGCAGCCTTCGACCACGATGCCGTCCTTCAGGCGTTCCTTGATGCGCACATAGGCGCCCGGATTGGGCTGTTCGGCCGGCCGCAGCATGCGGTCGCCCTTGGTATCCGTCTGGGCGCAGGCGGCAATCATATCTTCCTTCTGGAAGCGGGTCAGCCATTTCTTGAAATTCTCGTGGTAATTCGTCTCGCCCGGCTTTACCTTGTCCGCTTCAAACGATACGTTGTAGATGGCGTTGGTGCCGTCAATGCCCATGCACCGCTGAATGCAGCCGCCGACTTTCTGGCAGAGCATCCGGGTCATGTCCTGCTTGCGGTGCAGGTCAACCGTGCTCTGGTGAATGTGCGTGAAGCGGTTGATCTTCTCCCCGGTCAGGTGAGACGTGGCGGTCATCAGCGTTTCGTTCTCCGGCTTGGCGGCCTCATCATACGTTGTGCCCATAACGTTGATGCAGTCGCTTTGCAGCTCGTCGGTCCGGTCGATCAGCTGCCCGTCATAATAGACGTTGCGTTTCATTTTCGACAGGGCGTTGATAAAATCTTGCTTGGTTCTCATAGGGGGTACTCCTTTCTTTGTGTATGCTTTTTTAGTTGTTTTCTCTGATTTTGCCGGAAGCGTCCGCACCCTCCGCCTTCGATTGCAGCGCCGGATCGTTTTGCAGCGTCTGCAGAAGAGAGCGGGCATCCTCCATGTTCAAATGCAGCGTAAGCCCCTGCTGATCCTTTTTCGCCCGGATGCCGTTCAAAACGATTTCCAGAAACGGATCCAGCATCTCCATAATGGTTTTTTCGCGCCGGGGCATTCCCAGCATGTGCCAGTGGATAAACAGATGCTCGATGGTGCCCATCAGGATCGAGCGGATCAGGTAGGCGTCGGCGTCGGGACGGAACGTGCCGTTGGCGATCCCTTCGCGAATGCATTCGAGCAGGCGGTGGGCGGAACGGCGAATGGCCGCATGCGCGGCGGTCTGCCGGAAGCGCTTGTTGGACATCAACTGCAGCAGCACCAGCGCGGAGTAATGCGGATTGCTCTCGTAGAGCTGAATGTAGCTGAGCATGATGGCGCGCATTCGGCCTTCCACATCTTTGATAAAGGGCAGGACGGCTTCGGATTCTTCATACGTATCGTTGGAGATTTTTTCGGGAATGGCAAAGAGCAGATCTTCCTTGGTGCCGAAATATTCATAAATCGTCGCCTCGGAAACACCGGCTTCCTTGCTGATTTCGGATATCGTTGCCTCCTGAAAACTTTTTTCGGCAAAAATCCGCAAAGCCGCATCCATGATGCGGTTCTTCCTGGTCTTCGCACGAACGTGATCGGCCATTGCAATATCCTTTTTTAAGTTTGATTTAACCTACATCTTCATAGTCCCACTGTCAAGTATTATTTTTTATCATAGTGCGACTATTTTTTTTAAACGATATTCATAGTCAATGGTCAGTTATTTCATATATATTTTTATTTTTACTCAGAAAAGAGAATGGATTTGATTTCCACGGCCACCGCTTCCGCCAGACGGTCCTCCGTTATTTCAACGGCATTCACCGTTTTTCCGGCAACGATTACCCAGCGCCTGGCCGCCGCGCTGACTTCGGAATTCCAGACGCAGGCGGCCGGACAGCCGCATACCAGCAGCCCGGCGGGGCAAGGCGCGCCGGAAAGATCCGTCGTCAGGTGGAACTCAGGGCCAAGCCCACGCTGAACGTCGCTCACCAGTTTGGACCGGTCCAGTTGACAGTTGCAGCCGCCGCAGTATCGAACAAAAATATCCAAATGTGTCGGACTCCGAATTTCAGCCGGGCTCGGCCGGCGGACAGGATTTGATGAAATCGGCGATCTGTTTCTCACTGAGGCCGACGCCCGGCCTTCCGTCGAGCCGCTTGACGATGCGGCCCTTTTCAAACAGGATCAGCGTCGGGAAAATATCGATGTCGTACACGTCCGCGGCGCGCTCGTCGTCGTCGGCCACCAGAAGCAGGCGCCGCTTTTCCTTTAGCGCCCATTTTTCAAACACCGGCAGGACCTTTCGGCAGAAAGGGCACCAGGTGGCGTACACCATGGCGATCACTCTGTCGTCCGCCAGGAGTGCCTGATCCAGATCCTGAAGGTTGTCCACCGACGCGCATCTTTCGACGTCCACGGGCTTCCCTCCCTCTGCTGATGCAAAAATGCCGGAAACGCTTTTTTTAGACTTTCTTTAACGGCGCGCCCGTCAGGAACCTGTCCTGCAGCCTGCGCATGCCCTGAATCCAACGGTTGTAATCCGCCGCCTTGCGCTGGATGTAGGTTTTGACTTCCTTGTGCGGCAGAATCAGAAATTCATCGGCGGCGAACGATTCCATGACGGCGTTTGCGAGCTGCTCCGGCTTCATCAGGCCGTCCACCCCCGCCACGCCGCCGCCTTCATGCTGGCGCGTCATTTCCGACTCCACCGCCTGCGGACAAAGCGCAAACACCTGTATGCCCTGGCCGCCGTAGGTGATCGCCAGATTTTCCGCCATGCCCACCGCCGCGTGCTTGGTGACGGAATACGGCAGAGATCCGATCTGACTCAACAGCCCGGCCGCGGAAGCGGTGATCATGATCGCGCCGCCGCCTCGCCGGATCATTCCGGGAATGACCGCCCGCGCCACGAAAACATGCGCGAGAACATTAATCTCCCAGATGCGCTGCCAGGTTTCGTTGTCCACTTCATAGCCGCCGATCGCGATGATGCCGGCGTTGGAGCAGAAAAGGTCAACGCCGCCCCAGCGGTCTTCCGTGAATTTTACCAAGCGGATGATGTCCGCTTCCTTGCGTACGTCGCAGGCAAAAGCCTCTCCGCCCGCTTCCCCGGCGACGGCCTTTGCGCCCGCTTCATTGATGTCGGCGGCGACGATGGCCTTCGCGCCTTCTTTTGCAAACCGCCGGCACAGGCCCCGGCCGATGCCGGAAGCCGCGCCCGTCACGATGATGGTTTTCCCCCTGATCTCCATTTTTCCCCCACGGCTTTTTAGTTCATGAACCGGCAAGTTCTTTCGCTTTCTTCGCGGCCGCTTCCACGGCGCCCGTCAGCGTCGCGCGAATTTTCCCCTCCTCCAGCACCCGCAAACCGGCAGCAGTGGTTCCGCCGGGAGAGGTCACCATATTTTTCAACTGGGCGGGGTGATGACTTCCCTGAAGACACAGGCGGGCCGAGCCCAGCATCGTCTGCGCGGCAAGCTTTTCGGCCAGATCACGGCCCAGCCCCAGTTGAACGCCGGCATCCGCCAGGGCTTCGATCATTACAAAACAATAGGCCGGGCCGCTGCCGCTGAGTCCCGTCACGGCATCCATGAGCTTCTCCTCCACTTCCACGGCCAGGCCGACGGCGCCCAGCATCGCCAGGGCGTACTGTACGTCATCGGGGCGGGAAAAATGCCCCTTCGCCACGGCCGCGGCGCCTTCGCCCGCCAGCGCGGCGACGTTGGGCATCACGCGCAAAACGCGCGGTTTTTTGGTCAACCATTTTTCAATCGCATCCGTCGTCACGCCGGCGGCGATGGAAATAAACAGCTTTGAGGAATTCGCAGCCTGCCGAATCTCTTTGAGGAGGTCGGGAAAATTCTGCGGCTTGACGGCCAGAACAATAATATCGGCCCCCTTCACGGCCTGACGGTTGTCATCGCTGACCCGCAGCTTCAGCGCAGAACGCAGCTCTTCCAGCCTCTGTGGATCAATGTCCGTCACGGTGATATTCTGCGGGGCAAGGAGCTTCCGGGTAATCATCCCCCGCGCCAGAATGCCGCCCATTTTGCCTCCGCCGAGAATCGCAACTTTCTTGCCTGTAAACATGGTTATGTCCTCCGGATGGCCAATACATGCCCTTTTTCCCGGCATCCTGTCAATACAATATTGAAGATTGTATAAAAACCCGCTTTTGTGGTAGTCACGGGCTCGGGAGGGAAAACTCATGCTGAAACATTTCAAAGTCGGGGACAACAACATTGCCTGCTGGATCAACCCGGCTGATTTCGGCGCCCACGCGCAGAGCCTGGTCTTTCTTCACGGCTCCGGCGGCAACTCCGGCGCCTGGTCCGAACAGTATTCGGTCCTGCACAAATCGTTCAACATCGCGGCCGTCGACCTTCCGGGGCACGGGCAATCGGAGGGAAGCGGAGAGAAGGATATTTTGGCCTATGTCCTGCGTTTAAAGGAAATCCTCGAAGTTTTAAAATTGAAGCGCCCGGTTTTGGTCGGACACTCGCTGGGTGCGGCTATTGCCCTGGGTTTTGCCTCACAACACCCGCAGGATGCAAGCGCCGTCGTGGCGGCGGGCGGCGGCCTGACCATGCCGGTCAACCCCGACATTCTGGACGGGTTTGCCAAACAGCCGGATTTGATCCTGGATTTGATGTGCAAATTCTCCATTGCCAAAGAAAACCGCCCGAAGCTCTTTGGGCCGCTGCGGGAAAGTCTGGGCCAGACCAGTGTTGATGTAGTGGCGAGCGACATGCTGGCGTGCAGCAAGTTTGATCTGACTGGAGAACTGGAAAAGATCCGCGTGCCGGTGCTGGCGCTTTGCGGCGTGGAAGACAAGATGACGCCACCCGCTTCTTCCGAAAAGATTGCCAAGGGCATTGCCGGGGCAAAATGCGTTTTGATTGAAGGCGCGGGGCACATGGCGATGCTGGAGCGGCCCGAGGCGTTCAATGACGCGCTGATCACTTTTTGCCGGGAAATTGTTTCGGATCCCCGTCCCTGAGCGGCGTCGTCCGGATGCCGGCTGATGGATTCTTCACAGGAATCGCCGGCAGAAAAGCTTTCACGGAAGGCCCGACTCTTTGACACAAACTCCCTGCGGGAAGCAAAAGATCCATCAGTGAGGAAGTTATGTTTGCATTGAGCAATTTCATCATCGCGCTGGCAAAAGTCATCGACATTGTTCTGACGGTCTATCTGTGGATCATCGTCGCCCGCGCTCTCATTTCCTGGGTGAATCCCGATCCTTACAACAAGATCGTCATTTTCCTGTACCGCGTCACCGAACCGGTGCTGGGACCGATTCGAAGAATGCTTCCCCGGCACAGCCTGCCGATTGATTTTTCGCCGCTGATCGTTTTGCTGATCATCATCTTTCTGCAGTATTTCCTGGTCCAGACACTGATCCAGGCGGCGCGAAGTTTTTAGAAAGGCAAACGCTTTGACCGATACGCTCCTCATTCGGGAAACAAAGAACGGCTTATCCTTTGACATCCACGTCAATCCGCACGCCTCGCGGGCTGAGATCGCCGGCATTTCCGGCGGCATGCTGAAAGTTAAGGTCACCGCGCCGCCGGTGGAAGGCGCGGCCAACGACGCCTGCATCGAACTGCTGGCCAAAAAACTGGGGCTCAGGAAAAGCCTGTTGAAAATTTCCGCGGGGGCCAAGGGACGCAAGAAGACAATCCTGGTCAGCGACATCAATCGAACGGAACTGGAGCAAAGATTCCGAAGCCTGGATTTCCCTCCTGACGCATAGTCGCCGGCAATAAGCAAAGCGCAATTGAAGAAATGGACGATCCTACGGAAAAATCAGAAAATGCAAAAGTCGCCAAGGCCGCCGGAATCGTGGGCGCAGCGACGATGGTCAGCCGCGTTCTCGGCGTGGTCCGCGACATGGTCATCGCCGCCTTTTTCGGTGCGAGCTGGATGACGGACGCCTTCTGGGTGGCGTTTCGCATTCCCAATATGCTGAGGCGCCTGCTGGGCGAAGGCTCGCTTACGATTTCATTTGTTCCGGTGTTTACCGAATACCTGCAGAAAAAAACAAAACCGGAAGCGCTGGAGCTGGCCGACAACGCGTTTACGATCCTTTCCGTCATCCTGGCCGCCGTTTCCGCGCTGGGCATTGCGCTCTCGCCCGTGATTGTCGGACTGATCGCCCCGGGTTTCATGGCCAATCCCGACCAATACCAGCTTGCGGTTTTTCTGAACCGCCTGATGTTCCCCTACATCTTTTTCATTGCACTGGTCGCCCTGTGCATGGGGATTCTGAATTCTTTCCGGCATTTCACCTCTCCGGCTCTGTCTCCGGTGATGCTCAACATCGCCATGATCACGGCCGCCGTCGCTCTGCACGACAAATTTGACCAGCCGATCACGGCGCTGGCCGCGGGCGTTCTGGCGGGCGGCGTCCTGCAGCTTGCCATGCAGTGGCCGGCCCTCGGGAAATTCGGCGTAAGGTTTCATTTCCGGTTCAATCTGCGCCACCCGGGCATCCGGCAGATCGGCGCGCTGATGCTTCCGGCCATCCTCGGCGCGGGCGTGGGCACAATCAATGTCTTTGTGGGAACGGTGCTGGCCTCCCTCCTGCCCAGCGGCTCGGTCACGTATCTGTTTTACGCCGACCGGATCATGGAGTTCCCGCTGGGGATTTTCGCCATTGCCATCGGAACGGCGGCGCTGCCCAGTTTTTCCGCTCATGCCGCCGCGGGAAAAACCGAAGAGCTGAAATCCAGCATTTCCTTTTCCCTGCGGCTGCTGCTTTTTCTGACCATCCCGGCGATGGCCGCCCTGATGGCGCTCCATCTGCCCATCATCTCCGTGCTGTTCCAGCGCGGCGCGTTTGACGCACAGGCAGCCGTCTATACCGGCCAGGCGCTGTTCTGCTACGCGCTGGGGCTCTGGGCCTACTCGGTCCTGCGCGTCTTCGTTTCCGCCTTCTATTCCCTGAAGGATTCCAAATGGCCTCTGAAAGCGGGCATCATTACGCTGGTCGTCAACGTGGTTTTCAGCCTGACGCTGATGTATCCGCTCCGGCACAACGGCATCGCGCTGGCCGGCTCCATTTCCGCGGCCGTCAATGTCGGAGTCCTTGCGTTCGTGCTGAGAAACAAAATCGGACCGTATCTCGACCGTGCGTTTTACACCTCCGTTTTCAAGATCATCGCTTCATCCGCCGCGATGCTGGCGGCCATCGGACTCGTGGAATATGGAATGCCCTGGAACACGTCCTCGGGCTTTCGGGAACGTCTGATCTATCTCGTCCTTGCTGTTCTGACCGGGGCAGTCGCATACTTTGCGTGCGCCTACCTTCTCAAAAGCCCGGAAATGAGAGCCTTTTTGAAGATGATTCAAAAGAGGCTGACCGGATCCGGGAATTGATTCACCCGATAAAACCATTGACTTCAATTGTTCAAAGTGATAGGGAAACGCGTCTTTGGCGGGATTCGTCAGCCAAAGCACTGAAGGTAAATTATGTTGGATATTAAGTACTTGAGGCAGAACCTGGAGGCCGTTCGCCGAAAAATGAACGAACGGGGGCAAAACATTGAATTTGACCGTTTTATCGGCCTGGACGCGAAAAGGCGGGACATTTTGCAGGCGGTGGAAACCCTGCGCAATGAGCGCAACAGTGTGTCCAGGCAGGTCGGCGAGCTGAAAAAGAAGAAAGAGGACGCTTCCGCACTGATTGCCAAAATGGGTGACGTCTCGGCCAAAATCAAGGAATATGACGAAACCCTGCGCGTCACGGAAGAGGAGCTCAATGCCTTTGTCATGATCGTGCCGAACGTTCAGCACGAATCGGTGCCGCAGGGCGGCAGTTCCGAAGACAATGCGGTCGTGCGGACCTGGGGCGAAAAGCCGTCTTTCTGTTTTGCCCCGAAGCAGCACTTTGAACTGGGTGAAAGCCTGAACATTCTGGATTTCGGGCGCGGCGCGAAAATCACCGGAGCGAGATTCACACTCTACCGGGGAGCGGGCGCCCAACTGGAGCGCGCGATCACCAACTTCATGCTGGATCTGCACACGGCAAACCACGGCTACACGGAGGTGTTTACGCCTTTCATGGTCAACGCCGAAAGCATGACCGGGACCGGCCAGCTTCCCAAGTTCAAGGAAGACCTTTTTAAAATTGAAGGCATGGACTATTACCTGATTCCGACGGCGGAAGTCCCGGTGACGAATATCTACCGGGATGAAATTCTTGAGGAAGACAAGCTGCCTGTTTATCTTGTGGCTTATTCAGCCTGCTTCCGCGCGGAAGCCGGTTCCTACGGCAAAGATACACGGGGATTGATCCGACAGCACCAGTTCAACAAGGTGGAGATGGTCAAGTTTTCCAAACCGGAGGCATCCTACGACGAGCTGGAAAAGCTGACCGCCAACGCGGAAGAAGTCCTGAAAAGGCTCGGCATCCCTTTCCGCACCGTTTGCCTGTGCACGGCCGATCTGGGCTTTTCTTCGGCCAAAACCTACGACGTGGAAGCCTGGATGCCCGGACAGGACACGTACCGGGAAATTTCTTCGTGCAGCAACTTTGAGGATTTCCAGGCCAGGCGGGCGGCGATCCGCTTCCGCCGGAAAGACAGCGGCAAAGTGGAATTCGTCCATACCCTGAACGGCTCCGGACTGGCCGTGGGCCGCACCGTGGTCGCGGTTCTGGAGAACTATCAGCAGGCCGACGGAAGCGTCATCATCCCGGAGGCGCTGCGTCCTTACATGAGAGGCCTCGAGCGGATCACTCCGTAAGGCCGGAAGGATAACCGGGAAAAACATTACGATGGAGGGATGGCCGAGTGGTCTATGGCGGCGGTCTTGAAAACCGTTGACCGAAAGGTTCGCGGGTTCGAATCCTGCTCCCTCCGCCAGATAATACAGAACTTCTTGCAGATTGAGACGTACTGTTTTAAACATACAGGCCTGAAAAAATCAGCGGAGAGATGGCTGAGTGGCCGAAAGCGATCGCCTGCTAAGCGATTGTACGCCCTTTAAAGGTGTACCGCGGGTTCAAATCCCGCTCTCTCCGCCAGTTTTATTCTCCCATTCCGATTTTTATCGAAAAGTTCTTGAACCTGGCTTTAACCTTTTTTAAGCTTCCGATTGCAGTGTCCCCAGCGGGTTGTGAAGTTTTAGTTTAAAAAATAAGTCAAAATCAATCTAAAGCGAAAGGAGGAACACCTCATGAAAAAAGGATGGAGAGGGATTGCCTTGCTATTGGCGATGGCCGTTTGCGGACCGTTGCTGTTTGCCGGAATTTCTACCGCAGCGGGACCGGAAAGCGAGGAAAAAATTTTTCAGAGCGGCGCGATTCTGACGGTGGCCGAATCCAAGAGGCTGATCGGCAAGGCTGTGGCGCAGATGCCGATCGTCAAGAATGCTCTGGCCAACGGTATGGTCATTATCATCAAGGGGACAACCAACGCCTATGTGGCGGAAGAGATCACCGGAAAGAAAGCCGATCACGCAGCCTTTGTGACGGGAAGAATTGAACCCGAGAAAGGAACCAAAAACCTGCCCGAGGCGAAAGCCGTCAACCACGTGATTCTGGAAAAAGGCAAGATCGTGGATATTCCGCTTGGCGAAGCGGCGAAGAAACTGAAGCCGGGCGACGTGGTCATCAAGGGCGCCAATGCCCTCGACTACAGGAACAAGATGGCGGCGGTTAATATTCTGCACCCGGAAGGGGGAACGACGGGAATCACCATGCCCATGATCGTGGCGCGCAAGGTTCACCTCGTGATTCCGGTCGGCCTCGAGAAGGTGGTTGCAGGCGATGTTGCGGAGCTGACGCTGAAAACGCGGGAGCCGGTGCAATTGCTGCCTCCTGCATCCGGTAAGTCGACGAATCGGTTTCCCGGTCACCTTATTCCCTCCCAGTGGCTGATTACAGGCGAAATCGTCACAGAGCTCGAAGCCATTAAAATCCTGACGGGAGTGACCGCCTTCCAGTGCAGCGCGGGCGGCGTCAGCGGCGCGGAAGGAGGCGTATGGCTTGTTTTCAGGGGAACCCGGGATCAAGTAAAAAAGGCCATGGAATTGGCAAATTCCGTCCAAGGGGAGCCGCCTTACTCTGAATAAGGATGTCTAACGAAGTATTCCAGCGGGCTCTCCACTTCGCTTTGCGCAGTGGAGAGCCCGCTAATTCAAGCGTTCGGCGAAAGAAGGATTACTCATGATAGGATTTTATTATTCTTGAGAGGCAAAAATGGAATTCTACATTGTGCTCTTTAAAGACGGTGCATTGAAAATTTTCAAGAAGAAGCAGAGCAAGTCAAAACTGGAACCTGACGCCAGACAATTTGTTTGTTCCAGTAATGTTACGGTGCAGGATTTAAATGTTTGGGCATCCAACGATTTCAAAGGCTTTCGAACCATACAGGAAATCTTGCATGAGAAAAAATAATTGAAGCCGTCAGGCGAAGGAAAGCGATTGAAAAGCAAAAAACGGAACTCTTTGATATTTTTGTTTTTAGCGGTTTTGCTGCTGTCCTCCTGCAGCACGGCCCAGACATCGGCAGCCCCGTCCTCTCCGCTGCGACCGGTCATTCTCACGGGAACGCACTGGCAGGCGACGTATCTGGCTTTTGAAACGGCAAAGAAAACATTCCCCGGCGACAAATGCGAAAAGGACGATGAGGAAGGCGTGATCAGAATCCATCGGGATTCCTTCTTTAACGGCAACACGCTGATCACCATCCGTTTCCAGCGGATCAACGACAACAACTGGTTCGTGAACGTTTCCTCGGAAGGCGCCGGACTGAATCAGCCGCTGGTCAATCGATCGGTTGCGGAAACAGAGTACTACCTGAAAGCATTGGAGGACGCGGCCGCGGCGCCCGTCAGACGTTGAAGCGGAAGGTGATGATGTCGCCGTCGGCAACGACATATTCCTTGCCCTCCAGACGGAGACGGCCGGCGGATTTCACCTGGGCCTGCGACCCGCCGTGCGCCATGAAATCGTCAAAGGACATGACTTCGGCCTTGATGAAGCCGCGTTCGAAATCGTTGTGAATGGCGCCCGCGGCCTTGGGGGCTTTTGTGGAATGCGGAATGACCCAGGCTTTGACTTCGTCTTCGCCCACGGTGAAGAAGGACATGCGGCCCAGAAGCGTAAAAGCAGCGCGGATGATCCGGCCGAAGGCAGGTTCGGCGATGCCCATCGAGGACAAAAACTCTTTCTGATCGGCCGCGTCCAGCCCCGCGAGCTCCGCCTCGACCTTGCAGCAGATGCCCATCACCGGTTCGGCAAGATGGGCGGCTTTGGCAAATTCATCGGCAAACGCTGGATTGTCTTCAGCCACGTTGACCACGACCAGTTCCGGCTTGATCGTCCAGAATGAAAAACTCTTAAGCGTAAAGACTTCCTGAGCGGTAAGCCCCGCCCGGCGCAGCGGTTTGCCCGCCTCCAGGCAGTCCTTCAACCGCGGCAAAAGTTCGTTTTGCGCCGCTTCCTGGGGTGCAATGGCTTTTTTGGACATCTTGGCCAGGCGCTCCAGCTTCTTTTCAATGATGATGAGATCGGAGAGAACCAGCTCGTCTTCGAGTTTGCGGCAGGCGTCGAGAGCAATCGAAATATCCGGCAGGGAAAAACCGTCCACCACGTGCAGAATGCCGTCCGTGCCGCTCAGGTTCTGGCGGATCGCCTCCCAGGGATGTTCGCCCACGGCATGCACATCGACAAACGGAACTCTGGCCGGCGAGACTTTAGCGGGCTTGTAGATTTCGACCAGTTTGTCAAAGCGCTCATCCGGCACCGACGCCTGTCCGCGCACGACCGTTTCAGTGTGCGACGGGCTTATTTTCACGCCGGTCATAATTTCAAACAGGGTGCTCTTCCCGCTTTGGGGAAGCCCCAGAATTCCCATTTCCATTACGAGAATTCCTTTTCGATTCGCGCCATCGCCTCGTTGAGCCGGTCGTCCGGCACGGTGAGCGAAATACGGATAAAGCCCTCGCCATACCGGCCGTAAGCCGTTCCGGCCGCTACCACGACGGCGGTTTTGTCAAACAGGCGGTTGGTGAATTCCAGCGACGTCATGCCTTTGGGCGCGGGCACCCACAGATAAAACGTGCCGCGCGGCGGCTGAAAATCAATGCCGATCTTTTGAAGCGTCTTTAAAACCATCTCCCGGCGGCGTCCGTAAATGGAGAGCATCTCTTCAATAAATCCCGCTTCGCCGCGCAGCGCCTGTATCGCCGCAAACTGCACGGCGTTGAAAATGCCGGAGTCCGTGTTTTCCTTGACCTTGCTGATTGCCGCGATCAGGTCGGGATTGCCCGAGGCCATGCCGATTCGCCAGCCGCACATGTTGAAGGGCTTGGAAAAGGAATTCAGCTCGACGCCGATTTCTTTCGCGCCCGGCGCCTGAAGAAAGCTGATGCGCTCCTGTCCGGCAAACACGATTTCGCCGTAGGGATTGTCGTAGCAGACGGCAATGTCGTATTCCCGCGCAAACGCCACCAGTTTGTTGAGAAATTCCAGCGTGGCGCACGCGCCCGTCGGGTTGTTGGGGTAATTCAAAAACATGGCCGACGCCTTTTTGGCCGTCTCCGACGGAATGTCTTCCAGAGCCGGAAGATAGTCGTTTTGCGCCAGGATGGGCACGTTGCAGGGAACGCCTTCCCCCATCAGGATGCTGGCGCGGTAAGCCGGATAGCCGGGATCGGTCATCAGCACGATGTCGCCGGGATTCACGCGCGCCAAAACAAAGTGGTGGCAGCCTTCCTTGGAGCCGATGAGGCCCAGAATCTCTTTTTCCGGATTCAGCTCCACGCCGTAGCGCTGGGCGTACCAGCGGGCGATTTCCCTGCGCAGCGCGAGCATGCCTTTTTCCTCGTCGGTGGGATAGCGGTGGTTTAGCGGATCGCGGGCCGTGCGGCACAGTTCGTCAATGATGGAACCGGGAGTCGCTTCCACGGGATCGCCGATGGCCAGAGAAATAACGTCCACGCCGTCGGATTTCGCCTTGTTGATTTTTTTCCGAAGCTCCATGAACAAATAAGGGGGGATTTTCTTTAACCGTTCCGCCGTCTGCACGATGAACATTCCTTCCTGATCAGAGGTTATCGATACGCGTCTTCAAAAAGCGTCCCTTGATAGACTATTTTCACTTTCCCTTCAAGATAAATTTCCGAAAAAGCCCCGTCCTGACGGGAAAAATACACGCGCAGGGTTTCGCCGCTTTGCACGGTCACATCCACCGGCGAATCCACAAAGCGGCGTCCGGCCGCGGCCAGAACGGAGGCGACCACACCCGTGCCGCAGGCCAGGGTTTCGTCCTCGACGCCCCGTTCGTAGGTCCGGACCCGCATTTTATGCCGGTTGATCACCAGCGCAAAATTCGCGTTTGCGCCCTCGGGCTGAAACACTGCGTGCCGGCGGATTTCCCTTCCGGTGGCCGTCACGTCGCACGCCTCGGCGGACGCGACAAAGCAGACGGCGTGGGGCACGCCCGTGTCGATGCAGTCCAGTCCGCACTCGCCTCCCGACAGATGAATCCGAATGTCCTGCTTCAGGGAAGAGGGATCGGTCAGCCGGACTTTCGCGACGTCGCGGGCCACTTCCGCGCGGATGATGCCGGCCTGCGTTTCGAAAGACATGGTTTGTCCGGCAATGCCGTTTTCAAAGGCAAAGCGCGCCACGCAACGCGCCGCGTTGCCGCACATGGCCGCCTCGGAGCCGTCGGAATTGAAAAACCGCCACCGGAAATCGGCGACCGCAGAGGGCTCGACAAGCAGCAGACCGTCCGCGCCGACCGACACTTTTCTTCGGCACACGCTTCGGGCAAAAGCCGGCAATTCTCCCACGTTCAGCGATAAATCGCGGTTGTCGATGATGATAAAATCATTGCCGCTGCCGCTTGCTTTCCAGAATGCAACGCCGTTGCCGTTCATTTGAATCCATTCCTCCGTCTCTAAATCCTCGCGCGAAACTTTTCAGCCGGCGGCGGTTGACGCGCGCTTTGTCACTTCATTGTCCGAATGCGAACGTCAATGTCCTTGTGATCCTTCATCAGCGCAAGCAGCTTTGCCGTATCCGTCTCGCCCTGATGGTAGGGATACAGGACTTTCGGATGAAACATTTGAGCGGCGTCGGCCGCCATTTCCGGCGTCATGGTATAAGGCAGATTCATCGGCAGAAAGGCAATGTCGATGTTCTGAAGCCGTCTCATCTCCGGAATGTTTTCCGTGTCGCCGGCAATATAGACGCGCAAACCGCCCAGAGTAACGACATACCCGTTTCCGACGCCCTTCGGGTGAAAGGGCTTTCCCGGCGCTCTCATGTGCTTCAGGTTGTAGGCCGGCACCGCCTCGATCTTCAGGCCCTCCACCACCCGCTCCTCGCCGTTTTTCATCACCAGTGTCCCGGGGATCTGACTGCCGACTTCATCGTTGCCGACAATTTTGGTCGCGGGGATTTTGATGATGTTCACGGCATTCACATCCATGTGATCCCCGTGCCCGTGAGTGATCAATATCACATCAGCCTTTGGCAGTCTCGCATAATCCGCTTCCAGCGACACGGGGTCCGCGTGAATGTTTTTGCCCGCCCAGAAAAAGATGAGCGAGCTGTGCCCCACAAACCGGATGACCAGATCCCCTTCGGGCGTTTGAATGGTATCGGATTCCATAACCGCTCCTTTCTTACTCCTGTTCTTGCGCCCCTTCCCTTCGCGGCAGACGCGCGATGGTTTCCATGTAGCGGGCGGATAATTCCTCCACCGGCTCCAGACAGAGATATTTCAGATAGGATTTGACAAACCCCTTGAGGAAAATGGCCGCGGGCAGACGCTCGACGCGATCTTCTTCGATGTTTACCAGATGGTCCTGCCGGACTTTTGTCGCCTGCGCAATCTGCGCAATCGCCACACCGAGCTCCTCGCGAATCTCCTTCAGGCCTGCTCCGCTCAGGGAACTGCGGGCCGTCAGCTCGCTGATTCGTTCGCTTTCGCGGATTTTGCTTTTCAGGGATTCCTGGTTTGCCGGGACCGGCTGACGGTCGCGGACGCGGCTGATGTTGAATATGCCGACCGGCTTTTTGGCGTCGGGCCCGGCTTGCGCCGGCCGGTCGATTTCTCCCCGGCTTGCCAGTTCGTCGTCGTAGGCTTTCCGGGTGAGTTCATCCGCCAGGGTCCTGTAAGCTTTCTCCACCAGAGAAAGGATTTCCCGTCTTTCCGCCTCGGTGAAAAAGGAATGGCTCGCCGCCGAACCGGTCCGGTAAATCTGCAGGGCTGTGCCGTACGCCTGACGAATTTCAAACGCCGCCGCGGTCGGGCTCACGTCCAGCATTTCATAATAGTTCAACTCGGCAAAACTTTTCCGCACTCAGGCCTCCCCGACGGTTGTGCGCCAAGCCCGGCTCTTTCTACACGTACTGAAGCATCAATTGCCGGCCCGCCGGCTGAAAGATCTGCCGGCCCGCGGCGCGCAGCTCGCCCGCGGTCTTCGTGTAAGGGTAACGGTCCAGATAAGACACCTGCTGACAAATCGCATCGTGGACATGATCGTCGTAAGAGACATTGCCCATGAATTCGACGTGCAGGTTCATGTGTTTTTCGATAATTCTGCAAACATGTGCTCCAAGGGCGGGATTGTCCCGCCTGTGAAGCTGGTTGATGATGAGCCTGAACCGGAAGGCGTCAAAATCCTTCTGAAGTTCCCGAAAGCGCTCCGGGTAGTCCCGCGCGATGACGTTCATCATAAACTCCGGCCGGCCCGAGGCGCCCTCGCCGAACTGCTCGATCGCCTCTTCCTCCAGCGCCTTGAATTGCGACACGCTGAAACCGTAACGGATTCGCCGGAAATAAACGGATCGGATCAGGCGGTACACATTTTCAATGGAGGTGGGCTCCGGCGTGGTAATGAAAATGCCGTTTTGGGAAATCAGAAAAAAATCGAGTGTGTTGAATGACGTTCCGGCGCCCAGATCCAGCAGAATGCAGTCGTAATCCAGCTTCATGATGGCGCGCATTGTCTTGACCTTCTGTTCGTGGGGAAGATTGGCAATCGCGAAATGGTCCTGGGCGCCGCTGATGAGAAAGAGGTTTTCAAAAGGCGTCTCCACGACCGTGTCGTCCAGGCGTTCCGTCTTTTTCTGAAGAAAATCGGACAAACTTTTCGAAGGATAGGGAACCCCGACCAGCGTGTGCAGATTGGCCGCTCCCAGATCCAAATCGATCACCAGCGTTTTTCTGCCCAGCCCCGCCGACAACCGTCCCAGCGAACTGGTGATAAAGCTTTTGCCGGAGCCGCCTTTGCCTCCGCCAATCGGCCAAATATGCGCCATAAACCATCCGCTCAATGATTTTAGTAGTTTCCTACACGAAAAACGAACAGGATTCAAGAAAAAAGTTTGATATTGTCAATGATTTTAAACAGTTTGAAATTTTTCACCCGGCGGGACCGCATGGAGCAGCCCTTCACCCGGAAAATCACAGCAGGGTCCGGGACAACTTTCTTGACTTATCCCACTATTGTTTTTAAGAAGGCCTGTGACTTTTCGCGCTGTGGGATGAGGGAATGATCGATCACGAACCGAACATACAGGCGGCCCTGCTGCAGCATACTTCCGAAGCCCGGCTGATCCTGGAAGGCGATTTCATTCTTCCCGACGGGCGCGTTATCAAAGGCGGATATATGGTCCGCGCCGACGGCGGCGAGGTTTTTCTGACCGACACAGAAGGCCGGGGGGGGATCCGCGGCAAAGACATTCTGCTTTCTCCCGCCGCGCCCGCTGAATCTTTTTTTACCGTATCCGGCATAAAGATCGGCATCGATTTTCACTGGCAGCGGGCGCAGAAACAGTCATTCCGGGGAGCGCTTTTGCTTTCGGGACAAGGCCAATCCGCCTTTCACCTCATCAATATCGTTCCGCTCGAGGAATACCTGGCCTCGGTGATTTCTTCGGAAATGGCGGCCAGCGCCCCTCTGGAGTTTCTCAAAGCACAGGCCGTCACCGCGCGAAGCTGGCTGACGGCGATGCTGGCGAAAAAAAAATCCATCCGGGCACGCCATCCAAAAACAAAAGGCGAAATCATCGTTTGGCAGGATGTGAACGATCATCAGGGCTTCGACGTGTGCGCCGACGACCACTGTCAGCGCTATCAGGGCATCACCCGCATCGTTTCGGAAAATGTCAACCGGGCCATCGACGCCACACGCGGAATATTTCTGACCAGCGCGGGTGAAATCTGCGATGCGCGCTACTATAAATGCTGCGGCGGACGGACGGATGTTTTTGCAACCGCATGGGAGGATGCCTCTTTCCCCTATCTGACAAGCATCACGGACGGCAAGAAACAGCGCGCGCCGATCCATACGGAAAAAGACGCGGCCGAATGGCTGCGCGCAAAACCCGACGCATACTGCAACACCAACGATCCGGAAATTCTGCGGAAGATACTGCCCTCGTTTGATCTGGAGACCTTGAATTTCTATCGCTGGCGGGTTGAATATCAGCCCGAAGAGCTGGAGGAAATTATCAGGTCGAAATCCGGCATCGACTTCGGCAGGCTGAAAAATATCGAGGCGCTGCAGCGCGGTCCGTCCGGAAGAATTTGTCGGCTGAAAATCGAAGGCTCGCTCGGCGCGGCGGTTGTCGGCAGGGAGCTGGAAATCCGCCGCTGGCTTTCGCCCACGCATTTGCTCTCCAGCGCTTTCGTCGTCTCAGTCAAACGGGATCCGGACGGAAACGCGCTCGGCTTTCTTCTGGAGGGCGGCGGATGGGGACACGGCGTGGGCCTGTGTCAGATCGGGGCGGCGGTGATGGCGTCTCAGGGACGGAGCGCCGAAGAGATTCTGTCGCATTATTTTACCGGCGCAATGTTGAAAAAACTGTATTGACGTCCTCAAGGATGACCTGGAAAACGGGTGCAAGAGCCAACTAAAGGAACTTCATGTCTGATCCCAATCAACATGCAAACGATGGTCGCGCTTCGCAGTTAAAAGCATGCCGAGGCGGCGGGAAAGAGGCGACGCAGGCGTATGGCGCCATACGCCGAGGAGACGATGACAAAGCCAGCAAAGGCAGGCGCATGAATGCGAAGCGCAACCCCTGGCTCTGGGTACCGTCCATCTACATCGCCGAAGGCATTCCCTACATGATCGTCATGACCGTCAGCGTCGTGATGTACAAAAATCTGGGGCTTTCCAACACCGACATCGCTCTTTACACCGGCTGGCTTTACCTGCCCTGGGTGATCAAACCGCTGTGGAGCCCCTTCGTCGATCTTTTCCGCACCAAGCGCTTCTGGATCGTCGCCATGCAGCTGGCCATCGGCGGATCATTTGCCTGCGTCGCCCTCACGCTGCCGGCATCGGATTTTGTGCGCTATACGCTCGCCATGTTCTGGATCATGGCCTTTTCTTCCGCCACGCATGACATCGCCGCCGACGGCTTTTATATGCTGGGGCTCACCACGC
The DNA here is from genome assembly GCA_028693285.1 of Smithellaceae bacterium. Lineage (GTDB taxonomy): Bacteria > Desulfobacterota > Syntrophia > Syntrophales > Smithellaceae > UBA8904. The sequence continues at coordinate 36,486 of JAQUVQ010000016.1, forward strand.
CCGAACAGGCCGCCTTTGTCGGCGTGCGCACTGTTTTTTACCGCGTCGCCACCATTGCGTCCAAGGGCGGCCTGGTGATTCTGGCCGGCACGCTGCAAAAATGCGGTTATCCGGCAGCTTGCGCCTGGTCGATCACATTCGTGGTCGTCGGCGCTTTTTTTCTGGCTCTCTGCCTGTATCATTTGCTGGTTCTGCCCTATCCCGAAGCCGACCACAGCGCGCCGCTGGACAAAGGCCGGGGCGTTGTGGCTGAATATTTCCGGATCATCACCCTGTTTTTCCGCCGCAAAGATATTGTCGTCATCATCTGCTTTTTTTTGTTTTTCCGCTTTGCCGAAGCGCAACTGGTGAAGATGGTCGCGCCGTTTCTTCTGGATTCCCGCGCCGAAGGCGGCCTGGGGCTTTCCACCGCCCAGGTCGGATGGATTTACGGCACCGTGGGCGTTGTGGCGCTCATGCTGGGCGGGCTTTTGGGCGGCTATGTCATTTACCGCAACGGCCTGAAATTCTGGCTGTGGCCAATGGTGATCATCATGCATGTGCCCGATGTAATTTTCGTGTATCTGTCGCACGCGCAGCCGGATAATATCTGGCTGATCGGTTCCGCGGTAGCAGCCGAGCAATTCGGCTACGGATTCGGATTTACCGCCTATACGATGTATATGATCATGGTTTCACAGGGTGAATACAAAACCGTCTTTTACGCCATCGGCACGGGAATCATGGCGCTGGGCATGATGCTGCCGGCCATGTCCAGCGGCTGGATTCAGGAAAAACTCGGATATATTCATTTCTACTACTGGATATTGCTCACGACGATCCCGGGATTCATCGTCACGGCGCTGGTAAAGATCGATCCGGAGTACGGGAAGAAGGCGTAGGCGACGGGGTTCGGGCCGCAGCCATAAGGTTCATGGGGGCCTGAAAACCGCAAGCCGGTGCTTCAGCACGTATCCGGCGAGACGACTTTTACATAGCGCCATCCCATGTAAACCGCCACCAGGACAAACATCCAGCGCAAGGGCTCCTCCGGAATAAACTGGGCGATTCCGGCGCCGGCAAAGGCGCCCAGCACAATGCCCGGCACCATGCTGAACAGCAGTTTGCCCGCCACATTGCCCAGCTTCCAGTGCGCGAAAGCGCCGACGAATCCTGAAGGGACCATGACCAGGAGAGCGGTTCCCTGGGCAACGTGCTGTGTAAAGCCTCCCAGAAGGATCATGGCGGGAATCATGATCGTTCCGCCGCCGATCCCCATCAGACCGGAAAGAAATCCCGTAGCGCCCCCCGTCACGACCAGGGCGACATTGGAGACGGCATCCGGCAGAACGCCGATCCAATCGGCGAGAATGGGCTTCAAAAGCAGGAGCGCGGAGCAAAAAATCAGAAACCCGCCGAAAAATTTTTTCAGCTTCCAGTCGGGCAGCCGGTCGGCCAGACGGGCGCCCGCCGCGGCCAGCAGCATGGCCGGAACCGCCAGCAGAACGGCCGCTTTCCAATTCACCTGGCCGTGCAGTCCGTAAGAGACGGCCCCGCTGATTCCCGTAAAAATCAATACCACCAGGGACGTGCCGTGCGCGCGGCACTGATCCACATGCAGTATCTCCACCAGCAGGGGAACCATGATGATTCCACCGCCGATTCCAATCAGTCCGCCGAAACAGCCGGCGGCAAGACCGATGGCAAAACTGATCCACTGCGTCCTCATTTTCAACCCCCGTTCACAAAAATAAACGGCATCGCCGTTTACGATCATACGGATCACGTCCTGAAAATCAAGCCTTATGTACGCGCCCGCGCGCCAGCGAAGCCAGAATGCCGCCCACGCAGATCACCGCCAGAATTGCAAAAATGATTTTCGCGCTCGTGATCAGCAGCTCGCCGTTTTCGTAGTCAATGCCGCGGCTGCCGATGATCCAGGCGAAAACCAGCATGGCAATGCCCATGCTCAGCATCTGCCCCACCATCCGCATGGTCGCCTGCATCGCGGACGCGATGCCGTAAAATTTGCCGTCCACCGAGCTCATGACCGCATTGACGTTGGGAGAAGAAAAAAGCGCGAAGCCGGTTCCCAGAAGCGCCAGACAAAACAGAATCGTCCAAAGCGGCGTATCCCTGGCAACGAAAATCAAACCGGCGAGGCCGACGACCGTGATTGACATTCCGATCGAGGAAATGATGCGGGGTTCATGGCGATCGGACAGCCGCCCCGCCAGCGGCGAGAAGACCGCCTGCAGCAGGGGTTCGATGACCAGCAAAAAACCGGTCTGGGAAGGCGTGAGCCCTTTGACGTGCTGCAGATAAAGACTCATCAGGAACGTGACCGCAAAGGTTGCGCTGTAGTGAATCAGGGCGGCCAGGTTGGAGAAGGCAAAAACCCGGTTGCGCAGAAACAGGCGGATATTGATGAGCGGCGAGGGCTTTTGGAGCTGACGGCGGATGAAAATAATGAAAAAGATTCCGCCCGCGGCAATCAGAACGGCGCCGCGGGAAGAGGGAAGCCGCGAAAAGCCGTACATCAGGGCAAACAGTGCAGCCGCGTACAGGAAGGAACCGCTCAGGTCAAATGGTTCTCCCGCCGCGGCGGGCGTTTTTTCGTCCTCCATCCGCAAGGCCAGCCCCGCGGCACCTGCTCCCAGCGCGGCGTTTGCGATAAAAATGGCCTGCCATCCCAGGTGCTGGGTCAGCAGGCCGCCGATCAACGGACCGGCGGTGAGGCCGGTGTAAACGGCGGCAATGTTGATCCCCAGCATTTTGCCGCGCTCGCCCGCGGGATAGGCGGAAACCAGGAGAGCCGTGCCGGTGCTGAAGATCATCGCGGCGCCGAATCCCTGAGCGACGCGCAACGCGATAAAAAGGCTCTCCGTTTCCGGCAAGACGGCCAGAAGCGAGGAGAGAGCAAAAATCAGCGATCCGGAAAGGAAAAATATTTTTCTCCCGTAAATATCCGCGAGCCGCCCCATCGGCAGCAGCATGATGGCCGATGCCAGAAGAAACGAAGACGCCACCCAGCTCAGGGAAATTGCATCCATGGAAAAAGCCCGGCCGATGGCGGGAAGGGCGACGTTCACGGAAGACCCCATGAAGGGCGTCGTAAACGAGCTGATCGTGGTGGCAAAAAGAACAATGGGGAGTTTTTTCGGAGTGGCCATGGGTCCCGTCACAGGAAAGGGGGTTACTTTCCGGGAAAGGCTTTTTTATGCAGCGCGGCAAAGCCGTCCTTGCCGCAGGCCATCATCAGCGTCAGCGGCATGAGGCGGCGCGCCTGCCGAAGCATGCTTTCCGACAGATTCCGGATATCCCACTGGGCGTGCGCGTCCGCCCGCAGGCGGGACAGATGGTAAAGCTCCCGGGCGTTGAATTTCATAAGTACCCTTCTGCGGTGCGCGTTGGTCAGAAGATAAGCCGCCGCCTGCGGCGCTTTTTCCAGAATGCGATCATATCTCTTTTCCGTCTGCCGCATGAGGGCCATGAATTCCTTTTGCCGGCCGACCAGGCGCACGGAGGGCGGAACGGTCACGCCCAGCCTGGGGGCGTAGTCCTGGGCGATGATGGTCGCCATGCGGTGGCGCTTGAGCTGGGCAAAGCAGCTCGCGCTTACCGTCAGCTCGTAGCGCAGATCGACGTTTTCCAGTTCCCTTAGCGCGGCATCGTAGAGCTGCATGTTTTCAAACACGGTTTGGAACAAGCCTTTCATCTCGCGGGGGCTCAGCCGGGCGGCGCGGCGCTGGCAACGTCCGTAGCTCTGAGAGGAAGAAGCAAACAAAACCGCGGCGGCGGCCTGCCGGTCCGCGCCGGGCGTCGCGGATACGAGCCGGACATCGGTGAACTTTTCCCGGTCTGCTTTCACTTGCCGCTTCTCCAAAAGGATTCCGGCCATGGTCCGCAGCCGCGGCCGGGTCAGGCGGTCGTAATCTGTAGCTTGGGTGTAGCGAATCAGCGACGGCGCGATTTCCCGGGTTGCGGCATAGAGTTTTTCGCTGAAAAGGCGCGCCTCCGCCAGCGGCAGGGAGGCCAGCCGGCGCAGCATCAGCTCCAGATTGCGGGCGTTGACGGTCATCCCCAGTTGCGTCTGGGTGGCAAGCGCGATGGCGTAGCGCGCATCTTCCTTGGCCCAGCCCTCCAGCAAAGAGCGGTTGGCGGGGTTTGCGGCCAGTTCCGGATTTTTCTCAAAGACATGAGGCCGGAGCCGCTCATAGAGATCATGGTAAAAATCGTTTTGCAGCCGGATCGTTTCGACAAATTCCTCCCGCATTCCCGCCCGGACGATTTCTTCAGGCACGACGAAGTCCCGGTCAAACAATACGTACCGCTGGGATTTTTCCGTATAGGAGCAAAGGCGGAATTTTTCGATTTCTTCAACCAGCAGGCGGGAAACGCCGATCACGTCGATGTTGAAGACCGCGTGTTCGGCCACCGAGCTGTGCCCCATCTCGAAAACGATGTTGCGGTTGGATCGGCGGGCTTTTTCGACTTCGGCCCTGGCGTCTACACGCAGTTGATCCACGGACCTGGGGCTGCGGCTGATGCGGGCGTAGGCGGCGGAAATCGTTTCCGGCGTAATGTCCTGCTTCAGCCCGCTCTTCTCGTGAAGCTCACGGATCAAATCGTAATCGACGTTGCAGCCGGCCAGGAGCACCTTCATCATCAAAGCCTCACCATCTCAATGCGCGGCAGCGTCCGGCCGAGAAAGCGTTCGCCGATGGTCTGAAAACGGTACGGCACATCGCTGACGCAAAAAAGATACTCCGGCGGCCGGTTTGCCGTGCTGCCCAGATTGTTCTGCCGAATGAGGTCGGCGGCAATGTCCGCCATGGCTTCCGCCGAATCGATCAGCCGGACCTGCCCGCCGGTAATATCCTGAAAGAGGGGCTTGAGGAGCGGATAATGTGTGCAGCCGAGGACCAGCGTGTCCACGCGCTCGGCCATGACGGGCTTCAGGTATTCCTCGGCGACGAGCCTGGTGGCCGGATGCTCGAACCAGCCTTCCTCCACCAGCGGAACGAAGAGGGGGCACGCCTGCGAAAAAACCTTCGCGTCCCGGTCCAAAATATGGATGGCCCTGGCGTACGCGTTCGAGTTGATCGTGGCGGGTGTGCCGATCACACCGATGGATTTGCTGCGCGTTCGGGCGACGGCGATTTTCGCGCTGGCCTCGATCACTTCCAGCACCGGCACGGGCGAGAGATCCCGAATGGCCTGATAGGCGACCGCCGCCATGGTGTTGCAGGCGACGATCAGGAGCTTGACGTCTTGCTTCAACAGGAATTCGGCGATCTGCAGCGCGTAGCGCCGGATGGTTTCCACCGATTTGACGCCGTAAGGCACCCGCGCCGTATCCCCGAAGTAAATAATGTTTTCAAAAGGCAGGCGTTCCATGAGGGAACGAACCACCGTCAGTCCGCCGATGCCGGAATCAAAAACGCCGATTGCCTGATTGGCCTGAATGTTCATGTTGTCCCTTATCCCCGTCATTTCGTCATCGACATTTTTTGCCGTTTCGGATAAAAGCAGAATCCGGATTCGGAAAAGTCGACGAAAAAGCGGGCTTTTTGTACCACAACTTTCCGAAACATGCCAAGAGTTCTTCAAACGATGCACTGGACAAAGTTCCATCGGTTGGTGTAAGCAAAGCAACGATGTCCGGTAAAAAATCGCGTTGAAACGCGGCTCACGCCGGAAAGGAACCCAGCCGCCATGTTAAACAAGATCGTCATTCGCTATACCGACAAGCGTCTTGTCAAAGGCGTCACGGTTGACTTTGCCCCCAACCGGGATATTTTTCATGTCACGCCGGCGGGATTTTCGCCCAGCGACAAGCCGCTGGAAGTGCGCGTCGCCGATCTGAAAGCCATTTTTTTCGTCAAGGATTTCTCCGGCAATCCGAAACATGAGGACCGGAAGAATTTTGAGCCGGGCATACCCGTTTTGGGCCGCAAGATCCGGGTGCTCTTCAAGGACGGCGAGGTCCTGGTGGGAACCACCCAGGGGTATCAGTTGAACCGACAGGGGTTTTTCGTCATTCCGGCGGACGCTCAATCCAATGTCGAGCGCTGCTTTGTGGTCACGAAGGCGACGCGTGAAGTGAAGTTCATCTAGCGGCAATGCAAAGAATCCGGATGCGCGGGATCCTCGCTTCCGGCAGGATGAAAATAGTCATATGCCTGTTTATATACAAATTATTCTGTGGGTCGTGGGCTTTGCGGTCTTCGTCCTGGCGGTGATGTATTTCGCGGGTTTCGGCCTGCGGCGGGTCTGCTTCAAAATCATCGCCGAACTGGAAGAGGCGGGCGCCTTCAAGGTGTCCCGGGCCATCCGGCTTCAGGATGAGCGGAAAAATTTCTTTCGGGTCGGAACGGGCAATTTGCGCCCCCGGGCCCTTCATCTTCTGATAACGGACAAACTGGTCGTCAAAACGCCGGACGGGAAATACTACCTGGACCGGGAAAAGCTAGCGGAACTGAAAAGCGGCGACGGCAAGTCTTCTAGCGGATCGTGAGCGCCGACACCACGTCCAGAATCCCGTCCGCCGTAAAGAAAAACAGCTCGTGCGCGGCCACCTGCCGGCTTCGGTCCTCGGCTTCCCTCAACATGGGAACGATTTCGATGGCCGTGACGTCCATCCACCGATCATTCATGTTGATGCGAACGACAACACCCTGATCATTGACCTCATGCGGAATCTTGTAGGAACGCAAAACCCGTACGACGAAATCATTTTTCTGCCGGATCACATAGGCCGCCCGCTCCTGGAGCGCGCGGACCTTTCCGTATTCCTGCGCCTGCGCCGGCGGCAAACCGGAAATGAGCAGAGCCGCCGCCATCAATGCCAAACTTATTTTTTTCATTTCCACCTCCCTCTCAAGGAACAGGGCGCCGCACGGCGGCGGGTCTGCGCGTCCCGCGGCTACCTTCTGGTGAGCTGACGGTATTTGATCCGGTGGGGCTGGCTGGCCGCCGCGCCCAGCCGGCTTTTGCGGTCTTCTTCGTATTCGGAATAGTTGCCGTCGAAAAACAGCACTTTGCTGTCCCCTTCAAAGGCCAGGATGTGCGTGCAGATGCGGTCCAGGAACCAGCGGTCGTGGCTGATCACAACGACGCAGCCGGCGAAACTCTCCAGCGCGTCTTCGAGCGCCCGCAGCGTGTTGACGTCGAGGTCGTTAGTCGGCTCGTCCAGCAGCAGAACATTTCCGCCTTCCTTGAGCATGCGCGCCAGGTGGACGCGGTTGCGCTCGCCGCCGGAAAGCGTTCCGACCTTTTTCTGCTGATCCGTTCCGGAGAAGTTGAACCGCGAGACGTAGGCGCGGGAATTGATCTGCCGGCCGCCGACAGGGATGATGTCCTGGCCGTCCGAAATCATCTCCCAGATGTTTTTCTCCGGATCCAGCGCGTCGCGGCTCTGATCGACATACGCCAGTTTGACGGTCTCGCCGATGCGGATCACGCCCGCATCCGGCATCTCCCGGCCGGTAATCATGCGGAAGAGCGTGGTCTTGCCCGCGCCATTGGGGCCGATGACGCCGACAATGCCCCCGGGCGGGAGTTTGAAGGTCATGGCATCCACCAGCAGTTTGTCGCCGTATCCTTTGGAGACAGCATCGGCTTCAATCACCAGATCGCCCAGGCGGGGACCGGGCGCGATAAAGAGTTCGCGCGTGCCGGATTCTTTTTCCAGATTCCTGTCCAGCAGTTCCTCATACGCCTTGATGCGCGCCTTGGATTTGGCATGCCTTCCTTTAGGCGACATTCGAATCCACTCCAGCTCGCGCTCCAGGGTTTTGACACGGGCGCTTTCCGTCTTTTCCTCGTTTTTCAGGCGGTTTTGCTTTTGTTCCAGCCAGGAGGAATAATTGCCCTGCCAGGGGATGCCCTGGCCGCGGTCGAGTTCGAGAATCCAGCCCGCGACGTTGTCCAGAAAATAGCGATCGTGCGTCACGGCAATCACCGTTCCTTCGTATTTTTGCAGGTGATGCTCCAGCCAGGCCACGGACTCGGCGTCCAGGTGGTTGGTCGGTTCGTCGAGCAGCAGAATATCGGGCTTCTGCAGCAGCAGGCGGCACAGGGCCACGCGGCGGCGTTCTCCGCCGGAAAGAACTTGCACGGGCGTATCGCCGGGCGGACAGCGCAGCGCATCCATGGCCATCTCCAGGCGCGAATCGATATCCCAGGCGTCGAGCGCGTCCATCTTTTCCTGCAGGGCGGCCTGCCGGTCGCAGAGCTTGGCCATCTCCTCGTCCGACATTTCCTGGGCGAACATTTCGTTGACCGCGTTGTAGTCGTTCACCACGTCGATCGTGGCCTGGACGCCCTGCTCCACGATCCGGCGCACGGTTTTGGCCTCGTCGAGCCGGGGCTCCTGCTCCAGGTAGCCGACTGTGTAGCCGGCGGACAAAATGGTTTTGCCCAGAAACTCCGCATCGACGCCGGCCAGAATTTTCAAAAGCGAGCTTTTGCCCGATCCGTTGAGGCCGATCACGCCGATTTTCGCGCCGTAAAAATAGGACAGGTAAATGTCCTTGAGCACCGGTTTCTTTTCGTAAACCTTGCTCACGCCGATCATGGAATAGATGACTTTGTTCCCTTCATTGGCCATGCGCCGCCGATCCTCCCGCGAATTGAGAACTCCTAAATGTAGGGGAATATGTTCTGGATGATAATGTTGAAGTTGTCCTGAACCTTGTCGTGGCCCTCGATGATGCTCATGTGGCCGGGGAAGAGCATTTCAACATCCAGATCCGAAAGCGTCACGATGCTTTTTTTAAGATGCGCGCCGTTGCCGCCCGGAAAATCGGTGCGCCCAACATTCTGCTGAAAGACGACATCGCCGGAAAAAAGCGCTTTCTTTGCAGGCCAGTAAAGTCCGATGGAGCCGGGCGTGTGGCCGGGGATGGAAATGACCTTGAAAAGCCCGCCGCCCAGTTCGAGCCGGCCGTCCTCGAGCTGCATATTGATCTGCATCTGCGGAACGGTCATGCCGAAAAGGCCGTAAAGTTCGCCGCCGATGCCCTTGAGAAAATCCATTTCCTTGCGGTGCAGGGCAATCTTCACCTTTTCATGGTCGAAAAGCTCGGACCCCTGGAAGTGATCGGGGTGCGAATGCGTGTTGATGACATATTGGATGTCTTTTTTCCTGATGCCGTCGTTGGCCATCTGGTTGAGCAAATCCGGCAGGTAGCGCGTGAGCCCCGGATCGACGAGCGCCTTGACGTTGCCGCCGATATAGTAGCTGTTGCAGTTGTTGTCGAAATAATTGGCCCATTCGTAAACATAAATGTCTTCCCGGTACTTCATTTTACACACTTTCCCCTTTAGGTAAATTTATGCAGTTGTTTTTTCCCGAACGTCATCCCTGCCGGTTTGCGGCGCGGCGCGGAACAAAGATCCAAAGCAGAATATAGAGAAGAAATCCCGTGCCGAAACACAGCACCAGCAGGGTAAACAACAGCCGCCACACCCAGGAAGGAATGGGCGTATGCTCTCCCAAACCGCCGCAGACGCCGCCGATCCAGCGATCGGTTTCGGATTTGGCAAATTCGGCAAACCAGTTATCCGTTGTCATGGGTCCATCCTTGATCCGGGGTAAATGACGTCGGGGGCTCCGCTTGCGGAGTCAGGCGCCGAAGCAAAGCACGCAGGTATCTTATTGCACCGGCGTCACTTTGTCCAGCGGCATCTGCGTGGAGCTGAAACCGACCTTTATCATATTGCCGTCCTTGTCCACCAGGATCATCATGGGCACGCCGACCGCGTTGTACAAGGCGCCGACGGAGCCGTCCTCATCGAGCAGCGTCCGATAGGGCAGAGCGTTGGCCTGGGCGAACCGCGCCACTTTTTTGGCCGGCTCCATGATGTTGATGTAAATCACTTCCAGCCCCCTGGACGCATAGGTTTCATAAACCTTTTTGTATTTCGGGATCTCCGCCCGGCAGCCGGGGCACCAGGTAGTCCCGAAAAAAATCAGGACGGGTTTGCCGCGCTGGGCGCTCATGCGGAATATTTTCCCCTTCAGATCCTTCAGGGTGAAGTCCGGCGCGGGCGTATATTGCGGCTTGAAAGGCGCGTTGGGAATAAATTGCCCGGCAGACGGAATGGCGGAAAGGCCGAGAATCAAGAACAAAGCCACGAAAACGCGATATATCTTTTGCATGATGCTCCTTGTTAAAATGCCAGTGTGCCGGCAGTATACAGAAAATATTCGGCCGCGCCAATTAAAATAACGCCGAAAACCCTTGTAATGACTGTCATCCACGCGCCGGACCGCGGCAGCGCGGCGATCAGTCCGGCAAACGTCCCGACCAGGATCAGAAGCGTTCCCATGCCGAAGGCGAACACAAACAACAGGCCGATGCCCATCGCCACGTGGGTCTTGAGGGCGACGAATCCCAGAAGCACGCCGAGCGCCGGCGCGGTGCAGGGACCGATGACGAAGCCGGAAGCGGCGCCCAAAAGAAAACTGGGGAGAAATCCTTTTTTCCCGCCGCCCGTGTAGTTCAGGATTTTTTGCGGAATCGGAATCGATATTTTGAAAACGTCCAGCATGGCGAGCCCCATGACGAGGCAGACATTGGCCATAAGGAAATAAACAAGCGGCGTCGTCTGCATCTGACCGAAGAGCCGGCCTGACAGAGCGGCAACTGCGCCAAGCGCCGCATACGTCACTGAAAGCCCCAGAACGTAAAACAGCGACAGCAAGAAGCCGCGCAGCTTCGTCGTTGCTTTCTGGGCGCCGATGAATCCCACCGTGACGGGGATGAGCGGGTATGTGCAGGGCGTGAAGCTGATCACCACGCCTCCCAGGTAGGCGGCCGCAAAAGCCAGGATCACCGAGCCCTGTATGTACAAGGCTAAATTGTTGATCAGATTTTCAATCATCTGTTTTCCATGAATTGTTTTTTTAGAATGTATAGACGGACGAAAAAAACGTCAAGATAAAATATCGGCCACGCCTGTATTTTCACCTATATTTTCACCTACATTGTCGCCTATATTTTCTGTCGCCTATATTTTCTTGACATGCAAGATTGAGTCTTTTATACTCCGAATCGTAAACAACGACTCAAAAAGGATGCTGCGATCCCCGAACTCAACATCCCTTTGGAGATGTCGCATGACGATTCCTGTGGCATCGATATTCAGCGGTAAATTTGAATTCGATCTTGCCCTTCCTGCGGCTTTTCATAATCCTTTCAGCTCCATCAGCAATCTCCGCCTCCATATCTTAAACATCCTCAGCAATGAACCGGAAACGAAAAATTGTCCTCGCTCAAAGTTCAATTAACAATGGTTTTAGGTCTGAATGATTAAAATGCTTCTTTAACGATAATTTGGGAGGGGGGGTGAAACATTACCGGTCGTATTTCAGAACTAAAAATCAATGAAAAGGGAGGTCTCTATGGGCAGCAAGCAAGGTCTTTTCAAGACCGAGGACTGGTGGTCAGTGTGGCTGGGATTATTTATTTTCATAATCTCACTTGGCTCGCTTTTAGGCCTGGATCTCTTAGGATGGGCCGTAACGCCTAAAGTGTGGATGGAAATTTCAAAATCCATAGCCCCCGCATCCAAGGGCTATGCAGAACTCCATCCGATCATATCCATCATTTTGACATTTCTTGCCGTTCTGGGATTGCTCATGGTCGGCGCAAGGGCCATGGGTTATGATTTGAAAAAATTCGTTTATGGCTTTACGATTATTTTCTGGTTGACCTATTGCTGTAATATCATTGGACATTATGCGGTCATCGCCGCGCAGACACCCGCTGACCTGAAAAAGTTCGGACTGGACTGGTCATTGAAGCTGACCGGTGAAGCCGGATTGATTCTGGCTTTGCTGGTCGGTCTTTTTATCGGCAACTTTATGCCGAAGTTTGCCAACTCACTGAAAGAGGCGGCAAGGGCGGAATGGTTTATCAAAACAGCCATCGTTATTATGGGCGTCGGACTTGGCGTGAAATCCGCCGAACAACTGGGGCTGGCGACATCGATGATGTTCAGAGGACTTTGCGCCATTGTCGAAGCCTATCTGATTTATTGGGCTGTCGTCTATTTAATCGCCAGAAAATATTTCAAGTTCAACCGTGAATGGGCGGCGCCGCTTGCTTCCGGCATATCCATCTGCGGCGTGTCGGCGGCCATTGCCACAGGCGGCGCCATCCGCGCCCGTCCGATCATTCCCGTCATGGTTTCTTCTCTGGTCGTTATTTTTGCCGTCGTTGAACTGATCATCCTTCCGTTTGTCGCAACAGAACTGCTTCCCAACCAGCCGCTGGTTGCAGGGGCATGGATGGGCCTTGCCGTTAAGACGGACGGAGCCGCCGTCGCCAGCGGCCAGATCGTGGAATCTCTGATCTATGCCAAAAACGCGGCCCAGGGCATCAATTATCAGCCGGGCTGGGTTGTAGGCGCGGCCACGACTGTTAAAATTTTCATCGACATTTTCATCGGCATATGGGCGTTCATCCTGGCCGTCATCTGGACAACCAAAATCAATCCCACCAAGGGTGATAAAGCCAGGGCCGGAGAAATATGGGACCGCTTCCCCAAATTTGTCATCGGCTATTTTGTGACTTTCATCATCATGCTCATTATCGGTTTGAACTGGCCGGACATCAAATCGCAAATAAAAATTTCCGCCTCGGAAACCGACGTATTCCGAAAACTGTTTTTCGCTTTGACTTTCTTCTCCATCGGGCTGGCCTCCAACTTTAAGAAACTCTGGGAAGAAGGCATCGGAAAACTGATGCTGGTTTATGTGATCGCGCTGTTCGGTTTCATCATCTGGGTAGGGCTGTTCATATCATGGATATTCTTCCAGGGTGTGATGC
>JAQUVQ010000068.1:0-1760 GCA_028693285.1 Smithellaceae bacterium
CCGGGCAGAAAAGACTTGTTGATTGAAAGAAATTTTAAAGAAGCTTAACGATTTGTCGAAAAAGGATCGGGTTCAGCGGGGATTTTCATCGCCGCCGTAAAGGCGGATTTTATCAATCCAGACGGATCCGATTTTTGTTTTTTGCTTGCAATTGCCGGCATCCCTGTACCATATTCAACCTGCAGAAGCGGTTTAAACGCGCCAAAACCAATTTTTTGACGTTTCGGAACAGCCTGGAGGAATATGCCGTTATGAAGGAGAAAATCATTTGCTTCAGCCTGGGATTGTCTTCCGGTGACACGGAAAAAGGCAAGGCGTCGTTCAACGCGGCCAATGATGCGGCGTGCGAGTTGGTCGTAGCGCCCGTGACCGGCGACATGCTGGACATGAAAGTTGGCGATGCGCTGGGAAACGTCATTTCCGGTTCGAAGCCGGACGACTTAATCCCGGTTTTGCCGGATCAGTTTCCCTATCGGGTCGTAGTGGTTGCCGCGCTGGAGCGCGAACAGGTCTTTTCCGTGATGCGGTCCTTCAAGGCGGTCCTGCCGGACCCGCAGTCGCTGATCTTTGCCGTCATCACCGAAACAGCCCTCGGCTGGACGTTCAGGGATTATGCGGCCCACCTTGCGCAGGAACATGAAGAAATGAAGTCGCGAAACCGTTAAAAATAAATAGAAAATAAATAGAACCGTCCCCTTTTCCTCTCTTTTCCTCTTAGCCGCAAAAAGATGCGGAGACTAAAGGTTGTTGACAAATGATGCTTTTCCCCTTACCATGATGGTAAGGAAAAATATCCTTACCGAGAGGTGCATGATGATTACCGCCAGAGTAACGTCCAAAGGGCAGGTGACCATACCCAAAGAGGTTCGCGAGAGGTTGGGGGTCCGCGAAGGGGAAGATATAGGCTTTGAGGAGAGGGAGGGCCTATTTGTGGTCAGCAAGGTTGTCACGGTATCCCCCTTTGACAAATGGGTGGGTAAGCTGAAGCATCTGAAAGGGAAGCGAAGCGACGATCTGGTGAGGGAGGCCCGCGGGCATGATCACAGCCGTTGACACGAACATCATCCTCGATGTTCTGATTCCCGAAGAACCCTTCGGCGAATCCTCCAAGGCGCTTCTGGATTGCCATTTATCCAAAGGGAAACTTATCCTCTCTGAGGTGGTTTTCGCTGAATTGGCCGCCCGGTTTCCCTCTGAAGAGGAGCTTAGGTCGTTTCTTGCCGACACCAGGATAAGCCTTGTCTATTCCGATGAGAATTCGCTCTATCTGGCGGGTTCGAGATGGGCGGAATACGCGAGGAAAAGCGCGAAAAACAGGTTTTCCTGCGGCAAATGCGGCCATGCTTTTGAGCCGAGTTGTCCCCAGTGCAAGGCGGCCCTGACGAAGCGGCTTCATGTCCTGGCAGATTTTCTCATCGGCGCCCACGCCCTTGTCCAGGCTGATTGCATTCTTTCTCGGGACCTTGGCGTCTATAAAACCTATTTCAGCGACTTGACGGTTATCGATTCGGTATGAGCAATTCGCCACTCCATAGGATGAAACACCGGCCGGAATAAAACAGCCGGGGCGGTTCAGGCCGCCCCGGCTGTTGTTCAATGAAGAGTCGCGTAGAACTTATTTCTTCTTCGCAGTTTTTTTGGCTGCCGGTTTCTTCACGGAGGCCTTTTTGGGTGCTGCTTTTTTCACAACGGTTTTCTTTGCAGCCGGTTTCTTTGCGGCAGCTTTCTTCGGTGCCGTTTTTTTCGCGACGGCTTTCTTC
>JAQUVQ010000068.1:1860-10789 GCA_028693285.1 Smithellaceae bacterium
CTCACGTAGTTGAGGCCGGTCAGGTGGCAGAACTCGATCGAGCTTGGTTCACCGCCGTGTTCGCCGCAGATGCCGACTTTCAGTTTGGCGTTGACGCCGCGGCCTTTCTCCACGGCCAACCGGACGAGTTTGCCGACGCCGTCGCGGTCCAGCACACGGAACGGATCGACGGGCAGGATTTTCTGGGCGACATAGTCGGGCAGGAACTTGCCCGCGTCGTCGCGGCTGTAGCCGAAGGTCATCTGCGTGAGGTCGTTGGTGCCGAAGGAGAAAAATGCGGCTTCTTTCGCTATTTCATCGGCCGTAACGGCCGCGCGGGGCACTTCGATCATCGTGCCCACGGAGTAATCGACTTTCACGCCCGTTTCTTCCATGACCTTCCGGGCGGTCTCGACGATGATGGCTTTCTGCGAGGCGAGCTCCTTCACGATGCCGACCAGCGGGACCATGACTTCGGGCTTGGCGTCCACGCCTTCGCGGACGAGCTGGCAGGCCGCCTCAAAGATGGCCCGGGCCTGCATTTCCGTAATTTCAGGGAAGGTGATGCCCAGGCGGCAGCCGCGGTGTCCCAGCATCGGGTTGAATTCATGCAGCGACGCCACTTTGGCTTTGACGGCGTCGATGGAGATGCCCATTTCGCGGGCCATTTCCATTTGAGCGTCTTCTTCGTGCGGAACGAATTCATGCAGAGGCGGGTCGAGCAGGCGGATGGTGACGCCGTATCCTTCCATGGCTTTGAGAATGCCGTAGAAGTCCTCGCGCTGCATGGGGAGCAGTTTGGCCAGCGCCTTTTTGCGGCCTTCCAGGTTGTCGGCCAGAATCATTTCGCGCACGGCCTTGATGCGGTCGCCTTCAAAGAACATGTGCTCCGTGCGGCAAAGGCCGATGCCCTGCGCGCCGAAGTTGCGGGCGGCGGCCGCGTCGTGCGGCGTATCGGCGTTGGTGCGGATGCCCAGCTTCTTGGCTTCATCGGCCCACTGCATAATGATGCCGAAATTGCCGGAAAGCTGCGCGGGGATGGTTTTCACTTCGCCCAGCATGACTTCGCCGGTGGAGCCGTCCAGAGATATGTAATCGCCTTCGGCAATGATGTTTCCGTTGACCTTGATGGTTTTCTGCGAATAGCTGATTTCGAGATCGCCGCAGCCGGAAACGCAGCATTTGCCCATGCCGCGGGCGACAACCGCCGCATGCGAAGTCATGCCGCCGCGCTGCGTCAGGACGCCCTGCGCCGCGCTCATGCCCTTCAAATCTTCCGGAGAGGTTTCGATGCGCACCAGGATAACTTTTTCTTTGTTCTTGCTCCACGCTTCCGCATCGTCCGCGTTGAATACCACGCGTCCGGTTCCCGCGCCGGGAGAGGCGGGCAGTCCCTTGGTGATGACGTTGCGGGTGGCATTGGGGTCGAAGGTGGGATGGAGCAGTTGATCCAGCGAGGAAGGATCAATGCGCAAAAGCGCCGTCTTCTTGTCGATCAGTTTCTCCCCGACCATGTCCACCGCGATCTTGACCGCGGCGGCGGCGGTGCGCTTGCCCGTGCGGGTCTGGAGCATCCAGAGCTTCTGGTCCTGAATGGTGAATTCAATGTCCTGCATTTCTTTGTAATGATGTTCAAGCTTTGTATAGACATTCACCAGGTCTTGATAGGCGGCGGGCATGTATTCTTCCAGCGAAGGATATTTTGCGGTCCGGTCGTCTTCGGTGACGTTGTTGTCTTTGGCCCAGCGCAGCGAGCCTTCTTTGGTGACCTGCTGCGGAGTGCGGATGCCGGCGACGACGTCTTCGCCCTGGGCGTTGATCAGGTATTCGCCGTAGAACAGATTCTCGCCGGTGGCCGGGTCGCGCGTGAAGGCGACGCCCGTGGCGCAGCTTTCGCCGCGGTTGCCGAAGACCATGGCCTGCACGTTGACGGCCGTGCCCCAGTTGTCGTCAAAACCGTTCATTTTGCGGTACAGGACGGCGCGCGGCGTGTTCCAGGACATGAAGACCGCGCCGATGGCGCCCCAGAGCTGTTCTTTGGGATCGGTCGGAAATTCCTTGCCCAGTTTTTCCGAGATGAGTTTCTTGTAGCGGGCGACCAGCTCCTTCAGATCGCCGACCGTCATGTCCAGATCGGCTTTGATGCCTTTTTCGTCCTTGAGGGCGTCCATGACTTCCTCAAAGGGGTCGTGTGCGTCCTTGTCTTCCGGTTTGAGGCCCATGACGACGTCGCCGTACATCTGGACGAAGCGGCGGTAGGAATCCCAGCCGAACCGTTCGTTGCCGGACTGGCGGATGATGCCCTCGACAGTCTCATCGTTCAAGCCGAGGTTCAAAACGGTGTCCATCATGCCGGGCATGGATACGCGGGCGCCGGAGCGGACGGAAAGCAGCAGGGGATTGGACGGATTGCCGAAGGCCGCGTCCATGGATTTTTCCACTTTCTTGAGCGCGGCTTCCACTTCTTTGTCCAGGCCGGCGGGGAGCTGTTTGTTGTTTTTATAGAATTCCACACAGACATCCGCGGTGATCGTGAATCCCGAAGGAACGGGAATTCCCAGATTCGACATTTCGGCCAGGTTGGCCCCCTTGCCGCCGAGAAGGTTTTTCATGTCGGCCCGGCCTTCATTGATGCCCTTCCCGAAAGTGTAAACACGTTTAGCCATATCTTTATCTCCTTTAGAAAGAATTTGCTGAATGGAAAACCTAAACGCCGAGTTTAATAATTGAAATCCCGAAGGCTGTAAAGCGTTTTTTCTTGTCCAACGTAAAAACCCCCGCCAGTATGTGCGCGGGGGCTTTTACTACTATATGTGGAGGGAAGGGTTTATGCGATCATGGTTTTAATGGCGTCAACGACCGGCGCCGTGAAAAGAGCCACCAGAATGGCGTAAAGGGCAAAGGACCCGATGGCTTCACTCAAATAGAGTTTGTCATATTTGCGCTTCAGGGAAACAATAATCAGACCGCCGATCATCAGGCAGCCCAGATGAAAGAAGGGGAATGCGGACTCCGGGCCGGCGCTGAACTGGGCAAAACCGAATGTTGCCGTGGTCAGGACAATGAAACCGACCAAAAGAGCTGTTTGCATGTATTTTTTCATGATTCCGTTCCTCCATTTTTACCGTTGCTTCGTTTTTCTGTCTTTTACTATGAAATAAGCATGCCAAAGGAACAATATCAGGATAATATTTTATATCTATATGAATTTATTTGAATATTAAGAATATGCAAAACAATCACGATTGTCGGGCAGGATGAAACACTTCGTTTTATTTTAATGAAACGTTCAACGACGGTCAAAAAACGAATAAAATATTGAATGGCAGGGGCTTCATTGGCCGTAAAGAGGTTTTCCCTTTTTCAGCGTCAGCATGACCACGCACATGATGATAAGGATGGCGATGTTGATTTCCCAAAGATGCTGATAAGTGCCGAATGTATCGTAGATAATTCCTCCCAGAAGCGGACCGATGCTGCCGCCGATTCCGATAAAGAAGGTCAGCAGGCCGTAAATGGAGCCCAGAACATGCCTGCCGAAACGGTCGGCGGCCATGACCGGCAGAATGGGAGCAAGCGATCCGTATCCGAAGCCGTACACCAGGGCGGACAGATAGAGGCCGGACACGCTGTCCGCCCGCCACAGGAAAATGGTGCCGATGAGCAGGACAAAAATACCGGCCACGTAAACGTATTTGGGATCTTCGACCCTGTCCGAAAGCCATCCAAAAAGGAACTGGCCGGCAAAGCCGGTTATGCTGATGACCGCCAGCGATGCCGCGGCCGCCAGACTGCCCATGCCCTGATCCATGGCATAAGCGACCTGATGCACAAAAACAGACATGTTGACCATGACGATCAGCCCATGGCCGACGGCAATCGTCCAGAAGCGGCCGTCCTGAAAAATAACCCGCGTGGAAATCCGGACGACACAAGGCGCTGTCGGCCGGTGTGCCGCGTCCGTCTTGTCTCCGTCGGGCAGCAGACCGTGCGCCTCCGGGTGGGTTTTGCTCATCAGAAGCTGTGAAATCACGACGCCGACAAGGCCGGTGATGATTCCCAGCGCGATAAGGCCCGCCCGCCACCCCAGGGATTCGTTCAAATAGCCGATGAGCGGCGTGAGCGCCACCGTGCCGAAACCAATGCCCATGGTGGCAATGCCCAGCGCGATGCCGCGTTTCTTGATGAACCATTTGCCGACCGAAGAACTGCAGGCCACCACGCCCAGTCCGGAAGAGCCCAGCCCCACGAGCAGGCCGTACGTGAGATACAGAGCCAACGGCGTATGGATTTGACTGGTCAGGAAGAAACCGAACGCGGCGAGAAGCGCGCCGCAGGTGATGATCCAGCGGGGTGCGATGCGGTCCAGCATTCGGCCGATGAAGACGGCGCCGGTCGAGTAAACCGCCATATTGATGCAGGCGGCAAGGGAAATGACCGAGCGGGACCAATCATGTTCCAGGGACAAAGGTTTGAGAAAGACGCCGAAGCAGTATCGCGCGCCGTAATTGACCGCCATCACCAGGAAAGAGCCGGCGACGACATACCACCCCCAGAATATTTTTTGATTGCCTGCCATAACCGTCGGCCGGGCTTTACCATTATCAACGGGTGTGCTACAAGCAAATAATCATGGAAGAAAAGAGAGTCCGCAAAAAAATCCCCTTCCGGCATAAGTCTCCGGTTTACGTGCGAAAAACAAAACGTCCGGAGGCGAAAGTTTTCATGAAACCGGAGATTGCCCCGCCGCTCAAAAGCGTTCTGGCAAAAATCGGCAAACCGCATCCAACGCCTTTCGTTCCGGATGAATTTCAGACGCGGGCGCTGGCGGCCATTCGGCAAAACGACTGTCTGGTGATGGCGCCGACCGGCTCCGGAAAAACCTGGATCGCGCGGGAAGGGATCTTGTCGGTCATGGAAAAGGGCGGGCGCGCCTGGTACGCCTCGCCGCTCAAGGCGCTTTCCAATTCCAAGTGGGTGGAGTTCGGCCTTCATTTCGATCCGGGAAACGTCGGCATCATCACGGGAGACACCAAGGAAAACACCGAAGCGCCGATTATCGTGGGCACGACCGAAATTCTGCGCAACCAGCTCTACGACTCCATGCACCGGGGGGAGGATTTGCGCTGCGACCTCGTGATTCTGGATGAGGCGCACTATCTGGGAGACGCCGACCGGGGCGTGGTCTGGGAAGAAATTCTGATTTATCTGCCGGTGCGCGTGAACGTGCTTCTGCTTTCCGCCACGATCGGAAACGGCGAGGAAATCGCCGCCTGGATCGAGTCCATCCGGAAAAAGCCCTGCACGGTGATCCGCGAGGAAAAGCGCCCCGTGCCTCTGTACCCGATTTTCCTGCATCCCTCGGGCTGTCTTCATCCCTTTCTGGAAGGGAAAAAGGCCGCGCCCGCCGTCTACGAATTTTTTCATAAATCCGGAAGGGGCAGCCGCAAGCCGCCGGATTACGCGGGGATCCTCCGGGTTTTGGAGCGGTTTAACCTTTTGCCCGCCATCTTCTTTCTGAAATCGCGCGCGGAATGCGATGCGGCTCTTGCCTGCCGGTCGGGCCTTCCGCCTCTGAAAAGCCATGGTTCATTTGACGGTGATCTGTCGGAAATCCTGGAGCGGTTTCCCTCGCTGGGCGGCCACCGCCAGATGCGGGCGCTTCGCCAGGCGGGGCTGGCCGCGCATCACGGCGGGCAGTTGCCGGTCTGGAAGCTGCTGGTGGAGGAAATGATGAACCGGGGGCACCTGCGGGCCATTTTCGCGACGACCACCGTCGCCGCCGGCGTGAATTTTCCCGCCAGGACGATCGTGCTGTTCAATTCCGACCAGTTCAACGGCCGTGACTTTGCGCCCCTGTCGGCAACCGAATTCCGCCAGATGACCGGGCGCGCCGGCCGGCGCGGCCAGGACAACATCGGCTTCATGCTGGCGGTTCCCGGCCGGTTCATGGAGCTGGACCACGTCAAAAAAATGCTCCGGGCCGAACCGGAGGATATTTTCAGTCAACTGAAAAACGACTTTGCCATGGTTCTCAATCTTTTGCTGTCGCAGACGCCGGCCAACGTCAAAGAGATATTTGAAAGATCTTTCGCCGCCTGGCAGCAGAACAAGAGCGGTAAAAGGGGCCGGTCCGCCGCCGAACGGCTGTGGGAGGATTTTTGCCTTCATCTCAATTTCTTGAAAAAGGAGCGCTTTGTCGATCCGGACGGAAAGCTGACGGACGACGGCCTATGGGCGGCGCGACTGAGGCTGGACCATCCGCTTCTGGTTGCGGAGTGCCTGCGGAAAAATGCACTGCCCGACGATGAAAAGCTTCTGGCGGCGGCGGTCGCGGTGTTTGCGTATGACCGGGAGGATGAGCTGCAGCTTGCAGGCGGCCAGTGGGCGAAGCCCCTGACGGCCGCCCTGCGCAAAGTGCTGCTGGCGGTTCGCCCGCTTGCCCGCAGACTGGAAGTTGCAGGCTTTGATCTTCCGAAGCTGCATTCGTCGGCGGGCGCGGCCATGAGCTGCTGGGCACAGGGACGGGACTGGGACGACGTGCTTCACCTGACCGGCATCGCCGATGGAGATATGGCGTCGCTGGTCCTGCGGACGGCGGACAACCTGCGCCAGATCGCCTCGCTTCGGGGCACGCATCCTGAAATCGCCGCCTGCGCGATGAAAGCAAGGGAGGCGATTCTGCGGGAACCGGTGCTGTAATGAAAAAATTTTCACTCATAACGGATTTTATTCCGAGCGGCGATCAGCCGCAGGCGATCGACGAACTGACCCGGGGACTTGCTGCGGGCAAAGAGCACCAGGTGCTGCTCGGCGTGACCGGTTCCGGCAAAACCTTTACCGTTGCCAACGTGATCGCGCGCGTCGGCCGTCCCGCGCTCATCATCGCGCACAACAAAACCCTGGCCGCGCAGCTGTATGAGGAATTCAAGGGTTTGTTCCCCGACAACGCTGTCGAATATTTTGTCAGCTACTACGATTACTATCAGCCGGAAGCCTATCTGCCGTCAACCGACACCTACATCGAAAAGGATTCCGCCATCAACGAGGAAATCGACAAGCTTCGCCACGCGGCCACGCACGCGCTTTTGACGAGGCGCGACGTCATCATCGTGGCCAGCGTCTCGTGCATTTACGGCCTGGGTTCGCCCGAGGCCTACCTGGGAATGATCGTTCAGCTCGAAGTGGGCAGGGAAATCCCCCGCGAGGATCTGTTGAAGCGTCTGGTGGAGATCCAGTATGAGCGCAACGACATCGACTTTCACCGCGGCACCTTCCGCGTCCGGGGCGATATCGTGGAGATTTTTCCTCCCTATGAGGATGAGCAGGCGCTGCGCGTGGAATTCTTCGGCGACACGATTGAAGCGATTGCCCAGATCGACCCGCTGCGCGGGAAAAAAATCGGGTCGCTCAACCAGATCGCCGTTTATCCCGGCAGCCATTATGTTACGACGCAGCAAAATCTCAAGCGGGCGACGGCGGATATCCGCGCCGAACTGGCCGTGACGCTGGCCCGGTATAAGGAACAGAACCTCCTGCTGGAAGCGCAGCGCCTGGAGCAGCGAACCAACTTCGATCTGGAGATGATGGAAGAGATGGGCTACTGCCAGGGCATTGAAAATTATTCCCGCCATCTCACCGGCCGCAAGCCCGGGGAGCCGCCGCCGACCCTGATGGAGTATCTGCCGAAAGACGCGCTGGTGATTGTTGACGAAAGCCACGCCACGCTGCCGCAGCTTGCGGGCATGTACCGGGGAGACCGGTCCCGCAAGGAGACGCTGGTGAAATACGGCTTCCGACTGCCCTCCGCGCTGGACAACCGGCCGCTGCGGTTTGAGGAATATGAGGCGTTGCCCAACCAGCGGATTTATATTTCCGCGACGCCGGCGCAGTATGAAATGGCCAAAGCGCGAGGAGTCCGCGTGGAGCAGATCATTCGCCCGACAGGCTTGATGGACCCGGAAATCGAAATCAAGCCCGCGGCCGATCAGGTGGACGATCTTCTGGAAGAAATCCGCGTCCGTGCCGAAAAAGACGAAAGGGTGCTGGTGACGACGCTGACCAAACGCATGGCGGAAAACCTGACGGACTATTACAGCGGTCTGGGTGTCCGCGTGCGCTACCTGCATTCCGACATTCATACGCTGGAGCGCGTCGGCATCATCCGGGATCTTCGGCTGGGAGAATTCGACGTACTGGTCGGCGTGAACCTGCTGCGCGAAGGGCTGGACATTCCCGAAGTGTCTCTGGTGGCGATTCTGGATGCCGACAAGGAAGGGTTTCTGCGCTCGGAACGGTCGCTCATTCAGACCAGCGGCCGGGCCGCGCGCAATGTCGGCGGCAAGGTGATCATGTACGCCGACAAGATCACCCGATCCATTCAGGCCTGCCTGGACGAGACGTGCCGCCGCCGGGCCATTCAACAAACATACAACGAAGAATACAACATCACGCCCGAAACCATTAAAAAGTCAATCAGCAACATTCTGGGATCCATTTACGAAGCGGACTACGTCACGGTTGCCGTGGAGAAAAAGCCGGGGACGCTGCCCGTGAAGGAAGAAGACCTGCCGGCGTTAATCAAAAAGCTCACGGCGGATATGAAACAGGCGGCCAAAAACATGGAATTTGAAAAGGCCGCCGAACTGCGCGACGAAATCAAAGAGCTGAATCAAATCCTGCTGGAGATGGGTTAGCCGGCTTCAATCAAAGCTGATGACCGTAAGCTCCTCCATCATGGCGTTCATATGCTCTTTGGGCGGCGGCAGGACATCCTGTCCGCTTTGTGCGATTTTCGTGTATTTTTTCAGGACAAACGGCAGCCCGCGGGAGAAAAAGAAATCCGGCGCGTCGCAGATCTGAAAATGCAGGTGGGGCGCGTCGGAATTGCCGGAATTCCCCAGCAGGGCGATCACGTCGCCTTCTCTAACCTGATCTCCTGCCTTGACCC
>JAQUVQ010000017.1 GCA_028693285.1 Smithellaceae bacterium
GAATTGCCGCACTTGATGTTGCCGCCCAGATTCGGCAGCGCCCGTTCGTGAAAGAGCTTGAACTGATAATTGAGCGTTTCGCCGGTTTCGCCTTCCAGAACTTTGAGCAGAAGTGAAAGCTTGGTGACCTCGCAGGCCTGAAAATCGATGTCCACACCGTAGATGTTGTTGAGCAAAATGCGCTTGCGTTCGGCGGTGGTCAGATGCCACGCTCCGCCTTGCCCTTTGAAGAGAACCGGCTTTTTGGCTCTGGCGCATTTTTCGGGATCGTTTTCCGCATACCACTTTACATGCCAGTCCAGCAGATGCTGATACGCGCCCAGCAGAAAGGACCCGGACCCGCAGGCGGGATCAAGAATGCGCAGTTTCTCCGCCGTTCTGGGTGTTTTTCCTTCAAGGAGTTTGCCCACGGTGTTTTGAACGATATAGTCCACAATGTAGGTGGGCGTGTAGAAAACGCCGCCCGCCTTTTTGACTTCCGGCTTGTCTTCGACCACGGCGCGATGGTCGCTGGTGAGACGGATGACCTTGCCCAGGAACTGTTCATAAACCTGGCCTAAAATGTCCGCGGGCAAAACGGAAAATTCATAAGGCGAATCTGGATAGTAAAGGCGTTTGAGAATGTCCTTGAGCGGTTTGTCGTCAATGGTAAGCGACGTCGTGAGATTGTCGGGCGGTTCCGCCTCGTTTTTTTCATGACGGAAATGAAACAGGCCGGAGTTATAGCGGTCATCGGCTTTGTAGAACAGTTCCCGCAGCCTGGCGTAAGCATTATTGCCGTTGCAGAGGCCGCGCAGACTGCCGTATTCCTCAATGCCCCGGTCTTCCGCGATGCGCAGGAAAATAATCCTGTCGATGGTGCGCTGAACGGCGTCGTTCAATTCCCTGACGCTCAGTGTGTTGCGAAGTGCGATGTTGCGGGCCAGCATTTCGCGCCAGCTTTCGATCTCCGCCAGAAAAGCGCTGTCCACTTCGGCGGTGCCCCGTTTGCCTTTGTTAAATTCGGCGTATTTGTCAAACGAGCCTTTGAGAATGGCGTCTTTGGAAAAGATGCCGGCGATTTCATCCCATTTTTCGTCGTACTGTTTGTAGGTATAGTAAAGGATGCGGGCCTTGTCCGCCCTGTCGGATTGGTCCGGCTTGACGCGGCAGTCGTAAACGGCAAATTCGTCAAAGTCGGTGACAATGGAAAGCGGCAGCTTTGCCGACCAGGCATAACGGCGAACCTGATAAGCGGGCGCGGGCGTGTCCTTGATGTTGATGGAGGGCTGCTTGGCTTCGACAAAGAACTTGCGCTGTCCGCCGATGCGAAAGGAATAATCCGGCGCTTTGGTGACGCCGCCGACTTTCACGGCGTCTTCATGAATGACGTCTTTATAGGCTTCGGCATTGCCCGCTTCATTGTTGACATCCCAGCCCAGCGCTTGGAAAAATGGATCGATAAATTCCCGGCGCACCTGTGTTTCGTTGTAGGCGCCGGATTTGTAGGCTTCCTTGTTTCTTTCAAACCGTTCTATGAGATCAAGAATAATTTGCGGAGCGGGCATGGAAGTTCCTTACATTTCGACAAGAAATATTTGTAGAACTTTCTGACGTTGCTTCATATAGCCAATTGAAATTCTTATCAATAATTTTCTTGCGGATGCGCTTTTTTTATTTTCACATTTCCGACGTTGCATGCTATTAAACGCAAAAAATAAGGACATTGCCATGAAGAAAGCGCCTCTTGTGTTCGGCATCGGCCAGTGCTCGCTGGATCATCTTGGCCTGGTCCCGGTTTATCCCCCTCCGGACGTGAAATGCGAATTTACCAACCTGGTTCTGCAGGGCGGCGGCCCCGCCGCCACGGCGCTGGTCGCGCTGAAACGCTGGGGCGCCCGCTGCCACATCGCCGGTGTGCTGGGTGATGATGGTTTCGGAACGCAGATCCAGGCGCTGCTTTCCGCCGAAGACATAGACACGACAGGCCTGCAAATCCGCAAACAGCATCAGTCACAGTTCGCGTTTATCGCCAGCGAGCCTGCGCTGGCCCGGCGGACGATCTTTTACCAGATGCCCACGGGCGCGCCGCTTCGGCCGGAGGAAATCAACACCGGCATTCTGCTTAAGAGCCAGGCGCTGCATACCGATGGGCTGTTTACCGAAGCCTCGCTTTTCGCCTGCCGCAAGGCAAAGGAAGCGGGAATTCCCGTCATTGTGGACGCGGGGACGCTGCGCGACGGCTTGCTGGAGATGGCGAAAATGAGCGACTGCTTTGTCACATCGGAAGTATTCTCCAACGCTTTTGCAGAAACGCCCGCCGAAACCTGCCGAAAGCTTGCCGCCATGGGCGTTCGCCTGCCGGGCGTCACGCTGGGCAAGCGGGGGTATGTGGCGCTGGTTGACGGACGCTTCATCGAAAAAGAAGCCTATCCGGCCAAGGCGATCGACACGACGGGCTGCGGCGACGTTTTCCACGCGGGCTTGATCCACGGAATTCTTCATGGATGGAGCGCGGAAAAATGCCTCGACCTGGGCGCCTGGGCGGCCGCGCGCGTCAGCGAACAAATGGGCGGACGCAGCGGCATTCCCGATATCCGCACTCTGCAGTCCAAATATCCCGGCGACCACGGCCGGTAAAAGAGCCTGAAAATCAGGACGAGACCGCCGCAAACGCAAAAATGACAAGCACGGGATTTTCTTTGACAGAGCCGAAGGGTTTCACTATACTCGGGCGCGAAAATAATCTGTTTTCTGAACGTGCAACATCGTTTGTCAAAAGGCCGGTTTAAGTTATGGCCGGGACATCTTGCAATATTTCCGGAGAGGAGAAGGCTTATGTCGGATTATGAAGTCGTGGTAATAGGAGCCGGCAATGGCGGACTGACGGCCGCGGCCGGGCTTGCCAAGCGCGGGCACAAAACGCTGCTGCTTGAAAGACACAATGTCCCGGGCGGATGCGCGACAAGCTTCGTGAGAGGCAGATTCGAGTTCGAAGTCGCGCTTCACCAGTTGAGCGGCATGGGGCTGCCCGAATTTCCCGGGCCGCTGAGGGGACTGCTCAACGATCTGGGTGTGATGGACAAAATCGAGTTTGTCCAGCAGAAAAATCTTTACCGCGTGGTCGTCCCCGGACAACTGGACATCAATCTGAAAGCCGACCGGGCGGCGGTCATCGAATCTCTGACGGAAAGATTTCCGGCCGAAAAGGAGGGCATCCAAAAGTTCTTTGACCTTCTCTACGCGTTCTGCAACGAACTGGTGAACGTCCTGTTCATCCATGATCCGGAGGCCAGCCCCGAAAAATACCCTCTTTTCTTCAACCTCGCGCTGAAAAACTCGCAGGGCATTCTGGACGACTACCTCAAGGACCGACTGCTGCAGGCCGCTGTGACCATCTACTGGAGCTACGCGGGGCAGCCGCCGAGCCGGCTGAGTTTTATGGAGCTGGCGATGATGATCTGGGCGTATATCGAGTTTAAGCCCTGGCACATGAAGGGCGGATCGCAGGCCATGTCCAACGCTATTTGCGACGCCTTTCTCCGCTGCGGCGGGGATGCGCGATTCAACTGCGCCGCCCGAAAAATCCTGGTCAAAAATGGAAGAGTAGCTGCCGTCGTGACGGAGGATGGAGAAGAAATTGCGACAAAGTTCGTGGTGTCCAACGCCGGTCCGATTCGCACGCTCATCGACATGGTCGGGGCGGAAAACTGTCCGGCGGACGAGCTGAAAAAGCTCAACGCCCGCACGGTCGGACTGTCGGCCTTCACCCTATACATGGGCTTCGACTGCGAACCGTCGGAGCTGGGAATCGACAAGGCGACCAACTTCATCTGCACCTCCACGGATGCCGATTACGCCCACAGCAAAATGAAAACGCTGGACGGAGCGGAGTACTCCCTGCTGACCTGCTATGACGTGGACGATCCGGACTTCTCGCCTGCGGGCGCCTGCCAGGCTTCTCTGGTCACGCTCCAGTACGCCCAACCCTGGATGAGCGTTCCCCCGTCGAAATACCACGACACGAAATACCGCTTCGCTGAAAAATTGCTCGACCTTGCCGAGAAAGCCTTCCCCGACCTCCGGAAGCATCTGGAGGAGGCCGAACCTGCTACGCCGCTGACGCATATGCGCTATCTCGGACATCCTGGCGGTTCGATTTACGGATCGGAACATTTCACGCGGGAGACCAGCCTTTTTGTCGATTCCAAATCGGCGATCGAGGGGCTGTATTTCACGGGCGCATGGAACGGCTCGGGCGGATTTCAGCCGACGCTTCAGTCGGGCGCTTCCTCGGCCCGGCAGATCTCACGGCTTCTGAGAAAGCAGTAAAGGGGGAAACGATGGCCAGAACAGAAATCATGAAAAAAGTAGCCGGATACGATGAAATCATCCGGGACAATATAATTCTCGAGAAGTACGGATTCGACTATAACGCCAGAAAGGGAGAGGTGCAAAAGATCATCGATTCGCTTCACCCGCAAAGGCTTGACCTGACCGTGTCGGAAATCACGGAGCAGACCGCAAGCGCGAAATCTTTCAAGCTGGTGAGCTCAAGCGGCTCTCTGCCTCCGTTTCAGGCCGGCCAGTACATCAATCTTTTCGTGGAGGCAGGCGGCATCAGGACCAGCAGGCCATACAGCATCGCGTCCTCCCCCACGCAGACCGGCTATTACGAAATTACGGTCCGGCGGGTGGAAGACGGCTTTGTTTCGAATTTCCTGCTGGATGAACTGAAGACCGGCGACCGCCTGCAAGCCTCTTCCCCTTCGGGAAACTTCCACTACAATCCTCTTTTCCACGGGGACCGGCTGGCGTTCATCGCGGGCGGCAGCGGCATCACGCCTTTCATGAGCATGATCCGCGAGATGGCGGACCGCAATCTGGACCGCAGAATGCATCTGTTTTACGGCAGCCGCCTGGAGGAGGACGTGATTTACCGGCAGGAAATCGAGCGGACTGCCGAAGCCCACAAAAACTTTACCTGGGATCTGGTCGTGTCCGAACCGGATCCTTCCTTCAGCGGATGCCGGGGGTTCATCGACGCGGACCTGATCGGGAAAAAACTGGAAGGAAAGGACTGGACGTACTTCGTCTGCGGGCCGGAGGCCATGTATCAGTTCTGTCTTCCCGAACTGGAAAAACGCTCGATCCCGGCAAGAAAAATCCGCGTCGAAGTCATGGGCGCGCCGAAAAACATTGTTTCCTATCCCGGCTGGCCGGAAAACGTGAAAGCAGGGGATGTTTTCCCAGTGGCCATCAAAGGGAAGAAGTCCATCCGCGCGGCGGCCTCGGAGCCGCTCATGATCTCGTTGGAAAAAGCGGGGGTGGTGATTCCCGCCCTGTGCCGTTCCGGAGAATGCAGCCTCTGCCGGACAAAACTGCTTTCCGGAAAAGTGTATCAGCTAAGCGGCGTTAAGCTGAGAAAATCCGACCGAACCTTCGGATATATCCATCCCTGCATGGCCTATCCGATTTCGGACATTGAAATCCTTCTGTAAGGCCGGGAAAAGCCTGTGATGAAAGTTGTCTTCTTAGGCACAAACGGCTGGTATGATACGGACACGGGGAATACGATCTGCACTCTGATCACCACCCCCGAGGCGGTCATTATCCTTGATGCGGGCTACGGCCTTGCCAAGCTGGATCGTTTTCTGAAGCCCGGCGACGCAAGGCCCGTGTTCCTTTTTCTCAGCCACTTTCATCTGGATCACATTGCGGGCCTTCACACCCTGACCAAATTTCTACTCGGCGGCGGGTTGACCATCTGCTGCCCCGCCGGCGGCCGGGACGTTCTTCAAACGTTCGTGAATGCTCCGTTCACTGTCCCGCTCGAAGGTCTGCCCTATCCGGTCCGTATGCTCGAACTGCCGGGAGAAGCCGCATCCCTGCCCTTTCCCGTTCAGGCCCTGCCGCTTCTCCATTCAGGGCTGACGCTTGGATATCGTCTGGAGATCGGCGCGAAAGTCATCGCCTACTGCCCGGATACGGGTTACTGCGAAAACGCCGTGATCCTGGCGCGCGGCGCGGATCTGCTGATCACGGAATGCGCCTACAAAGAAGGTCAGTCGTCGGAGAGCTGGCCTCACCTGAATCCCGAGACGGCCGGCCGGATCGCCCGGGAAGCCCGAGCCCTGCGTCTGGCGCTGACTCACTTTGACGCCCGCATCTACCGAAGCCTGCCGGAAAGAATGGAGGCGCAAACCGCGGCCCGAAAGGAATTTCCCGCCGCCTTTGCCGCCTGTGACGACATGATCCTTGAATGCTGAAGACGCGCGATGAAATTTAAGCTTTTTCCAAACACAGTTCCGGGAAAATGCCTTCTTGCTTCGCGTCATTTTCCCTGGGCTTTTGTGCGCCGGCTGCCGTTTTTGCCGGCGGCCGTTCTGTTCCTGACGCTCCTCGCGTCCTGCGCACCGCAATATTTTTCACCCGTCCCCGGGGATGCTTTCACGCGCAAGGATCTGCGGGAGCTGTCCGGCCGAGAGCTTTGGCACGGGTTTGTTTTCAACGGTGAAAAAGTGGGGTTTGCCCGCCTGAAGATAGAACCGGATGCCAACGGGCAGGCCTACACACTGTTTTCCGAGGCCAGCCTGCGCATCCGTTTTCTCGGGATGGGCAAGAGCATCAGCATTCGGGGCGAAGATCGGGTGGCCCCCGATCTTTCGCTGATCTCTTTCCAATACGAACAGACGATGGACGACAAGCCCCTGATCCTCAAAGGCGAAATCCGTGACGGCCGCCTGTTGGTTGTTCAACGATCGGGGAGCGAAGCCAAAACCTTCGAAACAAAGATTTCGGATCCACTGTATCCGGCAAGCGGAATCAACCTTTATCCCGTCCTTCAGGGAATGAAGACCGGCGACGATTACGCCTATCCGGTCTATGATCCGCAGACGCAGTCCGTCGTGGACGTGTCCCAGTCGGTCGTTGCCTTTGAAGAAAGCCGGCGGCTTGGAATTGAACCCTCCTTCAAACTGGAGACGCGAATGTCGGGGCACGTCGCAGAAAGCTGGGTCAATTCTCAAGGAGAAACAGTCTTCGAGCGCGGCATGGGGGGCGTGCTGATCACGTTCAAGGAAAGCGAAAAGGGCGCGAAGAGTTTTCTGGCCGAAGCAGGCATGGGCAAAAAAGATTTGATTTTTGACTTCAGCCTCATCCGGACGGACACACCCGTCACCTGTCCCCGAAAAGCCGATTTTCTGGAGGCAACCGTCGAAATCCCGAAAAACACCCTGTCTCCCCTGCAAAGCCCCCATCAGAATATTTCCCCGCAAGAGCGCGACGGAAAAACGGTTTGGATCTGCCGCATTCGCAAAGCGGACCCCGATGTTCCGGACCTGACCCGTCAGGCGCTGAACGCAAAAGATCGCTTCCTTTTCCTCGCCCCTTCGCATCACATTGAAAGCGATCATCCGGAAGTTCTCAAGGCGGCCCGGAAAGCTGTTGAAAACGCCAGGACACCCCGCGAAAAGGTCGAACGCTTAACCTCCTGGGTGGCAAATGAAATCAAGGATGAACCGGTGGATTCTTTCTCTGCGCTGGAGGTCCTTCACGCCCGAAAGGGAGAATGCCAGGCCCACACGCTGCTTTACACGGCCATGGCCCGAGCGCTGGGAATCCCCACGCGTTTGACCGGGGGCATCGTTTATATGGAAGGCATGGGATTTCTCTATCATGCCTGGGCTGAAAGCTTTGTGGACAAATGGATTCCCGTGGATCCGACGTTCAATCAGGTTCCCGTGGACGCGACCCATATCAAACTGGTGGAAGGCCCCGATTGGCTTTCCCTCCTGCCCATGGGAAGCATCATCGGACACATCAAAATCAGGAACATTCGGTTCCGTTGCGGCGAAAACAGCGATTGACAAACGATGCATTTTCATTAAAAGGGGTATAGAACGATTGGCCGACAGGCCGGAAAAGGAGATGCCATGGGAACGATTCATAAAACCGGCTGTGTCCTCTGCGCGCAGAACTGCGGTTTGGAAATCGAAGTGGAAAATAACCGCATCGTCAAGGTCAGAGGCGACAAATCCAACGCCAAGAGCGAAGGGTATATCTGCCGCAAGGGACTGAACGTCGCCTATCACCAGCACAACGCCGACCGCCTGAAATATCCCCTGAAAAAAGTCGGGGACAAATTCGAGCGGATCTCCTGGGACCAGGCCATCGATGAAATCGCAGCGAAGCTCAAAAGCATTATCGACGAATACGGCCCCCGCGCCTTTGCCTACATGGGCGGCGGCGGACAGGGCTGTCATTTCGAAGCGGCTTTCGGCGTGCGTCTGATGCGGAGCCTGGGCTCTCAGTATCAGTACAGCGCGCTGGCGCAGGAATTTTCCGGCGCCTTCTGGGTCTGCGGGCGAACGCACGGAAAGCAGTACCTTCATGATCAGCCGGATGTCGATAACACCGACGTTCTGCTGGTATTCGGCTGGAACGGCATGCAGAGCCATCAGATTCCACAGGCCCCGCGAAAGCTTCAGCGTCTGTCCAAAGATAAAGACAAAATGCTGATCGTGGTCGATCCGCGCAAGACCGAAACGGCAAAGCTCGCCGACATTCATCTGCCCATCCGCCCCGGCACGGACGCCCTGCTGCTCAAAGCCATGATTTCCCTGATTCTAAAAGAAGGCTGGGAAAATAAGGAGTATCTTGCCGACCATACGTCGGGCTTTGATTCGGTGAAATCCTGTTTCGAAAACTTCGACGCCCGCGCCGCCGTGAAAACCTGCAATCTGGACTTCGATCAGGTCCGCGAAGTCACCCGCCTTTACGCCACGCGCAAATCGTCGCTGCGCTACGATCTGGGCCTTTTCATGGGACGCCACAGCGGTCTGAACTCCTACCTGATTGTGATTCTCCAGGCGATCAGCGGCAGGCTCTGTTCTCCCGGCGGCAACGTCATCAACGGACATATGATGCCCATCGGGCCGCATACGGATGAAAGAAATTCCAAAATCTGGCGCACGGTCGCCACCAATTCCTTTCCGGTCTGCGGTTCCTTTCCGCCCAATGTCATGCCGGAAGAAATTCTGTCGGATCATCCCGAACGGCTGAGAGCCGTAATTGTTACACAATCCAATCCGCTGCGCTCGTACGCGGACACGACGGCGTATGAAAAGGCATTTCAGCGCCTGGATCTTCTGGTGACCGGGGAAGTCGCCATGACGGAAACCGCCGCCCTTTCCCATTATGTCCTGCCTTCCCGCACCGGCTACGAATCCTGGGACGGCACGTTTTTCCCGATGACCTATCCCGGCATATACTTCCAGATGCGGCGTCCCATCATCGAACCGGAGGGAGAGCCGCTGGAGCTGGGCGAAGTTCATTTGCGGCTTGCCGACAAACTGGGATTGATCCCCCCGATTCCCGAAAGCCTTTACCAAGCGGCCTTCGCGGACCGCGCCGCCTTCGGCAAAGCCCTGATGGAATATGCGATGACGGAGCCGAAAGCCCTGAAAGCCATGCCATTCATTCTGGGTAAGACGCTTGGCAAAGCCCTGGGCTCCGTTCACCTGGCGGCGCTTTGGGGCATGCTGCTGGCCGCCCCCAAATCGCTGTATAAGAATGCCATTCGCGCGGGCTTTGCATCCGGTCCCGGCTTGGGCGAAGAACTCTTTGGGCAAATTCTCGACCATCCCGAAGGCGTCTGGGCGGGAAAAATCGACCCGGAAAACAACTTTGCCGAGGTCAAAACCGAAGACGGCAGAATCAATCTGTTCATCCCCGAGCTGCTCGATGAGTTAAAAGCGATCGAAGCGGCGCGTGAAGAAGAGGCCCTGGTTCTGCCTCCGGAATTTCCATTCATCCTGATGGCGGGCCGTCACATCGACAAGAACGCCAATACGCTCATGCGCGATCCCGCATGGAACGAAGGCAAACGCGCCTGCACGCTGGCCATGCATCCGGAAGACGCGGCCGCCTTGCATCTGAAAGACGGAGAGCAGGTGCGGGTCATCACGGAGGCAGGCACGGAAGAGATCGAACTGGAACTCACGGATGCCGCGCACAAAGGCCATGTGGTCATTCCCCATGGATTCGGGATGATATACAATGGCGTAAAGTACGGCGCCAACGTCAACCGCCTGACCAAAAACACGCACCGCGACCAGTTCGGCACGCCGATGCATCGATTTGTGCCGTGCCGGGTGGAACCTGCATGAGAAAGGAGACATTATGAGTGAACTGGTAAAAATCAACATTGCAAACCATATAGCGGATGTCCGCTTCAACCGGCCCGACAAATACAATGCGCTGAGTCTGGGAATGATCGACGCCATGGCCGACGCCATCAACCGGCTGGCAAAGGAGCCCGGCGTCCGGGTTGTTGTCATTTCCGGCGAAGGGAAGAGCTTTTGCGCCGGGCTGGATGTCGAGAACTTCGCGGCTCTCTTGTCCGGAGAAAACAAATTTCCCAATCTGACGGAGCGTTATCAGAACAGGATAACGAACATCTATCAGCATATCGGCTACGGGTGGAAAGAGCTTCCCGTGCCGGTGATCGCGGCCATTCACGGCGTAGCGCTGGGCGGCGGTTTCCAGATCGCCATGGGGGCGGACATTCGCTTCAGCACGCCCGATGCCAAGTTCTCGCTGATGGAAATGAGATGGGGATTGATTCCGGACATGAGCGTCACCCAGACCATCCGTGATTTCGTGTCGATGGACGTGGCCAAGGAACTGATCTTTACGGGCAAAGTCATCAAAGGCGAAGAGGCGGCCCGGTTGAATCTGGTGACGCACGTCTGTGAAAAGCCCCATGAAGAGGCTATGGTCCTGGCCCGGGAAATTGCGTCCAAAAATCCCGATGCCGTGCGCGCGGCCAAAAAGCTGATCAATGAGGTCTGGCATGGAGATTCCGCCAGGGGACTGATGATGGAATCCGAGCTGATGATGACGCTCATGGGAAGTCCCAACCAGTTGGAGGCGATGAACGCAAACTTTACCAAGCAGCCGCCAAAATTCAAAGACCCGGCTTGAAAAAAAGGAGGAAGACATGGACCTGAAGAAAGTCAATGAAACGCTGAACACCTACATCCGGCCGCAGACTTTTCCCATTGCCGTCAGGCTATTCGCGGCCGGGGAAGCGCTTCCGGCCAAAGTCAAAATCCCCGTCCGGGATCTGGGCTATCCGATCGCGCTTTGCCAGGCATGGGCTCTCTCCCGGCGACACGGCATGGTTGTAGCCGTCGGCAAAGAAGACCAGTGCTGCATTGGAGGCCACATCGCCATGGGATTCATGGACCATCCTCCGCAGGGAGGTCTGGGCGACGATTCAAAAAATCATGAGCCGGGCCGCTACGCCTATATGGTGTCGGCGCCCATCGACCGGGCCGATTTCGAGCCGGACCTGATCTGTCTGTTCGTCAACTCCGCCCAGGCGATGCGCCTGGCGCAGGCTGCCGCCAACGGAGGCGGCGGCATCGCTCCGACGCTGCCGAGCGGCATGGGAAGCTGCGGAGACATTGCGGCGCGCACGGTCAAAACGGATCTGAGCCAGTTTATCCTTCCCTCGGGCGGAACCAGGGTCTATGCTTCCACGCAGGATGACGAACTCATTTTCACGATCCCGAAAAGTAAAATCGACCTTATGATGAAGGCGCTGCAGGATACGCATGCCATCGGATTCCGCTACCCCGTCCTGACGGATGTGCGGCATCGTCCGAACCTGCCGCCCTTCCTCGAAATTCCGAAAAATGCGTAACCTCCGGGAAAGAAAATTAATGAGGTGAAGCCATGTGGGATGCTTCAAAATGCGATTATTGCGGCGATT
Organism: Smithellaceae bacterium; assembly: GCA_028693285.1. GTDB lineage: Bacteria > Desulfobacterota > Syntrophia > Syntrophales > Smithellaceae > UBA8904. The sequence continues at coordinate 11,759 of JAQUVQ010000017.1, forward strand.
GTCTGGTCAGATGCCGCTATGTCGATTACGACAGGGACAGGGCCGCACGCGAAATAAAGCTTCTCATGGAAGGCCAGGCGGCGGATATTCTTGGGTCATGCATTACCTGCAACGCCTGTGTTCAAACCTGCCCCACCGGCGCCGATCCGGCCGATCTCATCTACACCTTGCAGGAGAAAACCGGGGCCAGTCCGATCATCGCAGGCTTTAAACCCTTTATCGATGCCGTCATTCAGGGGTTTGAAGAAGGCGGCGCAGGCATCATCGTGGAAGGAGAAGCAAACAAGCCTGTTTTGTCCCTGGATTCCTTCGGCATCAAGCAGTTTCCGAAAGGCACGATGGAAAGCCGAATGTTCAAAGGCATGACCGTGGTACGGGGAAAGCCGTACGCTTCCCTGGTCGGCATGTGCCATATGGGTGGTGCGAGTCTGACCGCAAGGTATGCTCAAAAAGTGATTGAAGGCCTGTCCGCGCTCGGCAAGGATATCGTTTACCTGCACAACGAAGGATACGTTCTGGCCCATGTCAAAGCGAAGGAGTTGGGCATTGACGTCCCCTACCGGTATATGCACCTGTTCGAATACCTGCTCGACTATCTGAAGAGCAACGCAGGCGACATCACACCGCTGAACCGGAAAATCGCCTATCAGCCAAACTGCGCCGCCCGGTGGATTCCCCATCAGGACGCGTGGCTGGACGAAATTTTCGATCGGATCGGTGTAAAGCGCGTGTCGAGAAAATACGAAGGAGTGGACGCCCTGTGCTGCGGCGGACCGGCGCTTGCCGTCAACCGGGAGCTGGCGGCGAAAATTCAAAACGACAACATTTGGGATGCCCGGGACAATCAGGCCGAAGCCCTGGTGACCATCTGTCCCATGTGCGATCTCGTGCTCGGCGCCCCGACCGCAAAAGCCGGTTTGCCGAAAATATTCATCACCGATATTTGCCGCATGGCCCTGGGCGAGGCGCCCTGGCCCGCTACTGCAAATTAAACTGTTTTATCTTCCGGTAAAGGGTCGCGCGGGAGATGTTCATCTTTTGGGCGATGCGGTTTTTGGGCATCTTGGAATTCAGCAGCCGCAACAGCATTGTCCGATCGACTTCCGGGCGCGTTTCGACCTCCGTGAAGAATTCATCCGGACGGCGGATGTGCTCCGGAATGAGATCGGCGGTCAGCACCGGCGTCTGAAGAAAATTGACCATTCGTTCGATGGTGTTCTGCAGTTCCCGTACATTGCCCGGCCAGTTGTAGCTCATAAACGTCTCAATCACCTTTTCATCCACACGGGTAATGCTTTTTTTCATTGCGACGGCATAGCGGCGGATGAAGCAGTCGGCCAAAAGCGGAATGTCGTCGAGGCGATCCCTGAGCGGAATCATCTCGATGGAAAAAACGTTGGCGCGATAGTAGAGATCCTCGCGGAAGTTTCCCTTGCGGACTTCTTCCCGCAGGTCCTTGTTGGTCGAAAAAATGATGCGCACGTTCACCGGCCGGACGCGTGTGCCGCCGATGCGCAGCACCGATTTGTCCTCGATCACCCTCAGAAGCGCGGTTTGCAGCTCCAGCGGGGTTTCGGCAATTTCATCGAGAAACAGCGTGCCGCCGTCGGCCAGCTCGAATTTGCCCTGGTTGCCGCCGCGCCGGGACCCCGTGAACGCCCCTTCTTCATGGCCGAACAATTCGCTGGCGATCAAATCCCGGGGAATGGCGCCGCAGTTGATGGCGACATAGGGGCCGTTTTTCCGGTCGCTCTCATTGTGAATGGCCTGGGCGAAAATATCTTTGCCGGTTCCGCTCTTTCCCAGAAGCAGAACATTGGAGCGGCTTCGGGAAACCATTCTGGCCTGCTCCACCGTCATCAGGAAAAGGGGGTTTTGTCCCTGAATGTCCTCAAAGCGGAAATTGGCGGTCGCCCCCATCATCCGGGTCACCATGGACTTGGCCCGCTGGATTTCATTGAGGATAATAATCTTGCCGATGATGTTTTTGCCGGACGACAGAATCGGGTTGCACGTCAGCGTGAAGTCTCCCGAAAGATTTTTGAAGAAAATGCGGACTTCCGTGTCGGTGACGGTTTCCTGATTTTCGATCAGGTCAAAGAACTGCTCGTTTTCCCGTTTAAAAATATCGCGCAGCCTCCGTCCGTCAAAATCGGCATCCTCCGGAAAGCCGAACATGTTCCGGGCATTGTCATTCATCAGCGTCACATGGCCCGTGGAATCCACCGCAATGAGCGCCTCCTGAATCGATGAGATGACCGTTTGCTGATAGCTGTAGGCCACACGGGTTTCGGAAAGAGCCTTGCGGATGCGCAGCTCGTTTTCAATGGCGTTCGCCGCCGCCACCGTCATGCCCAGCGTGTGGGGGTTCGCGCGGTAATAGCGGCCGAACAGCACAAGGCACCCCAGCAGTTGTCCTTCCGGACTGAAAATGGGCGAACCGCATCCGGTCGCGCCGTGATACATTCGGACATAATGCTGTGCGCCGAACACCTGAACGGGCTTTTTATAAAGGACAACGGCGCTCGCGGCATTGTTGCCCGTGTTCTTCAAATCCCAGCAGGCCCCGACATAGCCTCTGGCCGTCTGCACCAGCCGGTCTTCCTCGGGATCTCCGAAAATCTCCAGAACATACCCTTTGCAGTTCAGGAGACTGACCATGAATCCAGATCCCTCCAGAAAACGGTACAGGTTTTTCATGAACGGGCGGCTGACGTCAATGAATTCCCCGTGGGTGGCCAGCAGGTCCTGAAGCAATGCTCCGGCCAATACCTCGTTGTCCGGATTAGCGAATGGGTCCAGGCCAAGCGCGGCACAGCTTACCCAGGAATCAAACACCTGCCGTGGAATAATGGACCGGTCAATGTCGCGGTCACCCGAAACAAATTTTTTCCATTCCAGAAACGTCTGCTGGTAAAATTTCTCGTAGTAATCCGCGCCCATCAGATTGATATCCTGGAGCAGCTTTCGCTTTTCCAGCCTGGACTCTTCCGTCATCATTCACCTCTGCACAGAGAAATGCGGATGTCTCACAAATGTCTCAATTTTGTCTCAGTGAGACATCCTTAAAGCATTTTTTGATACAAAAATCCAGAGGAAATTTAAAAAAAGCAAAACAAAACAACAATATAAAATTATTTAAGAATTGGCATACTGAATGCTAGTCATTTTATAGAAATAATGATTGACTGAAACAAATACAATCAATGCGGTTAATTTCACTAACCGCTAAAATCCCCCTTTTTTAATCCTACCGAAGGGGGAGAGGGATTCGGGGAGTAAATAGGTATCTCCAACATGCCTTCCCTGGACCCTCTCCCTCGCCTTCCTTGAACGCGTCTTCAGGCTCATCTTTTTGATAATTGCGTTTCTTTTCACTCATCACTTTTCACTTGTCTTTTTCCATCCACAATCCACTATTCACCATCCACCATCCACCATTCACTCATCGCTCGTCACTCGTTACTCATCACTCATATCCCTCCTTGACCCCCGTGCTTTTTCAGTGTAGGAAACCATCAGTGATCCGAAAGAAAGGAGGCCGTTTCGCCCACAGTTTCCTTTTATTTTTTTCGGGGCATGATCATCACCCCAACGTAAAAGGAGACCATCATGAGCGAAGCAGACGGACCCAGAATCACAAACATTAAGATCAATCCCGACAACCTTTACAAAGAAGAGTCTTTTACGGATCTGACCTTCGCCACGATCCGGCGCCTCACGCCGGTCAAAATCGACGGTTCGACGGATGAGAGCCGCCAGCCCCTTTTCACCGGAATGGCTCAGCTCATGTCCCCCAACGGACCGATCCCGGTTCAGTGCCTGATCGAAGGCGCCTCAACGCTCAGCGATGCGGCGGCCAAACTGCCCGACGCCATTGAAAAAGCGGTTCAAGGCATGATCGCCGAAGCGCAGGAACTGGAGCGGCAGGAAGCCTCCAAACTCATTGTCCCCGGCCAATAACAAAGAGGTGCAGCCATGATCGACAACACCATCGCCGCCTGGCACAAACTGGTTGAAGAAAGAGACGCAGCCGGTCTGGACCGCATTCTTGCGGAGAACGTCGTTTTTCATTCCCCCGTGGTCCATACGCCGCAGGCCGGAAAACCGATCACCACCCTGTACCTGACGGCGGCCCTGCACGTCCTCAACAACGACACGTTTCACTATCTTCGGGAAGTCGCTTCCGGCAACCATGCCGTGCTTGAATTTCTGACGGTCATTGACGGCATCTCCATCAACGGCGTAGATATGATCACTTGGGGCGAAGACGGCAGGATCACCGACTTCAAGGTGATGCTCCGTCCGCTGAAAGCCGTCAACCTGGTTCACAAAATGATGGGGGAAATGCTGCAGAAGATCAAGTGACGCCTTTTTTACAGGATGAAATCCATGGCAAAAGTAAAAGAACACAAGAAGTCCTTCGGTCAGAGCATCAAGGCATACCGCGAAAGCAGAAAACTGAGCATTAAAGACCTGGCGCATGAAACAGGCTATCCGGCCGACCTTCTGGAAAAGGTTGAAAAGGATGAAACCACCGCCCCGGTGGCGCTTGTTCTGCAGTTGAGCCGCACGCTGAAAGTGGACGTCGCCGCGCTGGACGGCGACGAAAACAAAAAAGCCTCCTCAAGAGTCAAAAGCCAGAAAAAGCGCGCAGGCTCCTACGCCTACACGCAGTTGACCAAATCCGGCTCCGATAAGCATCTGGGCGCGTATCTCGTCACCATCGAGCCCAACACCGCCCACGAAGGCGTGGAATACCACCACGAAGGGGAAGAGTTCGTCTATGTCTTAAAGGGAAAGCTTTCCATTTCGGTCGGCAGGAACACCAGCCTTCTGGGACCGGGCCAGTGCATTCACTTCAATTCGGCGCTGCATCACGCGCTGAGCAATCCTTCCCCCGACAAAACGGAACTTCTCGTCGTTCTGTATATTCCCTGAAGGAAAAACGATGGCCTTTGAAATCACAAGCGAACAGGAAATGATCCGGCTCATGGCCAGGGATTTTGCCAGAAAAGAGCTGGAACCGATGGCGGCGGCATGGGAGCGTCAGGGCATTTTCCCGATGGACGCAGTCAAAAAAATGGGGGAGCTGGGCCTTTTGGGCATGATGGTGCCGCCTGAACTCGGCGGCTCCGGCGCCGGCGCGGTAGCCTACTCCCTGGCGCTGCAGGAAATCGCCTATGCGTGCGCGTCAAGCGCGGTCACCATGTCGGTCGCCAACCTCTCCACGGAGCCGCTTCTCAAATTCGGCAGCCCGGAGCAGAAAGAAAAATGGCTGGTGGGACTTGCCGAAGGATCGCTTCTCGGCGCGTTTGCTCTGACGGAGCCGGGCGCCGGCTCCGACCCGGGATCGATGACAACCACCGCCGTCCTTCGGAAGGACAAATACATCATCAACGGCACCAAAGTCTTTATCACGCACGGCCAGTATGCCGATGTCATCAACCTGATCGCCCGGACGGGCCAGGAAAGAGGCGCCAAAGGCCTCTCGGCGTTCATCATCGAAAAAGGCATGCCCGGGTTTACCATCGGAACCAAAGAGGACAAACTGGGGCTGAGGGCGTCCAATACCGTAGAACTGGTGTTCGAGGACTGCGAGGTTCCCGCGAAAAACCTGCTGGGCAATCCCGGCGAGGGATTCAAGGTGGCCATGCTCGCCCTGGACAGCGGCAGAATCGGCATTGCCTCCCAGGCCGTCGGCATCGCCAGAGCGGCGCTGGATGAAGCGCTTTCCTATACGCAGCAAAGGCGTCAGTTCGGGAAAACCATCAATTCGTTCCAGGCCATTCAATTCATGATCGCGGATGCCGCAACCCGAATTGAAGCGGCATCCTGGCTGACGCTGGCCGCGGCCGACCGCAAGGATCGCGGACTGAAGTTCACCAAGGAAGCTTCCATGGCCAAACTGTACGCCTCGGAAACGGCCAACAAGGCCGCCTACATGGCGCTGCAGGTCCACGGCGGATACGGCTACACCAAAGAGTACAAAGTCGAACGCCTGTACCGGGACGCCCGCGCCACGACCATCTATGAAGGCACATCGGAAGTTCAGCGCATCGTCATCGCCAGAGAAGTCATCAAACCATGATCCTTCGCAAGAAAGCCGGACTCAGGATCGCCCGAGTATCCGGTTGATCTCGCGCAAAAGACGGGCGATTTCAGACTGCTCCCGAAGAAAGAAGCGGGCGCTGCTGTCATTCTTCCTGCCCACACGAACGGCGAGAATGCGCTTATGGTTCAGCCGGAAAACATCTTCATCGGTCTCGTCATCTCCGGCAAAAAACGCCTTTGAACACCCCGCCTGCCGCATGAGCAGCTTCAGAGCAGCGCCTTTGTCCGGAGCGTCTTCCGGAATCAGATTTTCAACGCATTTGCCCCCGACAAGCCTGGGCGGCGGAACCAGCCGGCCGGCGGCCCGGCGAATCATGGCATGTGCTTTTTTCCGGTTTTCGGCGTGCCGGTAGTGAACGGAAATCGTTGAACCCTTGTTTTCCATCACGATGCCTTCGCGGTCTTCCGCCGGAATGAGCGCTTCAAGCTGACGCTGCCAGTCCCGCGTTGCGCGGACAAAAGCCTTCTCCCGCGCCTTCCATCCCGAAAGCCCTTCCGCGCCGTGGTTCCCGACCAGATAACGGGGCGCAAACATCAGATGCCTGAGGGCGTCCGGGCGGGAACGCCCGGTAATGACCGCAACGGGCGCCTTTCCGGCAAGAACGGACAATTCCTCCTGGACCGCATCGGGTATTCCGGCGGCATCCGGGTGCGATACAATGGGCGCCAGCGTGCCGTCGAGATCAAAGGCAAAGAGCGTTGACCGATCCAGGAAATGCTCGAGAACGGGGAAAGAGTTCTTTTCGAAGAGATATTGAGCGGACGAATCCTGGCTCATAGCGCGACACCGATCCGTTCCGCCAGCTTTTCGCGCCGGCGGATGCGCGCCGCGTCCAGAAGCATTCGGGCCGCCCACCGGTAAACATTGAAATCTCTCACCATGGACCGCATGCTGCGCATCCGCGCCTGCTGTTCGAACTCGGGCATGGTGAGGGCCTGGTAGAGGGCGTCGGCCGTCTGTTCGATGTGATAGGGGTTGACAATCAGGGCTTCATAGAGCTCGTGGGCCGCTCCGGTAAAACGGCTGAGCACAAGGACTCCCCGTTCGTCGTCGCGGGCCGCTACGAATTCCTTGGCCACCAGGTTCATGCCGTCATGCAGGCTCGTCACCAGGCAGACGTCCACGGCGCGGTAGTAGCGGTTGATGTCGCGCGGTTCGTGATGCTCCACCCTCAGATGAACCGGCTGATAGCCGTCGCGGGAAAATCGTTCGTTGATCTGAGCGGCCAAAGCCCGTACACGGGCATCAAAGGCCTGGTATTCTTCAAGAACGGATCGCGACGGAGCGGCGATCTGGATGAAGCAAAACCGGCCGGCCATGTCCGGGTGCGTCTCCAGCAGACATTCGACGGCCCTCAAACGCTCGAGAATTCCCTTGGTGTAGTCCAGCCGGTCAACGCCGAGCCCCAGCAAAATATCCTTCCCGAGGTTCAGCTCACGTCGTATGTCTTCCCTGCAGCGGGCGACCGGCGGCTGCGTTTCCTGCCACGGCGACGGCCATTGGATGGAAATCGGATAGGCTTCAACCAGCGTGAGATTGCCGCCGTGGGAAATCGTGGAAGACGCGTAATTCACCCGCGTTTCGAGGTAGCGGTCCACGGTTTCCAGGAAATTCTTGCAATGGAAAGGCGTGTGAAAACCGACAATCGTGCTTCCCAGCATGCCTCGCAGGATTTCTTCGCGCCAGGGGCAAATGCCGAAGGATTCCGGATTCGGCCAGGGAATGTGCCAGAAGGTGATAATGGTTGCCCTGGGAAGAGACTGGCGGAGCATGCCCGGCAGCAGAGCAAAATGGTAGTCCTGAACCAGAACGACCGGGTCATCCCGTTCGGCTTCCCGGGCCACCGCGTCGGCAAAACGCTGATTGATCGCCACGTACCGGTTCCAGTCTCCGGTCCGGAAAATGGGACGCACATGCGCAATGTGGCACAGCGGCCAGAGGCCCTCGTTGGCCAAACCGTAGTAGTATCCCTTCTCCTCTTCTTCCGTAAGCCAGATGCGCCGAAGCGTATATTCAGGATGCTCCGGCGGCACGCGGACATAATCCTTTTGGTCCACGACCTCCCGGTCGGCCGTGCCGCTGCCATGGGCGATCCATATTCCGGAGCAGGCGCGCAGGACCGGCTCCACCGCCGTCACCAGTCCGCTGGCCGGGCGCTGAATCTCAATCCCTTCCCTGCCTTTCATGTGAATGTACGGCTCCCGGTTGGAAACCACAAGAATCTGCTCCCCCGCCAGTTGCTGGAAAAGCAAACTGCGGAGCGAATCCGGATTCCAGGAAAGAGTGAGATCATCGGCCATGCGCTTTTCCGCATCCATCGTGCGCAGGAGGGCGCGCAGATCACCCACCAGCGGCTGAAGTTCGGAGCTGGAAGACCTTGCAAAAGGCCTGATCAGGCCTTCGCCGCGCAGCAGGGCGCGGACGCCCGTCATCCAGCCGCGCCAGCTCAGATGGGCGATCAGGACGGTGATCACGGAGGTCACCAGGGAAAGAACGGCAAACAGGACCAGAAGATACTTGCGCGTGTCCTCGCTGCGCTGCCGGAAAAAGCTCATGTCGTGCAGCAACACCAGGGAGCCGGCCGGCATTCCCTCCATGAGAAAGGGATTGACGGCAACATGCACCAGCCCCTGCGGCAATTCCAGCAGCGATGGGGTTTTCCGGAGAGAAGGATCAGGAATGGAACAGCCGAGGCCGTCGGGAAAAGCCCGGGTTTTGAAGAGCAGATTTCCCTGAACGTCGCAGTACCCCAGCGCAAAAAGGCGCTCGTCCTGCGTGGCGCGGGCCAGCAGGGACTGAATCTTTTTTTTGTTGCCCTGTTCCAGAAGTTCGCCCAGAGGCTCCTGGAGTGTGCTGGTCACCAGTTTTGACCGAATGTCCATGTCCCGCACCGACCAGCGCAGCGTCAGCTTGTCCACCAGGGGCACCACCGCGTAAGCCAGGAGCGCCATGGCCGCGACGAGGGGAACGACAAAGCGCAGCGTAAGTCTCAGCGACCGGGAAGATTTGATGCTTTGAAGGCTCATCCTTCCCTCCCTTCTAAAACGCGCTGTCCCAGCGCCTACTTAAGCGAATGGCGGAGTTGATCAGGCCCACCATGCTGTAGGTCTGAACAAAATTCCCCCAGGGATCGCCCGTGCGCGGATCGATGTGCTCGGCCAGAAGCCCGTGGCGGCTGCGGCGGGACAGAAGGTTTTCAAACAGCGCGCGGGCCTCCTCGCCGCGGTTCAGGGCGGCCAGGGCGTAAATGTACCAGAAGGTGCAGACCACAAAGGCGTTTTGAGGAACGCCGAAATCGTCCGTCTCCACGTAGCGGTAAATATAATCGCCGCGCCTGAGCTCCTTTTCAATCGCTCCCGCCGTCAGGGCAAAGCGCGGATCATCGGCGGGCAGAAACCCGATGTCGTGGAGCAGCAAAAGACTGGCATCCAGCGAATCTCCGTCAAATGCGCCGACGAAAGACTGCTTTTTTTCATTCCACGCGCGGCGGCAGATGGTTGCGTGAATCCGGTCCGCCCGGCTCTGCCAGCAGGCGGCCCGTTGGGCCAAACCGATATAAACCCCGATTCTGGCCAGACGGTCGCAGGCCGCCCAGCACATCAGGCTGGAAAACGTGTGAACCCGCAACTTGTTGCGCGTTTCCCACGGCCCCGAATCCGGCTGGTCGTGAACGGCAACGGCCGCCTCTCCCAGAAGCTCCAGCCTTGAGAAGAGAGCCGCTCCTCCCCGGTGGGCAAGTCTGCGGTCAAAAAAGGTGTGCGCCACGGCGAGGATGGCCGATCCGTAAACGTCATGCTGAATCTGTTCGCAGGCCTGGTTGCCGATCCGGACGGGCCCCATTCCCCGATAGCCGGGAAGGCTTTCGACGTCCCGCTCGTCCAGTCTCGCTCTGCCGTCAATGCCGTACACCGGCTGAATCCGGCCGTTGGGCGTTCCCGCCGCCACGTTGATGAGGTAATTCAAATACCGTTCCATCGTATTGGTCGTGCTGAGGCGGTTGAGGGCATTGACGACAAAATAGGAATCTCTCAGCCAGCAGTAGCGGTAGTCCCAGTTCCGGCCGGAATCCGGCGCTTCCGGAATCGATGTCGTCATGGCCGCGATGATGGCGCCCGTATCCTGAAACGTATTCAGCTTCAGGGTTATGGCGGCGCGGATCACCTCTTCCTGCCACTCAAAGGGAATGGACAGGTCTCTGACCCAGTTGCGCCAGCTTCCGATGGTTTCATCCAGGAAACGGCGCGACAGATCGCCGATGGCGTCCGGAATGGTTTCGTCCGGCCCCAGAATCAGCGTGGCGGCGGTTTCCAGGAAAAAGGGGATTTCCTGAAGCACGGCGGTTACGGAAATGTCGGTGGTCAGGCGTAAAATCCAGGACGGCGCGACGTAGCGGATGTGATGACTGCCGTGGGTGACGGTGCAGCTCTGGCCGCCGTATTCGCACACGGGGCGGATGCGCACGCAAATGCGCGGCGTCCCGTGAATACGCCGGATTCGGCGAATCATCATCATCGGCATGAACGTCCGGCCGTACTGATGGAACCGGGGAGCAAAATCCGTGATTTCGATGGACGCGCCGTGCCGGTCCGTGAGCCGGGTCACGAGAACGGCCGTATTGGGCAGATAGGACTGGCTGGACTCCGCCTGATCGATCAGCTCCACCGCGCAATAGCCGGCCCCTTCTCCATCGGCATGTTCGCGCAAAAGAGAGCAGAAAACCGGGTCTCCGTCGAACCGGGGCAGACAGCTCCAGACGATTTCACCGCGCTCATCAATCAAAGCGCCGATGCGGCAGTTGCCGATCAGGCCGAGCTCAAGGGAATTTTTCATCAAACGTTTTCCTTATTTGAGGTTGTCCATTTTTTTCCATCGCAAATCACTCAACGGAGGTATGCCGGAAGCGATCAGGGAGCAACGGCGGACAGTCGGTATCGGTCAATTCGAGAACAGCGTTTGGTTAGAGGCGAAAGATTTGCTCATAGGCGTCTTGAGTATAGGAAAAGCCGCCGGGGATGTCAATGATGAATCGATTCCGTGAAAGCCGCCGCGGCAATCCGAATAAAATGATTCAAAATTTCATTTTACGGTTTGTTTTTTTGTGATAGAAAAAACAAAAACAGGGAGCGTAAACATGCGTAAACCGGGAATGGTCTCAGCGGCCCTGCTGGCCGCGGTGCTCGCGGGGCTTTCGGCGGGCTGCTCGGGAAAGCTGCTCAAAGACATGGGCAGCTTCAAGCCGAGCGTCGAGGCGACGGAAAATTTCAAAAAGTTTGTTGTCCGGAGCGACTATGCCTATTTCATCAGCGGGTCGGACGTTTATCCCCTTGCCATTTTCGGCCTTCAGAAAGATTGGATCATCGACAGCGATGAGGACCTGTGGAAAAAAATCGAGCCGAAGCCGGAGGTCATGGCCGACCTCGTCACCAACATGCAGAGGCGACTCAACGAGTGCTGCTATCAGAGCCCCCACGGCCTTGACATTCTGGACAACCAGGGCCGGAAAATCGGCGAGTGGTACTCCATGCTGGGACTCATCATCGGCATCAAAATAAAAGAAGGGGGAAAGGTGGTCATCTATCCCCCTTCCGATACGGACGACGTTAAAAAATACCAGGACAGAACCAGCGGCAAGGGCCGGTAAGATTACCTTGCCTGCAGCGCCCTGCCGATGGTCATGATTTCGGCTTCCTTGGTCCCTTCGTAAAGCTCCAGGATTTTTGCATCCCGGTACCATTTCTGCACGGGGTACTCTTCAATGTATCCATAGCCGCCGTGCAGCTCCACGGCGTAATTCGCGCAGAAGACGGCGGTCTGCCCGCCGTAGAATTTAGCCATGGCCGCAAGCGTGTAATCGGGTTTCCCCTGATCGATCAGCCACGCCGCCTTGTACACCAGGCCGCGCAGCGCTTCTATGCGGATGGCCATTTCCGTAAGTTTCATCTGGGTGATCTGAAAAGCGCCCAGCGGAGCGCCGAAAGCGGTTCTTTCCTTGACATACTTGATGCTGGTTTCCAGGCACGCCTGCGCAAGCCCCAGGGCCTGGGCGGAAACCATCACGCGGGTGATGTCGAAAAAGTGCATGAGCTGGCGAAAGCCATTCCCCTCTTTTCCCACCAGATTGGATTGGGGAACGCGCACGTCTTCAAACGCGATCTCCGCCGTGTCGCTGGCGCGAATGCCCATCTTCCCGTGAATCTTGTTGCGCGTCACCCCTTTGGCGTCCGCCGGCACGATGATCAGGCTGAAGCTGTTGTGCTTCTTTTGATCGGGGTTGGTGATGCATTGCGCGACCATGAAATCACATACGGTGCCGTTCGTAATGAACATTTTATTGCCGTTGATCACGTAGTCGGTTCCGTCCTTGACGGCCCGCGTCTTGTAGCCCGAGACATCCGTTCCCGCATTGGGTTCGGTGTAGGCGCCGGCGCACACTTGAACGCCCTGGCAGACCGGCGGCAGATAGGTTTTTTTCTGCTCTTCCGTTCCGTAGTTGAGGATGGACTCGCAGCCGAAGCCGGAGGCCACGATATTCAGGCCGATGCCCATATCGATTTTGGACAATTCTTCCGTGATGATGGCATTGCCTAAGATGCCGGCGCCGGACCCTCCGTAGGCTTCCGGAATCCACGCGCCGACCAGGCCGTTTTCGGCCGCCTTTTTCCGGATTTCCGGCAGATATTTCTCCTGCTCGTCGCACTGGGCGGAAACCGGCGCAATTTCCGCCGCGGCAAATTTATAGGCCATCTCCTTCAACATCCTCATTTCTTCCGTCAATTCGAAATCCATGGATTATTTCTCCTTTTCATCAGTATTTAGATTGTTGCGACGGCATGGAAGCCCGCATCCGCCTGCCGGATGATTTTATTTTTTGCCGTAATCGTAAACGCCCCGACCGGTTTTCCGTCCGAAATTTCCGGCGCGGACCAGCTTTCTCAAAATGGGCGCCGGACGGTATTTGTCGCCCAGTTCCCTGTGCAGGCCCTCGATAACGCGCAGCAGCGTCTCATTGCCCACCAGATCGGCCAGCGCCAGCGGCCCGATCGGATGATTGCAGCCCAGCACCATGCCTTTATCGATGTCTTCGGCCGACGCCAGCCCCTCGTCCAGCACAAAGAAGGCCTCGTTGAGCATGGTGCACAGAATCCGGTTGACGACAAAGGCCGGGGCCTCCTTTACCGTAATAACCTCTTTGCCGATTTTTTTGCCCCACTCCTGGGCGGCCCGCAGCGTTTCATCGGAGGTCTGATGACCGCGGATGATTTCCAGCAGACGCATCACCGGAACGGGATTGAAAAAATGCGTGCCGATGAAACGATCCGGCCGGCCGGTCACGGCCGCCATTTCCGTAATGCTGAGGCCGGACGTGTTGGTGAAAAACAGGCAGTGTTCGGGAACAACGGTTTCCAGTTCGGCATAGACTTTTTTCTTGACGTCCATGACTTCGATCACGACTTCCACCACAACGTCCGCGCCCGCGGCGGCCTGCTTCAAATCCAGCGTGGGTGTGATGCGGCCGAGAACCGCCTCCATGTGCGCCTGGGTCATTTTCCCTTTTTCGACGTCCCGGGCCAGGTTCTTTTTGATCGTGTTCATGCCTCCCTCCACGAACCGCTGTTCGATGTCCCGAAGAGCCACTTCGTACCCAGCCTGAGCGCAAACCTGCGCAATGCCGTTCCCCATCAGTCCCGCGCCCAACACACAAATTTTCTTGATTTCCATAAAGCATTCTCCTTATCGAAAAATATTTTTCAACTTCCTGTTTACTGGGTGAATCTTGCCGGAAAAAATGCATCGGATGATTCGCTATTCAATGCGCTTGATGGTGTTTCTTAATTTTTTTTGACGGGGAAATCAACCACTTTTTCAAAAAAATGTTCCGCGCGAATCACCGGATGCCTGCCCTTCCGCCGCGTCCCGCCCTTCGGCGACTCTCAGCCGGAAACCGTCTTTTTCCGTTTGCAGCAGCAGGCCGCACAGGTGGAACCGGCGGGCAAAGGAGTCGATTTTTTTCTTCCGGTGGGGCGTCGGCGCCTCGCCGCACCGGCCCGCGGGCGACACTGTCACAAAAAGACCGCTGCGATCCATGCCCGTCTCGATGCGGATAGAGGTCGGATGCGCCTGCGCAAGCCAGTCCAGAAAGGTCAGGAGCGTATTCGAAAAACGGCCGGCCGCGAGCGATACGTACGGCAGGGGCCTGTGCGGCAGGAAATGAACGACGGGGCGTTCGGCGGCCGGCTCGTGGCCGATGCGCAGAACCAGAGCGGCCAGAAACTGCGCGTCATCCTCCACGTAATCCAAAACGGAGTCGGTGAGGTGAGGGCTGTTCTGCCCCGCCCGCAGCACATCGTCGATCACCGCGTTGACGTCCGTTGGAATAAACTCCTCAAGATTGCGGCGTCCGTTCGCAATGCCGATAAAATCCAGAAGCAGGCTTGTGCCCCGGTGAATCAGCGGCTGGGGCAGGATGGCGGCCAGCGGCCGGGGATCAAAGAGCGATTTTACCTGTTCGACAATCGCCAGTGCGCCGTGCGCGAATTCCACCCGACGGATTTTTCCGGAATCCAGCCCGCGGCAGAGTTTGCGAAACTCCAGCAGGCAGGCGTCAATCTTCTCCATGGGCATCGCGCTGCGGCACCGGCAGGCGGCCTCTTCCTCCTCCAGACACTCCAGTTGATAGGCCACGTAGAGAAGGCGGCCGGCAATCGACGAAAAAACCTCCTCGGCTTCGTCCAAAAGCTCCAGCGCGTAGTCGGTGATCTGAAAGAGGCGCTCCTCGTTCATCCGGCTTACGTCGCCCAGCGAGAGGGTTTTGCGCTGAAGCCGCTGCAGGATGTCGCGGACTTTCCCGGACGGAATCAGGCCGCCGTGTCCGGGATAGCAGATCCTGACCGGCTTGTGATCCAAAAGCCATTGCACGTGCTTTTGAGTTTCGATGAGATGCTCCCGGTGCCAGCCGGAAATTCCGGCAACCATCGGATTGGCCGCGGCGAGCAAATCGCCGATAAAGAGAACTTCGCCGGCGCGGATGCAGATGCTGTCGGGGCTGTGTCCGGGCGCCGAATATATTTCCAGGACGTCGCCTCCACCGATCGAGATGGTCTGCTGGAACATCGGCTGCTCCAGATTCGCGTGGATCGCCTCGGTCATGATGGTCATGCCCACGCCTTGCATCAGCGAAATGGAACGGGGGGCTTTTCTTCGTTTGTCGGTTTCCGTAAGCAGGCGGATATCCGGCCGCAGGGACGGAAAAGCCACGCCGTAGAGTTCCGCGATGGTTTTTGCCGAATCTCCCTCACTCAGATAATCGGCCCCCTGTTCCTGGATGGCGATCCAGACGGGAGCCGTCGTCATGATCTGCCGGTGCCTGCCGACCTCCAGGGAATGGTCCAGATGACAGTGGGTCAGGTAAACGACGACCGGTCGGGATCGTTCCCGCTGACAGTCCGTCAGGATCCGGTTCAGGTCGGCGGTCTGCGCGGCCAGCGCCCCGGCGTCGATCAAAAGAATCTGCCGGGGTGTGCGAATGATGCAGGAATTGGAGGAGAGAAGATCGGGCTTGCGCAGATACGGATAGATTTCCGCCTGCCGACTTCCCGGAAGAGGCTGCCAGACCTGATTCTGAAGCACGGGAGACTCCTTTCCAGCCGTGAATCTTCACCCGTTCAGGCGGGCGATGATTGTCCTGGCTTCCTGGGTCAGAAAACGCCATACGCCGATTTGCTCAAGCGTCTCCACCTTTGGGACGCCCGAATCCGTCCAGCCCCGCTCGCGGTAATAGACAAGAATCAACTGACGCAGCTCGTCTTTTCGATGCCGCATCAGAATGGCGCGCTTTTCGCCCGTGGGCATTCGCTGAATTTCCGGCAGCGGCAAATTCAGGATCACGGAAAGTTGCCCGTCGTTATAATCTTTCTCCAGTTCATAGAGCGCGTCCTCCGTGGGCCCGATGGCCCGGTCGGGAATCCAGTCGCGATCCCCGGTCGCGGATTGAAAAAACAGGACATTCATCACGCGCTGCAGATTGATGTCCCGGTCCGTTTGTTCGAAGATCTGCTCCCAGGTCAGATTCGTGCCCAGCATGCCGTTGTAGAAATCCGCATACAGTTCCTGCGACGCCGGATTGATGTAAATGTCGGCATGGCCCTGCTTCATGGAATCGGGATTGAAAACATCCACCCAGGGCAGCTTGCACAGGCCCAGATTGTCGTTGCCGAGGCGAACGCGGGGATAGGTGATGAGCGCTCTGGCCTTGGATTCAAACGTGGGAAAGGCGCCCAGCAGATCCACTTTGACCAGCCAGGCGGCTGCGTGGTGCGCGCCGATGTCGCTGGCCGCCGCGTAGGAAGCCTGCATGGATAGAGACCTGTGCGTGCGATACAGGGAAAAAGGAAGGCCTTTGGTCTGCATGGCAAAGGCCTGCAGCTCCTCAAGCGGCTTGGTTCTTGCGGTTCGCGCCGCGTATTTATCGGCGATCCAGCCGGTCAGGCCCACCATGCCCCGGGCGGCGGCGCGGGCCAATTCGGTCCGGCGGTACGCCAGATCATGGATGAACTGCAGCGCCGCCTGCTCATCCCCCCACGTCAGGCTAAAGCCGTCCGTGTCTTCTCCCGTCAGGTATCCGCGCTGGCCGCATTCCATGATAAATGCCATGAGAACGGCCGTGGTAATGGTATCGATGCCGTAGTTGTCGCAGTGCCAGTTGGCTTCCATGATAAATTCAGGATGCCACATGCCCAGGTTCGAGCCGAATCCCGCGGCGGTTTCATACTCGGGGCCGTCCACCCAGACCCTTTGTCCGCGATGCTCGCCGGATGTCAGCGTGACCCAGCCGCCCTTGGTGCAGCGAAGATTGCAGCCCGGAAAGCATCCGTCCATCCCGCGGTGTTCGAACAGCCGCTGGGCGTAAATTTTGCCGCAGACCTGATCCGCCTGCGGGTGTGAGCCGCGCTGGTAATTATACACAGGCAGGGACTGGTACTCGTCCTTGTTCATAAAAGAAATCAGACCGGCTGAACCTTTCAGATGCATTTTCAGCGCCTGCGGATCGACGTCCCGGACAATCCCGTGCAGTTTCGCCCCCGCCTTTTTAACCTTGTTCCAGTCGGCCGCCCCGTAAGGATTTTCTCCGCGGGGAAAAGCGGTCAGAACGACGATGGCCGCGATGCGCTTATGGCTCATCACGGACCCCAGACCCGTGCGGCCGGCCTGTTTGGTGCGGAAAAGGCCTTTGCCGCCGGGAACCGGCTTCGTGGCGTCATAGTAATGGCTGTTGATGCACCCGAAAGACGTATGCGCCGCTCCGATGCCGGTCGTCAAAAAGGCCAGGTCCTTTTTCTCGTGGCCCTCGCGCAAAAACCGGTCCACAAGCGTTTTCTCAAGGTGAAAAACCTGATCGTCTTCGGAGACGCCGACGATGGAGATTTCCCGTTTGAAACCGTCAATGACAATCATGACCGGCTCACGGGCGGCTCCCGCGACTGTCAGCGCGTCAAACCCGGCATATTTCAGATAAGCGCCGAAATGGCCTCCAAAATTGGAGACACCGGGAATGCCGGTCAGCGGCGACAGGGAAATCGCCATGCACTTGCTCGTTCCGGGAAACTGCGGAATGCCGCCCAGCGGCCCCGGCGAGAAAATCAGGGGATTTTCCGGATCAGAGGCTTTGGTCCGGGAAGTAACCTGCTCATGCAGCAGATAAAGCCCCAGCCCCCTTCCGCCGATAAAGAAATCACGAACTTCGGGATCCAGCGGACGGACCTCCATTTTGCCGGTCGCTACGTTGATGGAAAGGATTCGGTTGGCGTATCCCTGCTGAAGCGGTTGAACCGTATATTGCATTTGCTGTTCCTTTGAAAATAGTCCGCGCACGTTACGGCAATCCGGGAAAAAATTCAACCATCAAAAGAGGTTGAAGGATGGACGATCCCCCCTGGGGCAAAAGCTTCCCCAGGGACGGTCCCGCCGCGTGGTGCAACACGCTTCTCAGAACGTGAAGAGATTGAAAGGGGAATAGAGATCGGAGCGGTCGGAGGCCCATTCATTCCGATCGATATGACCGCTCTTATCTTTGTCCAGGGAAAAGAACCTTTTTCTTGCGGCCTGCTGGTGTTCGCTTTTATGGATTTTCCCGTCCTGGTTGGCGTCGGCTTCCCGAATCCATCGATCCGCGTCGGTCTTTTTATTGGGTTGCATCTCTTCTTTCGTCACGACGCCGTCCCGGTTCTTGTCCAGAAAGTCAAACGCCGCGCCTGACGCATCCAGGTATTCCTGGTGGCTGATTTTCCCGTCTTTGTTTTTATCCGCCTTCGGCAAAACGGCCTCCGCGGCAAAAACCAATGAAACGGCAAAAAGGATCATCACGATCACTGCAAGTATTTTCTTCATCATTAACCTCTTTTTGACTAAAAATCGCGCGGCAGCTCTTCCAGTTCCGCCAGTGAAAACACCGGCCCGTCCGAACAAACGTATTTGTAGCCGACATTGCAGCGGCCGCATTTGCCGATGCCGCACTTCATGCGCATTTCCAGCGACGTCAGAATATTCTCCTTGGAAAAACCCAGATCAAAGAAAACCGGCAGCGTGAATTTAATCATGACTGGCGGGCCGCAGATGACGGCCACCGCGTTTTCGGGGGACGGCGCGACGTCCTTGCAGACGGCGGGGACAAATCCTTCCCTGCCCTTCCAGGTTTCATTGCCCTTGTCAACGGTAATGATGGTCTTGATGTCGCTGCGCTTTTCCCAGGCGGCCAGCTCATCCTTGTAGCAGAGCAGGCCCGGGGTCCGCGCGCCGTAAATGACGGTGATGTCGCCGAAGCGGGGGCGGTTGTCCCCGTGCAGCATATATGTGACCAGCGACCTGAGCGTGGTGAAAGCGAATCCGCCGCCGACCACAACAATATTCTTTTTCTCCAGAAACTCAATCGGCCAGGGATGCCCCAACGGCCCCCGCAGGCCGATTTTGCCGCCCTCTTCCATGTCGTGCAGCGCCGCCGTCACCAGCCCGGGCACGATGGCGCCCGCCCGCTGGACCGTAAACTCGACGTAGCCCGGCTCCGTAGGCGACGAGGCGATGCCGATCGGAGACTCTCCTTTTCCGTAAATGGACAGCTCCGCGAACTGGCCGGGCAGATACTGAAACCGGGACTCATCCTCGGCATTCAGAAATTTAAAGCGGAACGACTTGATGTCATGGGTATCCACTTCGTCGGTGATTTTGACAATCTCAACCGGCATGGGGATATAGGGATTCGTTGAACGCATATTCTTCCTCAAATTGGTTTATTCCCGAATGCGCCTTTGGGGCGTTCGGCGTCACGCCTTCATGGCTTCTTCGACAATGGAAAAAATATCGATATTCACCGGACAATACCGCGTGCAGCGGCCGCAGCCCACGCAGGAAATCACGCCGTATTTCCGGACATGGTAAGAATACTTGTGGTTAATTTTCTGCCGCAGGCGCTGATATACTTTCGTGCGGGGATTGTGGCCGCTGGCTTCCAGCGTGAAATCCGTGAACATGCAGGCGTCCCACACGCGGCGGCGTGTTCCCTGCTGAAACAGGGTTTCATCACAAATATCGAAGCAATAGCAGGTCGGACACGCAAAGGTGCACACGCCGCAGCTCAAACAGGCGTTGGATGCCTTCTCCCAGAAATCCGTGTTGTGAAAAAGATCTTCCAGCTTCTTCGTGATGACTTCGGCGTCCACGCAGGTAAAACGCGTTTTGAAATCCCGCCCCGCGGCCACCGTGTCGTCAAAAAATTTCTCGTCATCGGCCGACGCTCCGGCCAGGCCGCCCATTCCGGTCAGCAGCGCCTCCCCCTTGCCGGTGATGCTTTTGAGGAGCAGATCGTCGCCGCGGCGCACCATGAAGATGTCGCTGCCTTCGGGATCAGCCGCGCCGATGCCCAGCGTCTGATAAAATTCCTCCGGCTCGGCGGGCGCGCCGAGGTCGAAGGCGTATCCGATGATGGCGGCCGCTTCTCTTCGGGCCTGCCAGTAGGGATCCACGTCTCCGGTGCCGGAAAAATGGATGTCCATGATCTCAAAGCTCTTCACGTCGCAGGGACGCACCCCGAAAAGAATCAAGGGCTTTCCCTGCGGCTCGACCGGTTCGGCCTCCTGCATGGGCCTGCCCGTCCGATAGCGGACGAAATCTTCCGTCTGCGGAAAGAAAACGGATTTGGGGCTGATGACGGTATTATGAAAATTCAGGTCCACCCGCTTCGCGTCGGTGATTTCGCGAAATTGGAAGCCGGCGTCCTCGCGGACCGGGGCGACCAGCGTTCCCTTTTCCATCAGCGCGGAAGCCAGATCGGATAATTGATTGACGGTGGTTTTCTTCAGCACAACAAAAGCTCCTTATTCCAAAATTTTGTCGGAATCTTCCATGCGGAAATTGACCAGCACGGGCTTGTCTTCAATGCTCATCCCCGCGGCCTGGCCGAACATTTCTTCGCAGTCTTTGGCTACTTTCTTGTGGAACAGATACAGAGGAATGTCCACCGGGCAGGCGCGCGAGCACTCGCCGCAATCGATGCAGCGGCCGGCCAGATGATGAAACCGGGTCAGATGGTACATCAGGTTGCCCGCCGGCTCCGGAGATTTCTCTCCCCACCGGGGCTTGCGCTGATCGATGAAGCAGGGATCGCAGTAGCACATCGGGCAGGCCTTGCGGCAGGCGTAGCAGCGGATGCACCGATCCAATTCTTTTTTCCAGAACGCAAAGCGCGCGTCCCGGTCCATCGCTTCATATTCGGCCAGCACGGCGTAAGGAGATGAGACCGGCTGTCCGTGCACCTCTTCGCCGATCAGGACATCATACAGCACGGGATTATACAGGCCGCAGGTGGTCTTGCCGTCGATGAGCTCACCTGTCTTGGGGTTTTTGATGCCGTACACCGGAATGCCGAGAATTACCAGGTCGCGCCGCTTGACCTTGTCTTCCTGAATGAGCTGAACCACGGCCCGGCTGTCCGCCGCCTTGACGGCGACGGCGATTTTGGTTCCCCGCGGATACCGGACCAGATATCTGGCTGGATTGTGGGTGCAATACTCGTTGAACACGATGCCGTCCGCGTCGGAAGGACACTTGGCAACATAGGGCATGGGATGTTTTTCGTCGTAGCCTTTACCCCACGCGAGCACCAGGCTCACCTCGCCCGATTCCAGAAGCCTTCGGGCTTCGGTCTTTAATTTCTCTTCAATTTGCTGAAAGCTGACTGCCATATGCTCCCTCGCGCTTCTATGAAATCTTGAATTTGGTCTGGGGTCCCAGCGCTTTGATCTGTCCGGTGAACTCGGTCACAACCTGGGCGAACTTGTTTCCTTCGGAGGCGGAAATCCATTCGACACGGAATCTCCCCGGCTCCAGGCCTGCAAATTCCAGAATTTTTTTGGTCACGGCCAGGCGTCTTCGCGCATAGAGGTTCCCGGTATTGTAATGGCAATCGCCCGGATGGCATCCCCCGACCAGCACGCCGTCGGCGCCCAGCTGGAACGCGCGGAAGATAAACGAAGGGTTGATCCGGCTGGAGCACATAACGCGGACCACCCGGATATTCTGCGGATACTGCAAACGCGTGGTCCCCGCCAGATCCGCTCCCGTATAGGTGCACCAGTTGCAGGCAATGCCCAGTATCTTCGGTTCAAATGACATGAATAAACTTCCTTTCTAAAAACAAACGTAATACCCTTTAATTCAGGTCGTTCAAAAATGTCCCAGATGCGCGGCGCGCAAGGCCTTCGGAGTGAGGCGTATAGTTTCATACGCCGCAGCGACGAAAGGTCGAAGCGCAACAAAGCAGATGGGCATTTTTCAACGACCTATCAAAATTCCATTAAGCCTTCCATTTCAGCAAGTACCTGTTCATTGGTAAAGTGCCTCGCGATAATCGCCGAGGACGGGCAGACGGACGCGCACAGCCCGCAGCCCTTGCACAGCGCCTCGTTGATTTCGGATACACCCTTGGGCTCGTTGAAGAACGGGGCGCCGTAGGGACAGACGCGCACGCAGTTCTGGCAGGCGCAGCAGGAGGCCGGATTGACCATGACCGTTGTGGCTTCCAGCTCCAATTTGTCTTTGACGACAATGGTCAGGGCTTCCGCCGCCGCGCCGTTGGCCTGCGCCACCGTGTCCGGAATATCCTTCGGACTCTGGCACACGCCGGCAATGAAGACGCCTTCCGACATCGTGGACAGAGGCGCCAGCTTGGGATGGCGCTCCATGAAAAAACCCTGCTTGTCCGTGCTCAGATTGAACAGCCGCGCGACGTCCTTGGCATTCGAGCGGGGAATCATGGCCGGCGACAGCACAACCATGTCCACGGGCAGTTTGATGAACTTGCCCGTGATGGTGTCTTCCGCTTCCACAATCAGGCGGTCCGGTTCGTCCACGCTTTTCGCCACGCGGGCAACCTTGCCGCGGATGAATTTCACGTCCTCTTCAATGATGCGGTTGTAAAATTCCTCATAGCCCTTGCCGGCGGCGCGGATATCAATGTAAAACTGATAGACGTCAGCGGACGTTTTTTCCTTGAACAAATGGGCGAATTTCAGCGAATACATGCAGCAGACGCGGCTGCAGTGTTCGTGGCTGTTCTTGTCGCGGCTGCCGATGCAGTGCAGAATGGCAATCGCCTTAGGTTCGCTGCCGTCGCGCAGCGTCACCTTGCCGCTCGTGGGCCCGGCGGAGTTGAAGAGCCGCTCCACTTCCAGCGCGTTGTAAACGCCGGGATATTTGCCGTAGCCGTACTGAATCAGATCCCGCGTATCCATGAGGTCATACCCGGTGGCCACGATGACCGCGCCGACTTTCACGGTGCTGAAGGTATCCTGCTCACCGAAATCGATGGCCTTCTGCTCGCAGACCTTCTCGCAGAGGCGGCACTTGCCCTTTTTAAAGAACGTGCAGGCCTCGCGGTCGATGACCGGCTTCTGCGGCACGGCCTGCGGGAACGGAATGTAGATGGCCTTGCGCTTCACCAGACCTTCATCCCATTCGGACACGCTCTTTCCGGGGCATTTCTCCGTGCACGCCAGGCACGCGTTGCATTTGTTGTGATCGACATAGCGCGCCTTCTGACGGATGGTGATGTCGAAGTTTCCGACAAAGCCCTTGACCTCGCTCACTTCACAGGATGTCATGAGCTGAATGTTCTTGTGCTGAAGCACGCTGTCCATCTTGGGCGTGAGAATGCAGGCGGAGCAGTCGAGCGTGGGAAAGGTCTTGTCAAACTGCGCCATGTGGCCGCCGATGGTGGAATTCTTTTCAACCAGATATACTTTTCTGCCAGTATTGGCCAGCTCCAGCGCCGCCTGGATGCCGGCAATGCCGCCTCCCAGCACCATGACATCGGGATTGACGTCGATCACGCGCGAGGTGAGCGGCATCAGCAGCCGGGAGCGGCTCACCGCGCCGTTGAGCAGCGCCTTGGCCTTGGCGGTTCCTTCGTCCAGATCATGCGTCACCCAGGAAACCTGCTCGCGGATATTCACGATGGTTAACAGGTACTGATTGAGGCCGGAAGCCGCCAGCACCTTGCGGAATGTCTGTTCGTGCATGAGCGGCGAACAGGCCGTGACGATCACGCGGTCCAGCCGATGTTCCCTGATGTCGTTCGCGATCATCTCCTGGCCGGGCGTGGAGCACATGAATTTGTAATCCTTTGCAACAACCACATCCGGCAGGGTGGAGGCAAACTGCGCCAGTTCGCTTACCCGCACGGTTTTCGCTATATTCAATCCGCAGTGGCAAACAAAAACACCAATTCTGCTCATACCTTCTCCTAGCTTTCTTTCCTTGAAAAACCGCCCGTCCGGGCCGTTTCCGTTCTGTCTTAAAACACCGGCCCCGCGGCCCCGTCCATTCAGGAGCTCCGCGCCGATGGTCCGCCCGCTCTCATATCAAACGGCGCAGGCGTCTCCGACCGGTTCGTCGATGTTGATTTCCAGACTTTCGAGGAGGAGCTCCGTCACATCCCGGATTTGAATCCGTCCGTCAACATTCAGCGTCCGCGCGCTGTCTTCAAACATGGTGATGC
Source organism: Smithellaceae bacterium (assembly GCA_028693285.1). Classification (GTDB taxonomy): domain Bacteria; phylum Desulfobacterota; class Syntrophia; order Syntrophales; family Smithellaceae; genus UBA8904. The sequence goes on from JAQUVQ010000017.1 coordinate 35,917, forward strand.
AGTACGGGCAGGCGGTCGCCAGAACCTTCGCGCCGGTCCCCATGGCTTCCTCGATGCGCAAATCGCTCAGGCGTTCGCCTTTGGCCTTCTCCGTCCACAATCCGCCGCCCCCGCCTCCGCAGCACATGCTTTCTTCGCTGTTGCGCTCCATCTCGACAAACGCCACGCCCGGAAGGGCCTTGAGGATGTCGCGGGGCGCGTCATACACCTTGCTGTGCCGTCCCAGGTAGCACGGATCGTGATACGTCACGGTAAGACCGCCGAAATCCTTTTTGGGAACGAGTTTTCCGTCCCTGATCCATTGAGACATCAGTTCGCTGAAATGCGTGACGTCATAATCCGCGCCGTAATCGTTGTTGAATGTCGCCAGGCAGTGGGGGGAGACCGTAATAATTCTGGAAACCTCATTGGATTTGAAATAATCGAGGTTTTTGCCGCGGAGACGCTCGAAAAGCTCCGCGTCGCCCACCTTGCGCAGGCTCTCGCCGCAGCAGTTGATGTCGGGAGAGGGCATCCCCCAGCTCACGCCGGCCAGATTCAGAATTTCCGCCGCCGCTTTGGCAAGCCTCATGTTGCGGGGATCGTAACAAACCGTGCAGCAGGTCCAGAACAGATAGTCCATGCCCGGCGCATAAACGGGATATTTCTCCTTGGCCCAGTCATTGCGCGCGGCCGGGTCGCCGGACCAGGGATTGCCGCGGGCGGAGAGGGATCCGACAAAGGCCCGCAGGCTCTGCGGCAGCATGCCGCCGCCGCTGTACACATTGCGGATGGCCGTTACGATGTCGATGAGTTCAACGCCCCGCGGACAGCGTTCCACGCAGAACCGGCAAGTGGAGCAGCCCCACATAAAATCCTCGATGCCGTCCAGGCCCAACTGGCCGTAGCGCACGAGCTTGCGGATATTGAAATGGGTGATCGGCGTCCAGGGGCAGGTCCCGGAACAAGTGCCGCACTGGTAGCATTTTTTCAGCGCCTCGCCGCCCGCCTCCATGATCGCCTGGGACATCTCCAGATAGGGGGTAACCGTTTGTGACATGCAACATCTCCCGTCATGAATGGATCAATTTATGCTTCTGCTAGCATAGAAAAAAACAAACATCAATTTTTTTTGCTCTCCCCGCCCTCGCAGGCGGGGACGCCGCTTCAAAAAAAAGGGAACCCAAAGGCTCCCTTTTAAAACAGTTTTGAAGAATTCGGGGTTGGCTAGTATTCCGGCGTCAGTTTATCCAGTTCCGCGAGCGAGAAAACCGGCCCGTCCTTGCAGACATATTTGCTGCCGACGTTGCACCGCCCGCATTTGCCGATTCCGCATTTCATCCGCATTTCCAGTGACGTGATGATATTTTCCTTCGAAAAGCCGAGCTCAAAGAAGACCGGCAGGGTGAAGCGAATCATCACGGGGGGGCCGCAGATCACCGCCACGGCGTTTTCCTTGCTGGGCGCCACTTCCTTGCAGACGGCGGGAACAAATCCCTCTCTGCCCTTCCAGGTCGCATCGCCCTTGTCCACTGTGACGTTCAGGTTCAGGTCGGTTCTTTTGCCCCATTCCGTCAATTCATCCTTGTACAGCAGGAGGCCGGGATTCCTCGCGCCGTAAATCACGGTGATGTTGCCGAACCGTTTGCGGTTGTCGCCGTAAATCATGTAGTTGATCAACGAACGAAGCGTCGTGAACGCGAAACCGCCGCCGACAATCACGATATTCTTGCCTTCCAGAAAATCCAGCGGCCAGGAATTGCCCAGCGGCCCGCGGATGCCCATGATCGTTCCCTCCTCCATTTCATGGAGCGCCGAAGTCACGACGCCGGCCTTCTGAACGGTGAATTCGACATAGCCTTTTTGCGTCGGAGAAGAAGCGATGCCGATGGGCGATTCGCCTTTGCCGAAGATGGAGAGTTCGCCGAACTGGCCGGGAATGTAGGCGTATTTCTGTTCGTCTTCCGGATTCACGAATTTGAAGCGGAACGTTTTAATGTCCTTGGTATCGACCTCGGTAATGATTTTATCCACTACAACGGGATAAGGAATATACGGGTTTTGCATTACGAACTCCCTGATTATAATTTAGAAATATCTGCAACCACTTTACGGATATCAATGTTTACGGGACAAGCCATGACGCACCGGCCGCAGCCCACGCAGGAAATCGCATTGAACATGTCAATGTAATACTTGAACTTGTGCATGGTCCGCTGGCGCCATCTCTCCTTCTGCGAAGAACGCGGATTGTGTCCGGACGTTTCCTTTGTGAAGAGCGGAAACATGCAGGAATCCCAAGACCGGATGCGCACGCCGTCCGATCCCTTGACCTCGTCGCTGATATCGAAGCAGTGGCAGGTGGGGCACATAAACGTGCAGGTTCCGCAGGCCAGGCACTTGCGATGAATGGTGTCCCAGAAAGGATTGTCGAAATTGACGTCGAGAATCGGTTTGATTTCATGCGCCGGAATTTTGGACTGGATCGCATCCCTGGCTTTGGCGGCAATCTCCGCTTTCTTGGCATCGGCGGCCGCGTCGGCTTTGGCGTCGCCGAAATAGGAGGCGAGCTTCTCGCCCTTATCGGTGATGAATTCCACCAGATAATCGCCTCCGAGGTCGGTGAGCAGTATGTCCGCGCCGTCGGCTGAAACCGGCTCTCCGTCCACCGACGTGCAGAAACAGGTTGCGTAAGGCGGCTTCACGCAGGCCAGCGAGATCACCGTCGTGTTTTTCCGTTTTTCAATATAGTACGCGTCCTTGTATTTTTCCTGATCGAAAAGCTTGTCCAGCAGAACAAAGCTGTGGGCGTCGCAGGGGCGCACGCCGAACAAAACCGACTGCCCGGATTGATTGACCTCCGACGAAAATTCCATGCCTTTCGGCGTGCGGGTGAACTTCATCAGGGTCTCCGTGTGAGGGAAGAAAACATTTTTCGGCGCGTTTTTGGAATTCAGATAGGTGAAAACCGGCTCGTCGCCCGTTCCGAGGGGTGCAAAAAGAACGTTGTCTTCTTTCTTTACCGGCGCCCAAACCATCGCATCTCCGGCCATTTTCCTGGCAATACCCGCCAGCGCATCTTTCTTGATCAAACGTTTTTCCATAATTATCCCTAATTAATTTTTTATCCAGCTTATCAGTTTCAAAGCGTCGGGTGTTGTTTCCTCACCGATCAAATCAAACGCAGTTGATTCAGAAGCGGCTGAGGATCGGTCAGGTGCGAATTGAAGGTATCCTTCGAACCCGGGAGCCCCATCGCCAGCGAAATCAATTCCGTAAAGTAGAACACCGGCATCTTCATGTTCGGACTGGGGCGCATTTCCAGGTTGGCCATGCACATCGGACATGCCGTGACCACACAGTTGGCGCCCGCTTCTCTCGCCGCAGCCATCAGCTTGTCGCACATCGCCACCACGATGGGGGTTTTGCTGACCGAGAGCGAACCGCCGCAGCAGTCCGTTTTATACGACCAGTTCTTCACGTCCGCCCCCAGCGCTCCCATCATTTTGTCGAGCATGAAGGGGTTTTCGTAATTTTCAAACTGGCAGACTTCCGGCGGACGAAGCAGCAGACAGCCGTAATAGGACACGGGCTTGAGGCCGGTCATGGGTTTTACGACTTTCGCGGCCAGTGCGTCGATGCCGATTTCATTGTAAATCACGTCAATCGGGTTGCGGATGGAGATGCCGCCCTGATACCTGGCGCCCAGCACTCCTTCGATGCGGGCTTTGAGGTCCTTGTCGGACTTCAGGTGATGCTCCGCCATTTTGAAGCGGTTGAAACAGGCGGCGCAGGGAACCATGACATCCATTGCGTCCTTTTCCGCGGCGATCAGATTGCGCGCCGGCAGGGCGATGGACAGATCGAAATTCGTGTTGTGCGCGGCCGACGCTCCGCAGCAGGACCAATCGTCGACTTCTTTGAGTTCGATGTTGAGGGCTCGGCTGACGGCCTTCATGGACTGATCGTATTCTTTTCCCATCGCGTGCAGTGAGCAACCCGGATAATATGAAACTTTCAAGAGAGTAGCCTCCTTTTAAACTGTTACTTCAGCGCGCCCTGGCCGCCGGGGGCCTTTCGCGCGATATTCCATCATTTGCTCTTTGTTTTCTCAAAAATGCCTCGAACCGATTTCAGATCCCGCGTCCTGGGCGGCAGAAGCGCCAGTTTCCCCTTCAGGAGCATGGTCGGGGCAAGGTCCGCATCCGAAAAGAGGTCTCCGGATTTAAGTTTGTAATGAACCGTCATCAGCATTTCATGGACGCGTCCGCCGAACTTGATGCTGGACAGGAACGCCTCGTGGAATTTGAGAACGTTGGCCTCTTTTGCGGCAACCCCTTCTTCAATCGCCATCTGGCGGAGAACGTCCATCATCCGCGCAATGTCCACCTGGTTGGGGCAGCGGGTAATGCAGGTCTCACACGACAGGCAAAGCCAGATCGTCGAACTGGACAGCAGCTTGTCCTTCTGGCCGTTCTGGATCATCTTGATCACCTTGTTGGGGTTATATTCCATGTAGGACGCCGCGGGACATCCGGCCGAGCATTTCCGGCAGTGATAGCAGGCCTGCAGCGGAACGCCGTGTATTTTTTTGTTTACTTCTTCCAGAAAAGTTTCCATGTAAACTCCATCATCTCATTCAATTACGGGTTGTAGACAAAATCGCCTTTATCGTGATGTTCATCGAATTTCCCCAGGGGCGGCATGTCTTCCATGCCGGACCCGGCCCGGTTGCCGAAAAATTCAAAGCAATCCTTGTCGAGTTTCTTGAGGAATTTGCGCAGATCCACGCCCATCGGACAGACGGCGACGCAGGAACCGCAGTCCACGCAGCGTCCGACCATGTGATACAGACGCATGAACTGGAACACCTGCGTATCGGTCGCGTCCTCGCCAATGCCAACCCACTGCGGCTGGCTCTGCTCCACAAAGCAAACCGGACAGTAGCAGGAGGGACAGGCCTGGCGGCAGGCGTTGCAACGCATGCACTTTTCCATTTCCTTGGTGAAATACGCCCAGCGTTCTTCCATGGCCTTGGCTTCGAACGCGTTGACTTCGTCGTATTCCGCATCCGGGTTCATGGGCGGCGCGGGCGATCCGATCATCACGTCGGAAATAATCGGATTGTTGAAGCGGCAGGTCTTGCAGCAGTCCGCCAGCACGTCTTTGAGCACGACGGTCTTGTCGCCGTCGGACGTTTTCATCTTGATCTGGCCGCCCTCGACGGCGCCGTCCATGATATCCGCGCCGTCAATTTTCACTTTCAGTCCTTTGCCGTCCACGTAGCCGTCGCAGGGAACGCCGATGATGCAGACGTCGTCGCGTTCATACTGTCTTTCCTGCAGATGGATGACCATGGAGCGCGTCGTGCAGCCGCGGGCAACCACACCGATGATTTTCCTCTTCCGGTCTTCCGGTTTCACGCGCTTCTGTGAATTTTTGTGCTGCGTGATCAGATCGTGCACAAACTTGGCCAGGTTCTGTGAGCAGAGGTTGTTCCAGACCAGTTTGTCGGCCTCTTCCGGCTTCGTGATGAAACAAGGCGTCGCCGTCAACGGAAGCGTTCCTTTTTCATAGCCGATAATCACCTCGGCCTTCTTTTCCAAAAGCAGCCTCTTTGCTTCTTCCCGCAATTTTGTTTCGATGTTTTCCACAGTGATGATTTCCCCGTTTATGTATTATTCTATTAAATCAGACTGGCCAATCGTCTTGACCATCTTTTTGGCCGGTCCCAGTGCCTGGATTTTCTCCGTGGCACCCTTGATGACCTGCGCCCACCGGTCACCTTCCGATGCGGAGACCCAGGTAAAGATGGTCCGGTCGCCTTCCACACCGATGTAGTTCAGGAAACTTTTTAACGTCGCAAACTTGCGCCGCGCCACCAGATTTCCTGAGATATAGTGGCATTCACCCGGGTGTCAACCCGAAACCAGAACGCCGTCGGCGCCGGTCTGCAATGCCTTCACGATGTAGAAAGGATTGATCCTTCCGGTGCAGGGAACGCGGATAATTCTCACGTTGGTCGGGTACTGAATTCTGCTGATCCCCGCCAGATCGGCTCCCGCGTAAGTGCACCAGTTGCAGACAATGGCAACGAATTTTGGTGTCCATTCCTTGTTTGCTGTGTTTTCAGCCATATATTCTCCTTCCAGCGGCAATGCGGCCTGATCAGCCGTTCGCCTTAATTGATATTAAATATCTGCGCCAGCACTTCTTCGTTGTTGAAGCCGTTGAGGTCCACCGCGTTCATGCGGCAGGACGCCGTGCAGACACCGCAGCCTTTGCAAAGAACCGCGTTCACTTCGGCGCACCCTTCCGCGGGATTCACGCGAATCGCGCTGTAGGGACAGTTGATTTCGCAAAGCCCGCAGGCCGAACATCTTTCCTTGTTCACATAAGCGGTTTTGCCTTCCGCCTCGATGAAATCAAGACTCAACACCAGGCAGGCGCGCGAAACGGCGGCGTTGGCCGATGTAACGGTCTCGTCGCTATACTTGGGCGAATGTGACATGCCGCACATGAACACGCCGTCGGTTGCGAAATCCACCGGGCGCAATTTGACGTGCGCTTCCAGGAAGAAACCGTCCTGATTGGTGGGAACTTTCAACATATTGCCGATGGTTGCGTTTTCCGGATTCGGCACGACGCCAATACTTAAGGCTACGACATCCGCAGGCAGATTGACCGCTTCATTGAGAATCGGATCGAAAACCTTCACTTCCACTTTGTCGCCCGCCGCCACGACTTCGGGCTTACGGTTTTCTTCGTAGGAGATGAATTTGATGTTCGCTTCACGGGCTTTCTTGTAATAGTCTTCCTTGAACGCGAAGGTGCGGATATCACGATAAAGGATGGTAATGTCGCGGGACGGATCGGCCGTTTTGAGTTCCAGCGCATTCTTGATGGCCTCGCCGCAGCAGTAACGGCTGCAGTAAGGTCTTTCCTTGTCGCGGCTGCCGACGCATTGAATCATGACCACATTCTTCACGGCGGCCAGCTTCGCGTCTTTCTCATAGATCATCGTCTCCAGCTCACGCTGCGATTTCACTTTGGCGTTTTCTCCGTAGAGGTACTCTTTCGGTTTGTTTTCATAAGCGCCGGTGGCGACCAGAACGATGCCGTGCTCGAAAACTTTCTCGCCGTCCTTCGCCTTGACGGTGGTTTTGTAATTGCCGATAAATCCTTCAATCTTTTCAATATGGGCCGAGGTAACGACAGTGATTAAAGGATTCTTGTGAATTTTTTCCAGAAGTCCCGTCAAATGAGCGCGCGCGTCCAGTCCTTCGAGCGTCTTATACAGGTGGTTGTAGTTGCCGCCCAGTCTATCTTCCTTTTCAATGAGGAAGGAGGCAAACCCCTGATCGGCCAGCGACAGCGCCGCGGTCATGCCGGCAAGGCCGCCGCCGATAATCAACGCCTGATGATTGACGGACAACTGCCCCGGTTTTAACGGCTTGAGATACTGGGCCTTCGCCACCGCCATGCGGAGCAGGTCTTTGGCTTTCTGGGTGGCTTTTTCCGGCTCGTGCATGTGCACCCATGAGTTCTGGTCGCGGATGTTGGCCATCTCGAACAGGTAGCGGTTCAATCCGGCCTTTTCGCAGTTTTCCTGGAACAGGCCTTCGTGCGTCCGGGGCGAGCAGGAAGCGACGACCACGCGGGTCAGATCCTTTTCCTTGATGACTTCCGCCATCTTCACGGCCGTGTCCTGCGAGCAGGTAAACAGGTTGTCCGCCGTGTAAACGACCGTGGGCAGCGTCGCCGCATAGTCGCGGACTTCGGGAACATTCACCACGCCGCCGATGTTGATGCCGCAGTGGCAGACAAACACGCCGGTGCGCACCCCCTGGCCGCGCATATCTTTTTCTTCCGGATTTTCCACCGGCGTAATCATCGTGCCGCGCCTGGAGGCGAGCAGGCCTTCCGCGCAGGCGGCGGCGGCCGAGGCTTCCATCACCGTCTCCGGAATGTCCTTGGGTCCGCCGAAAGCGCCGCAGACAAACACGCCGGGCCGCGACGTCTGAACGGGATTGTCCAGAGACGTCTTGCAGAAGCCGTGCTCTTCCAGCTCAATGCCTAAACTTGCGGAAAGTTTTTTGGCTTCTTTGGGCGGCATCAAACCGACCGACAGGACCACCATGTCGAATTCCTCCTCGGTGAAGGTGCCGTCGGGGTTGGTGTATTTGATCAGCAGGTTGTTGGACTGCTGCAATTCTTTGATGGAGGACGGCATGGAGCGGATGTAGCGGATGCCGTATTCATCCTTGGCGCGATTGACAAAGCGGTCGAAATCCTTGCCGTGAGCGCGGATGTCCATGTAGAAAATGGTGGGCTCCAGACCCTTGGCGTGCTCCTTGCCGATGATCGCCTCTTTGGTGGCGTACATGCAGCAGACCGACGAGCACCAGCTGTTGCCGCAGGAAACGTCGCGGGAGCCGACGCACTGAATGAAGGCGACCTTTTTGGGCTCCTTGCCGTCGGAGATTCTCTGCACGTGGCCGAAGAAAGGACCGGACGCGGACAGGATACGCTCGAACTGAAGCGCGGTGACCACGTTCTTGTATATGCCGTAGCCGTATTCGCCGCGCTGGCTGGCGTCGAAAACCTGGAAGCCGGCCGATGCGATGACGGCTCCGACTTCAATCGTTTCTTCCTCCATCTTCATGTCGTGATCGATGGCTTTGGCGATACAGGCCTCGACGCACTGGTAGCACTCGGAGCAGATGCCGCAGGCCAGACAGCGATGCGCTTCCGCGATCGCCTGGGCCTCGGAAAAGCCAATGCCGACTTCCTGGAAACTGGTGCGGCGCTCTTCCGGTTTCATGTTCGGATATTTTTCCCGGGATACTTTGGGAACATCGGAGAGGTCCGCTTTGTCCGCCAGGTCTTTGGTCCAGTCTTTTTCGCGGCCGGCCTTCATATCCTGACCTTGCAGATAACGATCAATCGATTTGGCCGCTTCCTTGCCGGAAAAAACGGCTTTGACCACGGTCTGCGGACCGGTGGAAACGTCGCCGCCGGTGAAAATGCCGGCAACGTTGGTTGCGTAAGTGATTTGATCAAAATCCAGGTTGTTCCATTTATTGATGGAGACGCCGCTTTCCTTGGTGATGAAGGAGAGATCCGCTTCCTGGCCGATGGCCGGAACAATGGCGTCGCATTCGACGATGAATTCGGAGCCTTTGATTTCAATGGGACGGCGGCGGCCGCTCTTGTCCGGCTCGCCCAGTTCCATGCGCGTGCATTCGATGCCCGTCACTTTTCCGTCCTTGCCCACCACGCGCTTGGGGGCAACGAGGAACTTCATTTCAATTCCTTCTTCCAGCGCTTCTTCGATTTCCTCCGGAGAGGCGGGCATTTCGGCGCGGGTCCGGCGATAGAGAATAAAGACATTCTTGGAGCCGCTGCGCACCGCCGTGCGGACCGCGTCCATCGCAACGTTGCCGCCGCCGATGACCGCCACCCGGTCGCCCAGAGCGACTTTTTCGCCGAGGTTGATCTTCATCAGATAATCCACCCCGTGAACCACGCCCTGCATGTCTTCGCCGGGAATATTGAGCTTGCTGCTCTTCATCGTGCCGCAGCCGATGAAGATCGCACTGTAGTCGCTTTTGAGTTTGTCGAAGGAAATATCCTTGCCGATTCTGGTGTTGAGGTGAATTTTGACGCCCAGATCCTGAATAACCTTGATTTCCGCGTTCAGAACGTTCTTGGGGAGGCGGTATTCGGGAATGCCGACCGCCATCCAGCCGCCCGCCACGGGCAGGGCTTCAAAAACTTCCACATCGTAGCCTTCAATGGCCAGATAGTAGGCGCATGTCAGACCCGAAGGACCGGCGCCGACCACGGCGACTTTCTTGCCCTTGCTTTCTTTCTTTTCCGGCAGATAGCGCGTGTCGCTGTTTAAATCCAGATCCGCGACAAAACGCTTCAGGTGCATGATGTCGATCGGTTCATCCACCTTGCCGCGCATACAGGCGGTTTCGCAGGGGTGGTTGCAGACGCGGCCGCAAACGATGGGGAACGGGTTGTCCTGCTTGATCAGTTTAAGGGCTTCCTTGAATTTCCCTTCGGCGATCAGCGCCACATAACCCTGAACGCTGATGTGCGTCGGGCAGCCGGCCTTGCAGGGCGAAGTGCCCAGCTTGTCGATCGCGAAGCCGCTGGGAATGGCCTGCGGAAAGTGCCGATAGACGGCCTTTCTTTCGCTTAAATTGCCGTTGAACTCCGCTTTGACCGTGATGGGGCAGACTTTGGCGCAATCGCCGCAGCCCGTGCATTTGTCCAGGTTGATGTAGCGGGGGGCGGAGGTGAGTTTGACCTTGAATTTTCCCGGCTCGCCTTCCACGGATTCCACCGTGCGCCGCGTTTTGATCGTCACATTCGGATGGCGTCCGACCTCGACCAGCTTCGGAGACAAAATGCAGGCGGAGCAGTCGTTCGTGGGAAAGGTTTTGTCCAGCTGGGCCATGACGCCGCCGATGCTGATCCCGCTTTCCACGAGATAGACTTTCATTCCTGAATTGGCCAGATCGAGAGAGGCCTGAATGCCGGCGATACCCGAGCCGACCACCATTACCGCACCAATTTTTTCGTTATCTTTTACCACGTGTTCGCACCTCGTAATTTGTATAAGCAGCCCTGAAAAAATCCGTCCGACGCATTGTCGGATCAGCGTCCGTCGGCTAACACACTTTATTTACCGTGTCAAGCGCAGAAGATGAATTTAGTTTGATTTTAGATTATAAGATATTGTAATAATTGACATATATATTTGACCACCGTTCAGAATATGCGCAATTTTCCCTAAAATCCGCCGCGAAATCAAACCTCCGGATTTTCTTCTTGATTCGTCTTTGCGCCGCCGGAAACAATGACCGGCCGGTCAGAGGCCTCTGTGCAACGGCGCAATAGAACGTCCATGAAAGCTAAATACTTTCCAGACCGGCCAGGTGCTTTTCGATAAACTGCCAGAGTTCCTCCGTGCCCTTTCCGGTTTTTGCGGAGAAAAGAATCGTGTTTCCCGAAGCGCCCTTCCCCATCGCCTTTTCAATGAGCTTCTTCTGCCCCAGCGCCTGCTGGTTGGACAGTTTATCCGACTTTGTCAGAATCACCGCGTAGGGAATGCGGTAATGCTTCAGCCAGTCGCGCAGGGAAAGGTCTTCCCTGCCCGGATCGCGCCGAATGTCCAGGATAAAGATCACCAGGGCCAGATTCCGCCGCTCCCGCAGATAGGTTTCGATCATTGCCCCCCAGTCCTTCTTGACGGACTGAGGCACTTTGGCAAAGCCGTACCCCGGCAAATCCACAAAGAAGAGCCGGTTGTTCACGGTAAAGAAATTGATCAACTGCGTCCGGCCGGGCGTATTGCTGGTTTTGGCCAGGCTCTTCCGGCCGACCAGCGCGTTGATCAGGGAAGATTTCCCGACGTTGGATCGCCCGACAAAGGCAATTTCCGGCAGGATGCCCGGCGGATACTGATTCGGCCAGACGGCGCTTTTGACAAATTCGGCACTGGTGATTTTCATAAACGTCAACGATCCTTTTTCAGTTCAGAGCGGATTTTAATCCGCCAAATCCCGTGATTGATGTAGCGCAGGACTTTAGCCCCGTCTAGCCTGAAGTCCCGCCTGAAGTCCCGCACCCCATTTACACATCATGGCGTCCTACGGACAACGTATTAAATATAAAGAAGAATTCATTGACAATCGGTTTTCTCCGTGCAATAAGAAC